>NZ_KV841576.1:0-984 GCF_001839535.1 Streptococcus sp. HMSC36C04 | reverse complement strand
AACCCAATTTGTAAAATTAAGCTAGACAGAAAAAGCCATCTATGTTAGGCTCAGATAAACACCACATTTGTCTGAAAGGAACTAACATAAATGACCTATACTCATCTTACCACAAACGAGCTTGTAATGATAGAGGCTTACTATCAAGAAAACATAAAAGTTTCAGATATTGTGACTTCACTTGGCAGATCAAAACAGACAATCTACACTGTCATCAACTATCTGAAAGAGGGGCACTCTGCATATGATTACTACAACCGTTATAAAGTCAATAAGAAACGTTGGGGCAGGAATAAAACAAGTCTGACGCAATCAGAAAAAGATTTTATCCAGACTCATTTAGAAGAAAATTGGAGCCTTGATGTCATTAAAGGAACTTATCCAGATAGGGTTTCTTGTTCTATGAGAACCCTCTATCGACTAGCAGACCGTGGTATTTTAAAGAAAGAAGATCTCCCTTGGAAAGGCAAAAGAAAACCAAATGGTCATAGCGAAAAACGAGGAAAACAAGCGTTTCGCAGAGATTTACGTGAGAGAGCAGACAGTTATCCTAATTTTAAGACGGAATTCGGTCATCTAGAAGGGGATACAATTGTGGGAGAAAAACACAAAAGTGCAGTCATTACCTTAGTAGAACGCTGCTCAAAAGCCATCATCACACTGAAAACCAATGGACGGAAAGCAAGTGATATTGAGACTTCCATCAATCAATGGTTATCTCAAGTCCCCAGCCATCTCTTTAAGTCGATCACTTTTGATTGTGGGAAAGAATTTTCTAATTGGAAATCTATTTCGAATGCACATGACATTGATATTTTCTTTGCGGACCCAGGATGTCCTGGGCAACGAGGCCTCAATGAACATTCTAATGGCTTATTAAGACGAAATGGACTACCGAAACAAATGGATTTTACAAATATTCCTCAAAATTATTTATCAGCTATAGCTGATAAAAAAATAGAATTCCTAGGAAGTCTTTGAATT
>NZ_KV841575.1:0-7610 GCF_001839535.1 Streptococcus sp. HMSC36C04 | reverse complement strand
CTTCTACTATGCGTTGTTGTTCGGTAAGTGGGGGGAGAGGGATGAGAATAGAAGCAACTTTATCACTATTCAAGTTTTTCACAACAGCTCCATTAATTAGAGATAAAAATTGATAATAAACTACATTTGATGAAAGAATATAGAATAGGTAATCTCTATTTAATGAGTTTTCATAGTTCAAAATAGCCAACCATCCATCGTGTATTGCACCATCAACATTCAAAATATAAGGTCTACCAAAACTCATAGAATTAGTTAACAAAAATGTACCTTTTTTTACAAATCTAGTTTTGTTAAGCCCTGATTTTTTGATTTTTTCTTTAACATTATTTATATACTTTTCACCCTTTTTAGTATCACCTATTTTTATCCAATTTATTCCATCTACTTCAGAAGTAAGATAATCTTTGATTGGTCGTGGAGAGCCACCTCTAACAATTTCAACCAATGTAGAAAACCTCACCCACTCCCAACTATCAGGAATATCATAAGGGACATCAATTTCTTGAATACTTCCATCAGCGAACTTCTCATAAGGTTTCCCATCATCACCACGAAATATCTCGGTTTCCTTTTTATCTCGCTTGATTTTGCCTTCACTGATAAGTTTTTCTTTCTCAGCTTTAATTCTCTTTAGCAATTCGCTTGCTGGTTCGCCATCAGGATTTTGTGGTACTAATTTCCCTTCCATCGCTCTTTGGAGGATACTTGCCTTAAGTTGTTCTGGTGTCATTATTTGTCCTCCAACAACTGCAAAATATCAGCTAATACAGTATCAATCTTATGATTTAAAGTTGCTCTTTCCACTTGATAATTCTGAATCAACTCAAAGGGATCTAAAATTTCCTCTTCTTCTTTTGGAAAACCACACTGGTCTAAATTATAATTTAGCTCTTCCAATTCGCTAGGTGTAAATGATTTAGATTTATAGAACTTACCTTCCAAAATTTCTTCACGATTTTTCCACCAGTCACGAACAGGATTAAAATGTTCTGACTTCATCGGCTTGGTTTTCGAGAAATTTTTATAACCATCTGGCATATCTAAACGATAAAACCAAGTTTCTTCTGTTTTCTTTGTTTTATCAAAGAAAAGAATGTTCGTATTAATTCCTGTATACGGCGCAAATACACTATGAGGCAACCTAATAATCGTATGTAAGTTGAACTCATCTACCAGTTTTTGTTTCAAGCGAGTTTTTACGCCTTCGCCAAATAAAAAACCATCAGGTAAAATAACCCCAACACGACCATTTTCTTTCAAACGATACATAATAACAGCCATGAATAAGTCAGCTGTTTCAGAACTCCGTAATTCTGCTGGAAAATTATTTTTTATTGTTTCTAATTCAGAACCTCCAAAAGGTGGATTCATCATGATAATGTCAAATTTTTCGTCATCTGTGTATTCGCGAACATTTTTCTCCAAAGTATTGCCATGAACAATTTTAGGGTCATCAATTTCGTGAAGAAACAGATTTGTAACTGCTAAAAGGTGGGGAAATGCTTTCTTTTCAATACCAAAAACAGCTGTGTTATATTTCTTAGTGTCTTCACTAGTTTTACGTTGACTACTTAAACGATTCAGAGTCGAAGTTAAGAATCCCCCTGTTCCACAAGCGAGGTCTGCCATTGATTCGCCAAGTTTTGGGTCAAGGACTTCAGCGATAAAGTCAGTCGCTGCACGTGGTGTATAAAACTCTCCTGAGTTCCCAGCACTTTGAATATCTTTAAGAATTTTTTCGTAGATGTCATTAAAAGAATGACGGTCTTCAGGGCTATTGAAGTCGACTTCATCAATAACATTGATTACTTGGCGTAACAAAACACCATTTTTCATATAGTTGTTCGCATCTTCGAAAGCTGACTTGACAATCGTTTTTCGAATAGGCATATTTGGAGTTATTTCAAGCTCTTTCAACTCTTTAAATAATTTATTATTGACAAAATCAAGTAATTCATCACCTGTCAATGCCTGTTCCCCTTTTTGAGCATGAGCCCAATTTCGCCATTTTAACTCCTCTGGAATAATCGATTCGTAGTCATCTTCTTCTAACTCCCAAACCATTTCACGGCTATCGTAAATTTTCAAAAATAATAACCAAGACATTTGCTCAATACGTTGAGCATCACCATTAACACCCGCATCGTTTCGAGTGATATCTTGAATTCTTTTTACAAATGATGTAATTGACATATTTTCCTTTCATTAAGCTACCGTAAATAGCTCTTGCTCCAATTCTTTAATTGCTTGTAAATACCGTTTTTTATCTCCAAAGTAAGTATTGATGATTTTGAAGGTTCCACCATATAGCTGAAATTCTGGAAGTTTTAGTGTTTCAATACTTTCGAGTTCTCCAATACCTTTATCCATGTACTTGTCCAACAAAATTTCCAAAACTGCACGTGCTTCTTCGCTATATTTATATAAATATCCACTTCGTTTGAGTTTGTTAATACGCTCTGTTTTGGTTAATTCTTTTTGACCATAGGCAAGTTTTAGGAGTAAATCGAAGTCATCAATTTCTTGCTCCGAAATCCCTTCCGACTCTCGAATAGCATCCAGATAAACTCCTTTTTTATAAAGTTCGTCCAATATAATCTTCTTTTTATCTGCTGTATGCCAAGCCGTGATAAAATCGTTCAAAGTAGCATAACTACCTAAAATATTCTTACGGGTGTAGTCGGTTAGATTTTCAGTGACCAGTTTTCCATTTTCATCCAATACTTGAACTGTTGAATTCAAAATGGTCACTTGCTTATCTGCAACGACATATTTTTCTACTGGGTCACCACCTTCGTCTACAAAACCAGGTGTAGCACCATTATTTGTTTTTGCACCTGTTTCCAGAACCTTCACTGGTTCACCATCAAAATCAGGGTCAGCAAACAAATTAGTAACATTTCGAAAATCAATAATCGTAAAAAATTCTTTCCCCTTTTGAGGATAAAGACGTGTGCCACGACCAATAATTTGTTTAAATTCAGTCATGGATTGGATATTAGAGTCTAAAACAATCAAACGACATGTTTTAGCATTAACTCCTGTCGTTAATAATTTAGACGTTGTTACAATAGCGGGAAAATTAGAATTGACATCCATAAAGTTATCCAGTTGAGCTTTTCCTTCAGCATTGTCACCAGTTACTTGCATGACATAACGATAGTCTTCTTGGACTAAGTCTAGATTCTCTTTTACAAGTGCAGCACGCATCCGTTCAGCATGGTCAATATCAACACAAAAAACAATCGTTTTATCAAATCGTGCATTGTTTCGCTTCATATAGTCCGAAACAAACTTAGCAACTTTTTGAGTTCTATCATCAATAACAATAGTTTTGTCAAAATCTTTCCTGCCGTAGTACCTATCCTCGATTAACTGCCCTTTAGCATCAACTTTCCCAGTTTCTGGACGATAGCCATCCACATCCACATCTAAATTAACTCTCATAACACGATACGGAGCCAAAAAACCATCCTCGATTCCTTGTTTTAAACTATAAGTATAAATTGGCTCCCCGAAGTATTCCATATTGGAGACATCCTTGGTTTCTTTAGGAGTTGCCGTCATACCAATTTGTGTCGCAGAACTGAAATAATCAATCACCTTACGCCAGTTGCTGTCTTCCTTGGCTGAGCCACGGTGCGCTTCATCAATTACGATTAAATCAAAGAAGTCTTTGTCGAACTTTTGATAATGCGTTTCAGTACCATCTTCACCAGTTAGTTGCTGATAAAGTCCTAGGTAAATTTCAAAAGAATTTAATTTTTCAGGAGCATTCAAAAGTTTTGGAGTAATTTTCGTCATCACCTTTTCGAATGGCTTAAAGTCTTCAGCCATCGTTTGGTCTACTAAGATGTTTCTATCCGCTAAAAATAAAACTCGTTTAGCCAAACCAGATTTTCGAAGACGATGAATAATTTGAAAAGCCATGAATGTTTTTCCCGTTCCTGTTGCCATCACAAACATTACTCGTTTTTGTCCTCTGGCAACTGTTTCAATTGTACGGTTGATAGCTATTTGCTGATAATATCGCGGCGTTTTAGTTGAGAAGGCATCTGTGTAATATGGAGTTGAGATAGCTTCTGCTATTTCAGACGTTAGTCCTTTTTCCTTCTTCAGACGAGAAAATAATTCTTCACGAGTGGGAAATTCATCTAGCGCCAGCTCACGCTCTTCTCTTGTGATACGGTCATGCTCAATAAAGCCATCACCATTCGAAGAATAAACAAAAGGAACATCTAAAATCTCACCATATTCAATCGCTTGTTGTAATCCCGCTCGAACGCTATGTTTATTATCCTTTGCCTCAACGATTGCAATTAGAGTTCCAAATTGGTAATACAATGAATAGTCTGATTTTTTCCCTTCTTTGCGACGAGCCTTATCTCCTCTAACCTCGATTCGACCATCAGTGAAGTATTCCTCGTAAGCGATATGCTCACCATTTTTCCATCCTTTGGATACAATAGCAGGAGTGATGAAATTTGCTTTAATATCCTCCTCACTCATTTCTTTCTTAGACTTTATAAACTCAACCATATTGAACCTCCGCATTCTAAAAATCTACTTCTCCATAAAATAAACTATCAGAACAAATTATACTTCTATTATATCACACTTATAAAAATACTCTGCTAAATTGTTGAAAAGTAAGTACGTAACCCCTTTCGCACCGCCCTTCGCATCGCGTCAGATTGTTTCCGCATAACACCGCCGTTTCTGAGCAGTTTCGTCAGGCGACTTATTATCATTCTACGAGCGTTTTCAGGCGTACTAGCAAGCGATTCTTCAAAAATAAATAACTACATTTAAACATTGCGAAAGTACAAAATCTCTAAATCAGCCATTCAAAAACTGGCGTAAATTACGCCTGAATATTCTCACGCCGAAGAAAAATTCTCTGTTCATCGAACTTTCGAAAACTCCAAAAAACTGACTCCCCCATCTGTTTTAGATTGTAAAAAATACATCGAAAATGGGCTGGACTTCTTCCCTGATGAGAGTTATCATTGTCCAGTAATAAATGTTTAACAGATAAGGAAATTATGGACGATTATAAAACCAAACAAGAATTTATCCAAAATTTGCTTGAAACCTTACAAACCGAAGTTGGTTTTGTTAAAGAATGGGAGGATTAAAATGGAAAAAACAGAATATATGGAACTGGGATCAGTTTCGAAATTGGGTTATCTTTTGCCGAAAAATTTTGATTTTAATAACCTTTTCGCCAAGGAAACTTTCGAAATTTGCCAACCGTTAACTGAGGCGGATTCTTTGGTTTATATGTGCCAGTTTCGAAACCCTGAAATGGCGGGATATTACTATTTTAAAACCAAGCAAGCCAACGACCCGACGGACTGGATTGAAAACCTAAAAAACGAAACCGTTGAAATTTTAGGAGTTGAATTAAGATAGCTACTGCCCTAACCGCAAGGATTTTCGAAGTTTCTTGCGGTTTTTATTTTGTTTTGAATTAGTTTTTCGAAAAAGTTTCATAAAGGAAAAAGCCCACAAATGTGAGCTTAAAAATTATTTTTTATCAACATATCTTTCTATAAAGTCTTTATGTTGAGAAGGAGTCAAACCAAAAACTCGTGCAAATCCAGTGTCTATATCTACACTATCTCGGAAAAGATTGGGCTCTTCTATGCCGTGTTCAGTGTACCACTCCTTGACTTTCTCCACGTTTCTATATGCTTGAGGTAGAATTCCTTCTGTTGCCTCATACCTATGAAAAACATCGTTAAAACCATCTAGTAGCTTCATAAGCATAATGGCATCTGAACAGCTCAATTTTTCTATCTGTTCGAGATCCATGCCTAACAATATTGAAACCGCTCGTTCCGATACGCCCGATGCAATCATTCTTCTCGCCACGGATTCTTTACTGTATGGGTCGTGAGCTGTTGCATTATAAATCAAAGCTTCTTCTAAAGAAAAATCTGGGAACATAAAATCACCTCTAAAAAATATTAATCTACCACTTGCTAGGTAGACTTTAAAACTTTCTACCAAATGCAAGGGATTAACTTTCAGAAGTAATTTCTGGTAAGTTACGAAAATTTATTTAATTTTAATTTTACTTTTATATATTAGCATATTTTTATATTTTTGTCAATACTATTCATCTTTATAGTCCGTTTCAGGTCTGGTTTCCCAAACACCTGTAATATTTATCTGTTCAGCCGTAAGATTAATATTTTGTCCTGTGCTAAAATTCAAATTGGACAGTGAAGGTTTTATAATAACTTTCACACCGCTCCCTTTTGGTACAAATTCTTTTATATGAACTTCAAAATGTTTACTGCTTGATTTTATAAATGATAGTCTTTTAGTTCTGTCAAATGGAGTGAAGAATGCACAAAAAATATCAAAAAACATATTGTCATCTTTGTTGAGCTGACTCATTGATATTTCAAATTTGAAATCATTCGTCGAAAACGGCAAGTGGTATGTTGATTCTGTGATGGGAAACCCCAAAAGAGCTTGAGTGGTTCGTCTTACTTCATAAGAGGTGTTATCGGGGATATTAGGATATAAGAATCGTTTTTTGTAACAATACCTGTCCTCTAACTTAACTTCTGGATTTTCAGGAAGAGGAATGTGTTTGTCAAGAAAATCTACACCATTAATAGCCATTTCTTTCATGGAAAAGAAATCATACTTTTCAAAATTATCAAAGCTAAAATTAAATTGCAGACTATCCCTACTAAGATTATTGCTCCTGTTCAACAACGGGGCTTTGAATGATAAAGTATGTTCATTTATTATTTTCTTTTGTTTGATATCTGGAGTAACAATAATTTTTCTATGATAGTAATCATAATATTTTCCTTCGTTTAAATCTTGTGCAATATCATTGAAGAATCGTTGGCTTGACTTGATAATTTCTAAATGCCTTTCACCGTACTCATTATCTTCAATTTGAGGCATGTCTGCCGCTATAAAGAATAATATTGAGGCAAAGAAATCTTCACATTCACCAGAACGAAGCTTTTTCTCTAACCTCTTTAAATCCAAATCCCCAATATCTCCAGTGCAAGAATCAAAATATTCATAAATTTTTTGACAAATAGGATTCGTAAGAAAAGGAGGTCTCCTCCAAGAAAACTTATTATCTTTATTCTTTAATTTTTCTGTTAATTGATTTATATGCTCACGATATGTTAATCGTTCATTGCTAGGAAGTTCTTTTAAAGTTCCTTGATAATACTGCCATATTAAATGATGGATAAAGCTTTTCCCAGAAACAATGTTCGAAACTTGAGAGTCACTATATTCAATTTTGCTATCCCACCATTGCTCAATAGAAGGATGAGTTTCTGTTACCAATATTGAAACTAACGTATTGAGCCTCTCAGAATTATTTCTCCAACCAGACACATTCGGAAAATCTTTTTGATTTTTAGATATTATTTTCAACACTTGGGACAAATGAGGTAGTTTCTTGCTTTTAGGTTTCGCCATATTTTTCTCCTTTGAATAAAATCAAGGGTTCTACTATTAAAATCAATCTATAAACAAAACTTGATTTTAATAAAGATATATTCAACTAATTACGATAGTGATATTCTTAAAACCCAATTTGTAAAATTAAGCTAGACAGA
>NZ_KV841574.1:0-310 GCF_001839535.1 Streptococcus sp. HMSC36C04 | reverse complement strand
CCCCCACTTACCGAACAACAACGCATAGTAGAAGCAATCGAATCAGCTTTAGAAAAAGTGGATGAATACGCTGAAAGTTATAATAGACTAGAACAGCTAGATAAAGAATTTCCAGATAAACTAAAAAAATCTATTCTTCAATATGCTATGCAAGGAAAATTAGTTGAACAAGACCCAAATGATGAACCAGTTGAAGTTTTACTTGAAAAAATACGGGCAGAAAAACAAAAACTATTTAAAGAAGGCAAAATTAAAAAGAAAGATTTGGAGATTTCAATTGTTTCTCAAGGAGATGATAACTCTCCTTATG
>NZ_KV841573.1:0-1087 GCF_001839535.1 Streptococcus sp. HMSC36C04 | reverse complement strand
TTCCCAATTGTCAAGTCAAGTGCAACAAAGTTGTTCCTCTGATTAAGTGAGTATCTTTCAAGCTGTTTGAGTTAGCTCAAACAGCTTTTTTGCGGACTGATAGCCATGGATTCGTCTAGGTCTTTCATTGATAGCCTTTGTATAGTCCTCTAAAAGTGTCGGATTTAGTTTTTTTAGTGAGGATCCTTTGGGAATGAACTCTCTTAATAATCCATTGAAATTCTCATTTGTGCCTCGTTCATAAGATGAATAGGTATGTGCAAAATAAACATCTAATCCCTCTATCTTACTCAATGATGAAAATTCGTTTCTATTATCTGCAGTTATGGACTTAATGGGATAAAGTTTCATACACTCTAAGACTGCTTGATTGACATACTCTGCTTTCTTTTCCACGAGTTTCTTTGTGACAGCATAGCGTGTTTGTCGTTCTACCAATGTTAAAATAGAAGGTTCTCCTATTGTCTTTCCACCCAGAACAGAATCGATTTCCCAATCTCCAAAACGGGAACGATTATTAATCTCTTCTGGTCTTTCTTCAATTGACTTTCCTAGATGTTTCTTGGTAGAGGGACGCTTGTTAAATTTCTTACGGATCCGCACTGCTCTTGGTAAATCAATAACCTTAATCTCTAACAAACCTTGATGGATATAGTTATAGAGCGTCTTGGTTGAAGGAACAACTGCATCTACATGTTGGAGTCTATAGGTATGAACAAAGGTATCCACGCTATGCACCCTTGGTTTCTCTAGCATCCCGATAACGGTTATGGGCAGCATCTGCATAATAGTGTTGGTAGTAGACCTTCTGCCCATTGACTTTTTTCCATTGTGTTATAGAACCACGATTAATTTCACGAGTAATAGTAGAGCGATTTCTCCCCAGTCTACGAGCAATTTCAGCAGGTTTGAGTCCTACGCTTAAATAAGCTTCAATTTCTCCTCGCTCAGCTTCAGATAAGTGCTTGTAGGATTGATTTGTGGTAGAATAATTGTAGACATGTTCATCTTCCTTTATACTGTTTTTCGCAACTCTAGTATATCAGATGAACATGTCTTCTGTGTTGCACTTCATTTTACAACAGGG
>NZ_KV841572.1:0-331 GCF_001839535.1 Streptococcus sp. HMSC36C04 | reverse complement strand
TTTCTGTCTAGCTTAATTTTACAAATTGGGTTTTGATAAGCCGAAGAAAAATTTGGATTGATAGTTTTCCTTGCTTTAGTTAAGATAGCAATAAGATAAACTTGTTTAGCTGAATCAACTAGCTTCAAAAATATCAGCCACCATCTTCCTAAAAGTAAAGAAGTCAGTAAGTTAATTTCCTGTTACTTGCTTCCTTTTTTTAATAATTGTATCCATCTCATATGACATTTCTGAAATTAGAAGTTCATATTTTTTAGCCATGGGGACTTCTTTAACAAATAAATGTTTCCAGCTATCAAATTGGAAGAAAAAGTTTAAGAAAAATAAAAAA
>NZ_KV841571.1:0-1099 GCF_001839535.1 Streptococcus sp. HMSC36C04 | reverse complement strand
TTCTTTACTAACAATCAATTACAAGTATCAGCATTATTATTTAGTGCAAAAATGGCAGGTGGTCTATACCTAGAAATCAACTCTGGACCTGTTGTTACTAATTATGAGTTCTTGCCTAAATGTTATGAAGAATTAAAAATCTATGCAAGAAAGTTAAAGGCTATGAAGCTGGTTGTAAAACCTTATGATATTTATCAAGTCTTCAATAGTAAAGGTGAGCCTATTAGTACAGAAAAGAAGGAACTTGTATCTATGCTCACCAACCTGAATTACCAATTTGATGGCTTACAAAAGGACTATCCTGGAGGTGAAGGTGATTGGCATTTTGTAAAAGACCTAAATGACTTAACAGAAGAAACGTTGTTAAAATCTTTTACTAAACAAAGAAAATCATTAGTAAAAAAGCTAAAACATTTGGTATAGAACTGCATAAACTTAAACGTAATGAGCTTTATAAATTTAAGCAGATTACTTCATCAACTTCTGAACGTCGCAACTATAATGATAAGACTTTAGATTATTATGAAAAATTTTATGATAGCTTTGGAAACAATGCAGAATTTATCATAGCTAGCATAAATTTCAAAAATTATTTGGAGCATTTACAAATTAATCAGAATGAATTATCTAAAAAGATTAAATTACTACAAGATTATCTTGAAGAAAACAACCATTCCTCTGAAAAAAAACTGAATCAAATTCGAGAACTATCTAGTCAATTCGAAACGTTTGAAATACGAAAAAACGAAGCATACCAACTATTCAAAAAGCATGAAGACGAAAGTACAATATTAGCTGGCAGTCTTTTTGTATACACTCCCAAAGAAACGGTCTATCTCTTTTCTGGATCCTATCCTGAATTTAACAAATTCTACGCACCCGCTCTTTTGCAAGATTATGTAATGCGAGAATCAATCAAGCGAGGTATTCCCTGTTACAACCTTTTGGGTATTACTGGTCATTTTGATGGTTCTGACAGTGTACTTCGTTTTAAACAAAATTTCAATGGTTATGTCCTAAGAAAAATGGGAACTTTTAGATATTATCCTTCCCCGTTTAAACATAAAACTATTCAAATAATTAAAAAAATTTTAAATAG
>NZ_KV841570.1:0-208 GCF_001839535.1 Streptococcus sp. HMSC36C04 | reverse complement strand
TGAAAAATTGGGTGAACATCAGAAATAACCTCCTCAATCAGATCGAAGAAATGATTAGCTTGCTTTTCCTGAAAGTGAAAGAGCAGAAGCTGGTAAAGCTCATCTTCCCTTTCTTGAAGCTATACTCATCCCAGCTCATAATTTCTGGCAGTTTCTGCCAGTTGGTTTCAAATTTGAATTCCTTGAGCTTGCGAATGACGGTTGAAGT
>NZ_KV841569.1:0-22615 GCF_001839535.1 Streptococcus sp. HMSC36C04 | reverse complement strand
CATTAGCTTTTTTCACCGCAGCTAAATCCGCTTGATATTGAGCTAATTTAGCTGCGTATTCAGCTTTTGCTACTGCGTTGGCGGCATTAATCCGTTCAACCTCTGCTTTGTGAGCAGCCATATCCTTCTCATATTGTTCTTTAGTTGCTTGATTTTCAGCGTTGATCTTAGAAACTTCTGCTTCATGAGCGGCTACATCCGACTTATATTGATCTGTCGTTTTCTTGATGTCTTCAGCTTGTTTGGCATAGTCTTCTTTAATTTCAGTTTCTTTTTGATCCGCCTCTTGAGCTGTTTTTACCGTCCCTTTATCAACAGTTTCATCTTGGACAACATTAACACCAGCAGCTTGAGCATTATTTATTGCTTGATTAACATCAGTTTTAGGCACTTCTACTGGCATGGAGCCATTTGACTCTCCAGCTTGTTTTTGACTCTGTTCTGCTTCATTGCTCGCATTTCCTTGAGCATCTGGCAAATTAGTGGCTGGATTGCCTGTTTGGGTTCCAACCACAGCTGTGGTATCTACTTTACTTGTCGTTGTTGTCGTTTCATCAGCAAAAACATGTTGTCCTGCCATAGAAACCGCTGCTACGGTCCCTAGAACAGCGCCACAAAGCGTTTTGCTAATTTTACTTTTACGAAAACCAAATACTTCTCTTTTTTGCATTTTTCTTCCTTATTTCAAATTATTAGATTGTTCAAATTACTTTAAATTTGACACTTATTATATTTTAGCAACTTTTCAAAACATTTACAAGTGTGTAGCACACTCTTTCAATCCTTTACTTATTTTATTTCAAAACCGTGAATACAGCAAATTAAAATACAGAAACTAGCTAGTTTATTTACAAAATATAAAAAAGGCGGAAAAACCGCCTTCTGTTAAAATTATTTTTCGGTAAGTGCTGCAAGTCCTGGTAACTCTTTACCTTCGAGAAGCTCCATGCTAGCGCCGCCACCTGTAGAGATCCATGAAAACTTGTCTGCTCGACCAAGATTGATAGCTGCAGCAGCTGAGTCACCACCACCGATGATAGATTTCACGCCTGGTTGTTTCACGATAGCGTCCATGACACCGATTGTACCAGCTTGGAAGTCAGGATTTTCAAAGACACCCATTGGACCATTCCAAACAACTGTTTTCGCACCAGTCAATTCTTGGTCAAATTTAGCGATTGATTTAGGACCGATATCAAGTCCAAGGAAACCAGGGTCTACTGCTTCACCTTCAGTATCTTTTACTTCAGTGTAGTCCGCAAAAGCATTGGCTTCTTTCGAGTCAACTGGCAAAATCAATTTACCGTTTGCTTTTTCAAGCAGAGCTTTCGCAACCTCCAACTTATCTTCTTCTACAAGTGAGTTACCGATTTCGATACCTTGTGCTTTGTAGAAAGTATAAGTCATACCACCACCGATAAGGACTTTATCAGCTTTTTCAAGAAGATTTTCGATAACACCAATCTTGTCTGATACTTTAGAACCACCTAGGATTGCTACAAATGGACGAACTGGATTTTCAACAGCTTCTTTGATATAAGCAATTTCGTTTTCAAGAAGGAAACCTGCAACTGCTTTGTCCACATTAGCAGAAATACCAACATTTGAAGCGTGAGCACGGTGAGCTGTACCAAATGCATCATTTACAAAGATACCGTCTCCAAGGCTTGCCCAATATTTACCAAGTTCTGGATCGTTTTTAGATTCTTTCTTACCGTCAACATCTTCAAAACGAGTGTTTTCAACAAGAAGAACTTCACCGTCTTTAAGGGCATTGATCGCTGCTTCAAGCTCTGCTCCACGAGTTACTCCTGGAAGGAAAGCAACATCTTGACCTAATTTTTTAGCTAAATCAGCCGCAACTGGTGCAAGAGATTTTCCTTCTTTATCAGCTTCTTCTTTCACACGTCCAAGGTGAGAGAAAAGAATAGCACGTCCACCATGTTCAAGGATATACTTGATTGTTGGAAGAGCAGCTGAGATACGGTTATCATTTGTGATAACTCCGTCTTTAAGCGGCACATTGAAATCAACGCGAACAAGGACTTTTTTGCCTTTCAATTCAACGTCTTTAACAGTAAGTTTTGCCATGTTACAAAAACTCCTTTTTCTATTTTATACGAAACTATTATATCATATTTTCTAAAAGTTTTCTTGATATAAGGAAAGTTTTCACAAAATAATTTTGAACATAAAAAGAGCCAAGAAGGCTCGACTCTTTATTATTCTACTGGAGTTGTTTCTTCCACAGGTTCTGTTACAGTTGTATCTTCGATAATTTCGACTTCATTGACAGCTTGTGGTTCAAGGTTACGGTAACGAGCCATACCTGTACCAGCTGGGATGATTTTACCAATGATAACATTTTCTTTGAGACCAAGCAAGTGGTCTTTCTTACCACGGATAGCCGCGTCTGTGAGGACACGAGTGGTTTCTTGGAAGGAAGCCGCTGACAAGAAACTATTTGTTTCAAGAGATGCTTTAGTAATTCCCATGAGGACTGGGCGAGCAGTCGCAGGAACTCCTCCAGAGATGACCACATCACGGTTAGCATCGGTAAAGTCTGTGATATCCATGAGTGTACCCATGAGAAGGTCTGTATCTCCTGGATCCATGACACGCACTTTGCGAATCATTTGACGAACCATTACCTCGATGTGCTTGTCACCGATTTCTACCCCTTGGCTGCGGTAAACTTTTTGTACTTCAGCAAGCAAGTAAGTTTCAACAGACAAGACATCACGAACAGCCAGCAAGTGCTTAGGCTGGATAGAACCTTCTGTCAGAGCAGCGCCACGAGAGATTTTATCCCCTACTGCTACTTTCATACGAGCTGTAAATGGTACTACATATTCCCCTTCACCAGTTGCCCCTTTAACAAAGACTTTCTTAGTCCGAGTAGAAGCATCTTCTTCAATCGCGGTCACTTCACCTTTGACTTCAGTAATAACTGCTTCCCCTTTCGGATTGCGGGCTTCAAAGATTTCTTGGACACGAGGAAGACCTTGTGTGATATCGGTATTAGACGCAACACCACCCGTGTGGAAAGTACGCATTGTAAGCTGTGTACCAGGTTCACCGATAGATTGGGCGGCAATCGTTCCGACTGCTTCACCGACTTCAACCGCATCGCCCGTTGCCAAGTTGATACCGTAACAACGACGACAAACCCCATGACGTGTATTACATGTAAAGACAGAACGAATAGTGACTTCTTCGACACCAGCGCTAACAATCTCATGCGCCATATCTTCTGTAATCAATACATCGGGACCAACGATGATTTCGCCTGTTTCAGGATGTTTAACTGATTTCTTCGTATAACGACCAATCAAGCGTTCTTCTAATGGCTCAATCATTTCCTTACCATCAGTAATTGAGCGGATAACAAGACCACGATCGGTTCCACAGTCGTCTTCACGGATAATCACATCTTGCGCCACATCAACCAAACGGCGAGTCAGATAACCTGAGTCAGCTGTTTTAAGGGCTGTATCAGTCATCCCTTTACGAGCACCGTGAGTAGAGAAGAACATTTCCAAAACAGACAAACCTTCACGGAAGTTAGATAGAATAGGCAATTCCATGATGCGGCCATTAGGAGCGGCCATCAAACCACGCATACCAGCAAGTTGTGAGAAGTTAGAAATGTTACCACGGGCTCCAGAATCCATCATCATAACGATTGGATTCTTAGGATCTTGGTTGGCAACCAAACGTTTTTCCAATTTTTCACGAGCTGCACGCCATTCAGCAGTAACTGCATTGTAGCGTTCATCGTCTGTAATCATACCACGACGGAATTGTTTGGTAATTTGTTCCACACGTTTATGAGACTCTTCGATAATTTCTGCCTTATCTTCAACGACCGGAATATCAGCAATCCCTACTGTCAAGCCTGCTAACGTTGAATGGTGATAGCCGAGATCTTTCAGACGGTCAAGGAAAGCAGATGTTTCAGTTGTACGGAAGCGTTTGAAGATTTCAGCGATGATATTTCCAAGATTTTTCTTCTTGAATGGCACATTTAATTCCAGCTTACTGATAGCTGCTTTGACATCTTGACCAGGTTCTAAGAAATACTTAGCTGGCACACCTTCTGCCATGTTTGAGGCATTTGGCTCTTGCAAATATGGTAATTCATCTGGCATGATATCATTGAAAAGAATCTTACCCACTGTTGTCAAGAGGATCTTGTGTTTTTGATTTTCTGTCCATGGTTTGTTTAAACTATCCGTCGCAATCCCAACACGCGTATGTAAGTGAACATAGCCATTACGGAGAGCCATTACAGCTTCATCACGGTCTTTAAAGACCATTCCTTCTCCTTCACGACCAGCTTCTTCCATAGTCAGATAGTAGTTCCCCAAGACCATATCCTGTGAAGGGGTTACTACTGGCTTCCCGTCTTTTGGATTGAGGATGTGCTCAGCTGCCAGCATGAGAATCCGTGCTTCTGCTTGGGCTTCTTCTGACAAGGGCACGTGGATCGCCATTTGGTCTCCATCAAAGTCGGCATTATAAGCTTCACACACAAGTGGGTGCAAACGAAGAGCTTTTCCGTCAATCAAAACTGGCTCAAACGCTTGAATTCCTAATCTGTGAAGCGTCGGTGCGCGGTTAAGGAGCACTGGGTGTTCTTTAATCACATCTTCTAAAATATCCCAGATGCGTTCATCATTCCGTTCTACCAAGCGCTTAGCAGCTTTGACATTTTGCACAATATCACGCGCGACAATTTCACGCATGACAAATGGTTTGAAGAGTTCAATAGCCATTTCACGTGGCACACCACATTGGTACATCTTGAGTGTCGGACCAACTGCAATAACCGAACGTCCTGAGAAGTCAACCCGTTTACCCAGCAAGTTTTGACGGAAACGTCCTTGTTTCCCTTTGAGCATGTGACTCAATGATTTGAGCGGGCGGCTTCCTGGTCCAGTAATAGGACGACCACGACGACCATTGTCAATCAGAGCATCAACCGCTTCTTGCAACATCCGCTTTTCATTTTGCACGATGATTCCAGGAGCATTTAGTTCCAAAAGACGTGCTAAACGATTATTCCGATTGATAACACGACGGTAAAGGTCGTTCAGGTCAGAAGAGGCAAAACGTCCACCGTCCAACTGAAGCATTGGACGTAAGTCTGGCGGAATAACTGGCAAGATGTTTAAGACCATCCATTCTGGCTTGTTACCAGATTTTTGGAAGGCATCTAAAACATCCAAACGACGAATAGCCTTGACACGTTTTTGTCCAGTTGCCGTTTTTAATTCATCTTTGAGCTCTGCAATTTCTTTTTCCAAATCTACTTGTTTCAAGAGATCTTGAATTGCTTCAGCACCCATTTTTGCAACAAAGGAACCTTGACCATATTCTCGTAAGCGTTCACGATATTCCCGCTCTGTCATAATGGATTTATGCTCAAGTGGCGTATCTTTTGGATCAATCACCACATAAGCTGCAAAATAGATGACTTCTTCAAGAGCACGAGGACTCATATCCAAGGTCAAGCCCATTCGGCTTGGGATTCCTTTAAAATACCAAATATGAGAGACAGGTGCTTTCAACTCAATATGTCCCATACGTTCACGACGAACTTTAGTACGAGTTACTTCAACACCACAACGGTCACAAATGATTCCTTTATAACGAATCCGTTTATATTTTCCACACGCACATTCCCAGTCTTTTGTAGGACCAAAGATGACTTCATCAAAAAGCCCTTCGCGTTCTGGTTTTAGTGTGCGGTAGTTAATTGTTTCAGGTTTCTTCACTTCTCCATAAGACCAAGAGCGGACTTTACTAGGAGAAGCTAGGGTGATTTGCATACTTTGAAAACGATTTACATCAACCACTATTTCTTACCTTTCTTTATTATCTATTGAATCAGTTCTTATTCTTTCCCTTCAGCATCAAAAGCGGCTTTTGCTTCTTGTGCTGCTTTTTCACGTGCTTTTTCAAGATCGTCTACATGAATCACATCATCATCCATGCCTTCATCCAAGTCACGAAGTTCGACTTCATTGTCGTCTTCATCAAGGACACGCATGTCAAGACCAAGTGATTGCAATTCTTTTACAAGGACACGGAAGGATTCTGGAACACCTGGTTTTGGAATTGGCTTACCTTTGGTAATGGCTTCATAAGCTCTCAAACGACCATTGATGTCATCTGACTTGTAAGTCAAGATTTCTTGAAGGACGTTAGAAGCACCGTAGGCTTCAAGAGCCCAAACTTCCATTTCTCCAAAACGTTGTCCACCAAACTGCGCTTTACCACCAAGAGGTTGTTGCGTAACGGTTGAATAAGGACCAACGGAACGGGCATGGAGCTTATCATCAACCATGTGGTGGAGTTTAATCATATACATGACACCAACGGATACACGATTATCAAATGGCTCACCCGTACGTCCATCATAAAGGATTGTCTTAGCATCGCTATCCATGCCAGCTTCACGAACGGTTTCCCAAAGATCATCTGAGCTAGCCCCGTCAAATACTGGTGTTGCAATGTGAATGCCAAGGTTGCGAGCAGCCATACCGAGGTGAAGCTCCATAACCTGTCCGATATTCATACGTGATGGCACCCCAAGTGGGTTCAACATGATGTCTACTGGTGTTCCGTCTGGAAGATACGGCATATCCTCAACTGGAACGATACGGGAAACAACCCCTTTATTTCCGTGGCGTCCGGCCATCTTATCCCCAACGCGGATCTTTCGTTTTTGAGCAATGTAAACACGCACCAACATGTTGACACCAGATTGCAATTCATCACCGTTCGCACGAGTAAAGATTTTCACATCACGGACAACCCCAGCACCACCATGTGGTACACGAAGAGATGTGTCACGTACTTCACGAGATTTATCACCGAAAATTGCATGAAGCAGGCGTTCTTCAGCAGATAAGTCTTTTTCACCTTTCGGTGTTACTTTACCGACAAGAATGTCGCCTTCTTTTACCTCAGCACCAATGCGGATAATTCCCATTTCGTCAAGGTCTCTCAAAGCATCTTCCCCAACATTTGGAATTTCGCGCGTAATTTCTTCAGGTCCAAGCTTTGTATCACGTGTTTCTGATTCAAATTCTTCCAAGTGAACAGACGTGTAAACATCGTCTTTCACTAAACGTTCACTCATGATAACGGCATCTTCAAAGTTGTAACCTTCCCATGTCATATAAGCAACGATTGGATTTTGTCCAAGCGCCATTTCACCTTTTTCCATAGAAGGTCCGTCTGCGATAAAGTCACCTTTTTCAACTGTATCGCCAACTTTTACCAGCGTACGTTGGTTGTAAGAAGTACCAGAGTTTGAACGGCGGAATTTCGTAATATGATAGACATCAAGTGAGCCATCTTCACGACGAACTTCAACTTTGGCTGCATCAGAATATACAACTTTACCGTCGTGTTGGGCAATAATCGCCGCACCAGAGTCGTGAGCTGCTTGGTATTCCATTCCCGTACCAACGTATGGTGCATGCGGATCAATCAACGGTACCGCCTGACGTTGCATGTTGGCACCCATGAGAGCACGGTTTGAGTCGTCGTTTTCAAGGAAAGGAATACAAGCCGTCGCAACCGCAACTACCTGCTTAGGCGATACATCCATGAAGTCTACTTGATCTGAAGGAAATTCTTGGTTGTTCCCTTGGTGACGTCCCATGACAATCGCTTCTGCAAAACGACCATCTTCTGTTAACTTAGAATTTGCTTGAGCAACGATGTATTCATCTTCTTCATCCGCTGTCAACCAAACGATTTCATTAGTGACCAGACCTGTTTCACGATCCACTTTACGGTAAGGCGTTTGGATAAAGCCATATTTATTCAAATGCCCATAAGAAGACAAGTTATTGATCAAACCAATATTTGGTCCTTCAGGTGTTTCAATCGGACACATACGACCATAGTGGGTATAGTGCACGTCACGCACTTCGTATCCTGCACGGTCACGTGTTAAACCACCAGGTCCTAAGGCAGATAAACGACGCTTGTGAGACAACTCAGACAGTGGATTGTGTTGATCCATAAATTGAGACAATTGAGAGGAACCAAAGAATTCTTTGATAGCTGCTGTAACTGGGCGTATGTTAATGATTTGTTGCGGAGTCAGTACCTCGTTATCTTGCACGCTCATGCGTTCACGCACATTGCGCTCCATACGAGACAAGCCAAGACGTACTTGGTTAGCAAGTAATTCACCAACGGCACGAATCCGACGATTTCCCAAGTGGTCAATATCATCCACACGACCCAGCCCTTCAGCGAGGTTCAAGAAGTAATTCATCTCAGCCAAAATATCTGCTGGCGTAATCGTATGAACTCGATCACCTGGGTTAGCATTACCAATAATAGTCACCACGCGATCTGGATCAGTTGGCGCCACCACTTTGAATTTTTGAAGAACGACTGGATCCGTCAATACAGCTGCATCATTTGGAATATAAGTAATTTTATTCAAATCACCGTCCAAGTATTCTGCAATGCTATCAATGACACTACGTGTCATAACAGTTCCAGCTTCAACCAAGATTTCACCTGTTTCTGGATCTACCAAAGGATCTGCAATTGTTTGATTTAACAAACGTGTTTTAATGTTTAATTTTTTATTGATTTTATAACGACCAACTGCCGCCAAGTCGTAACGATGTGGATCAAAGAAACGAGCGACCAATAGACTACGTGAGCTATCAGCTGTTTTAGGCTCACCTGGACGAAGACGTTCATAGATTTCTTTAAGCGCTTCATCCGTACGTGAATCCATTGGATTTTTATGAATATCCTTTTCAATCGTGTTGCGAACGAGATCGCTATCACCGAAAATATCAAAGATTTCATCATCACCAGAGAAACCAAGTGCACGAACAAGCGTTGTAAATGGAATCTTACGAGTACGGTCAATCCGAGTATAAGCAATATCTTTTGAGTCTGTTTCCAGCTCTAACCAAGCTCCACGGTTAGGAATGACAGTTGAACCATAACCAACTTTACCATTTTTGTCTACTTTATCGTTGAAGTAAACACCCGGAGAACGAACGATCTGTGATACGATAATCCGCTCACCACCATTGATAATGAAGGTCCCCATTTCGGTCATGATTGGGAAATCGCCAAAGAACACTTCTTGGGTCTTGATTTCACCAGTTTCTTTGTTAATCAAACGGAACGTCACAAAAATAGGTGCTGAATAGCTGGCATCATGGATACGTGCTTCCTCTAAGGTATATTTGGATTCTTTGATTTCATAACCAACAAACTCTAGCTCCATTGTATCTGTAAAGTTTGAGATAGGAAGTACATCTTCAAATACTTCTTTCAAACCATGGTCAAGAAAATCTTTGAACGAATCCGTTTGGATTTCAATCAAATTTGGTAAATCAAGAACTTCCTTGATTCTTGAAAAACTACGACGAGTACGGTGTTTCCCGTATTGAACTTCATGTCCTGCCAAGTTTTTTACTCCTTCTTCTTTCTATATTCTCTATTACATGATAGAGTAGCAATTTTCATTTGTCCTTTTTGAGTAATTTTCAGAATCTTTAAGTTTTAATGACAAACAATAAAAATCCCAAAAATAGGCACAAAAAGAGCAGCTAAATCTGACTCTGAAAGTATGATTTAACTGCTGTAAGCTTTATATGGACAATATTTCAAATAAAGCAGACGACAAATTATTAGCAATATTATACCTTATTTAACTCTGCTTTTCAAGTTTTTTACTTATGAAAATGTTTTTATTTACCTTTATTTAGCGTCCGCCTAAAAGTGCTGCCCAAGCTTTTTGATAATCACTGTCTGTTCCGCCGATTCCAAATTTATAGGTGGTCATCGGAGCACCGTTTTTCGCCCAATAGCTAGTAACTGTCTGTCCGGTCAGATTCATGCTGCGACCATTGACTGTTACTGTGCCAGCTCGTTCACCCGTTGCTTTAAGAACATTGGACTTAATGACACTGGAATCTAGATTGAACTTGTCACCAACTCCCCAGAGACTTGGGTCGGCTTGATAAATTGCATTTACTAGTTGAGCCATATACTGAGCATTGTTGTTGTAACCCGTCAAAGGTGCCATTGAAACATTATTGTCATGACCGATCCAACCACCTAACGTTAATTTAGGAGTGGATACCATGAGCCACATGTCACCATTACTGTTAGTCGTACCCGTTTTCCCAATCCAATCAGCACTAGCTAAACCGCTATTAATCTGCGTTAAACGAGATTTGAAGGTCGTCGTAGCACCCGAACTCAATACCCCACGCATAAGACTTTGCATAATCGTCGCCGTTGCCTTAGAGTAAACCTGAACAGGTTTTGCTTTATGTTCATAGACAACTTTCCCGTTTTTTGTCGTAATCTTTTCAATCATATAGCGCTCTTGGTATGCCCCATTATTGGCTAAAGTTTGGAAACCATTGGTGTGTTGGGCGACGGATACTTCAATACCTCCTCCCATTGGCAGACTTTCAATATCATAATTTTCAATTTGATAGCCCATTTTCTCCATGTACCCTTGGACATTAACTCCTTTGTCACGAAGCAATTTATAGGTCCAATAAGCTGGAATGTTCCAAGAAGTATTCAAAGCTTCCTGCAAATCCATCATGGCTGTACCACGGCTATCTACGTGCATAATTGGTTCACCGCTAGAGAAATTTGCAGGGTAGTTAGACAGCATGCTGGCACTTCCCATAAGCCCTTGGTCTATGGCAATACCATAGGCTAAAATCGGTTTAATGGTTGAGCCTGGTGAGCGCTCTGTATCAAATGCATGGTTGTTCTGGTTAGAAGCATAATCACGTCCTCCCACAAACCCCAAAATAGCTCCTGTACGATTATCCATGAGAACATTTCCAGCTTCGACTGCACCCGTTCCATCATCTAAGACACTACCAAAATTAGCTACTGCATTTTGCATTGCATTATGCACATTCTTATTAATAGTTGTGGTGACAGTGTAGCCGCCTTCACTCAACTCTTTCGCAGCTAGTTCTCTGTAAGCTTTCACTGTTGCATCATTTTTCAACTCTTGCTGTGAAACATTGTCACGTTTGATTAAGTAATCATACATTGCTTTTTGAGCTTCTTTCATAGCAACGTAATATAGATAGTCATGTGTTCTTGCCGAAGTCGTATCACTTGGTAAAAAGTCTCGTTTTAAATCATAATCTTTATACAATTGGTACTCGTTTTTACTAATCGCACCTGTTCGGTACATATTGTAAATAACATTTTTCGCACGATTGAGACCAAAAGTCATATCTTTAGCACTTTTCAGGCTACCGTCAGCTGCATAAGGAGAGTAAACAATCGGACTTTGTGGTAAACCGGCAATAAAAGCTGCTTGAGGAATTGTCAATTTGCTGGCAGGAACTCCAAAAATTCCTTGTGCAGCTTCTTCCACACCAGCAATATTTTGCCCTTTGTTATTTCTCCCAAACGGTGCCACATTCAAATAAGTCGTTAAAATATCGTCTTTGCTCATGTAGCGTTCTAAAGCCAGCGCATCAATGATTTCTGATGCTTTACGACTAAAGGTTGGAGCATCGCCAACAACTTGTTGCTTGATTAACTGTTGAGTTAAGGTAGAACCTCCACTTGAGGAACCAATCCCTGCAACAGAGCCTAGCGTCGCCCGCAAAACAGCTTTTGTGACAACCCCATTGTGCTTCCGAAAATTCTCATCTTCTGTCGCAATGACTGCTTTTTTCACATTGTCAGAAATATCTTTACTCTTAATTGGCACTCGCAACAAATCACTATCAATGGCTGAAATGGAGCTGCCATCAGCATATTTTAATTCAGAAATGGTTGAAATATCTTGAATTTTTTTGATGAGCTCTTCTTTTTTAGGAGTTTCAACCTTGTCAAAGATTCGTGCACCATATCCTAATGCAATGCCTCCACCAAACAAGCAACCTAAAAAAACAAATACAAAAAAGACATTTGATAATAATTTCAGAGTACGAAGGACAGTCTCGCCAACACTCCAAAGTGTCCAGCTTTCTTTTTCATTTTTGCTAGGACGATCTGTTTGAAAAAAATTCTCAAACAATCGTTTGATCTTTTCAAAAACTTGTTTACTCATTCTTTCTCCTTGAACTTTCTCTGCCTATTATAGCAAATTTATGAAACTTCTGACAACAGGAAAGGCAATCCTTGGCTGGAATCATTGTTTTTTTAAATTATTTTTGCAATTTCACTACATTCTAATGGCTGTTTGTGATACAATGTTACAATAACTAGAAATTTTATAAAGGAGAGACAGATATGCACATTTTTGATGAGCTAAAAGAACGTGGTTTAGTTTTTCAGACAACTGACGAAGACGCGTTGCGCAAAGCCTTAGCGGAAGGAAATGTTAGTTTTTATTCTGGCTACGATCCAACAGCTGACAGCCTGCACCTCGGTCATCTTGTACCAATCCTTGTCATGAAACATTTACAGTTGGCAGGTCACAAACCCTACGCTCTCGTCGGCGGTGCAACTGGCTTAATTGGCGACCCATCATTTAAAGATACAGAGCGGAGTTTACAAACAAAAGACACCGTTGAGGGCTGGGTACGAAGCATTCAAGCGCAAGTATCTCGTTTTCTTGATTTTGAAAATGGCGACAACAAGGCTGAAATGGTCAACAACTACGACTGGTTCTCCGATATTAGCTTTATTGATTTTCTACGCGATGTTGGAAAATATTTCACTGTCAACTACATGATGAGTAAAGAGTCCGTAAAAAAACGAATTGAAACAGGGATTTCTTATACTGAGTTCGCTTACCAAATCATGCAAGGCTATGACTTTTTTGAGCTAAATCGGCAATACGGTGTCACTTTGCAAATCGGCGGTTCTGACCAATGGGGCAATATGACTGCTGGTACTGAATTGCTTCGTCGGAAGGCAGACAAAACAGCTCACGTTATTACAGTACCCCTTATCACAGACGCAACCGGTAAGAAATTTGGTAAGTCAGAAGGCAACGCTGTATGGCTCAATGCTGATAAGACCAGTCCTTACGAAATGTACCAATTCTGGATGAATGT
Source organism: Streptococcus sp. HMSC36C04 (assembly GCF_001839535.1). Classification (NCBI taxonomy): domain Bacteria; kingdom Bacillati; phylum Bacillota; class Bacilli; order Lactobacillales; family Streptococcaceae; genus Streptococcus; species Streptococcus sp. HMSC36C04. The sequence continues at coordinate 9,560 of NZ_KV841569.1, read as the reverse complement.
CATGGACGCTGATGCCGTTCGTTTCCTCAAAATTTTCACCCTTCTTCCGCTTGATGAAATCGAAGAAATCGGGAAACAATTTGAAGCAGCTCCACATGAACGTTTGGCGCAAAAAATCTTAGCGCGAGAAGTCGTTACATTTGTGCATGGCGAAAAAGCCTACAAAGAAGCACTCAATATTACCGAGCAGCTTTTTGCTGGAAACATTAAAAATCTTTCTGTCAAAGAATTGAAACAAGGACTTCGCGGCGTGCCAAATTATCAAGTGAAGGCAAATGACAATCTCAACATCGTAGAACTTTTGGTAACGGCTGGCGTTGTCAATTCTAAACGCCAAGCGCGTGAAGATGTCCAAAACGGTGCTATTTATGTCAATGGCGATCGCATTCAAGACCTTGACTATACATTAACGGACGCTGACAAATTGGAAAACGAACTCACCGTTATCCGTCGTGGTAAGAAAAAATATTTTGTTTTGACTTACTAAATAGGAAAAAGAGCAATCAACTACTACATCGTTGGTTTATTACACTATATACTTTGAAGCTGGAGACTTTTCGCTCCAGCTTCTTTTCATTCTCACTAGCAAAAAGCATATTGTCATAATGCTTGTTTTAGCTCCAACCGCTTTAAAAGTGTGGTTCATTTTAAAATTCCCTTTCTTTATCTACTTGTCAAAGCATTTCTCACATGTTACACTAGACACAGAAATTGATGAAAGAGAAAACGCATGAAACCCAAACTTAAACGCTTTGAAACGGCTAAGCTTTTTTCTTGCCCTTTTTGTCAGCAAGCCTTGTTTTTATCAGAAAATAGTCTCAAATGCAAAAATAAGCATTCCTTCGACTTGGCAAAGTTTGGCTATGTCAACTTGGCTCCACAGGTGAAGCAATCAAAAGACTACGATAAATCCAACTTTCAAAATCGACAATTGATTCTCGAAGCAGGATTTTACCAGCCAATTTTGAAGAAATTACTAGAAATTTTATCATCTTTATCACAACACGACAATCTGCTGGACATTGGCTGCGGAGAAGGCTATTATGCTCGAAATTTGCAAGCACAATTGCCAGCTAAACATATCTATGCATTCGATTTATCAAAAGAGTCTATTCAACTAGCAGCCAAAAGTGACCACAGCCTGACGGTAAGTTGGTTTGTTGGAGATCTGGCGCACATCCCTATTCAAGATGCTAGCATGAATGTGATTTTAGACATCTTCTCTCCCGCCAATTACCAAGAATTTCAGCGCGTCTTGCGGAAAAACGGCCTGCTCATTAAGGTTATTCCTAGCAGCCAACACTTGCAAGAAATTCGTAGTATCGTTGCCGAGCAATTAACAAACACAAATTATTCCAATCACAAAATCATTGAGCATTTTGAAGAAGCCTTTACCATTACGAATTCTTATGACGTTGCAGCCACTTTCAGCTTGAGAGAAAATGAGAAAGCGGCACTTCTTCACATGACACCGCTTCTTTTTAATATTGACATTGATAAAATAGATTGGTCACCATTAACTGACATCACGATTGCTGCAAAGATTTTAGTTGGTCAACAAATATAAAGCAAAAAGAGGTGAAAACAGATTGCTGCGAGATACAGCAGTCTATCTAACCTCTTTTTATATGCTTCGATTAAAAGCTAACCAAATCATTCCCAAAGCTAAAACAACATAAGCAATCAACGCCAATAACCGTTGCCCCACTTGATAAGCTCTTCTTTCCCCTCGAACTGGAAAAATAACCGCACACAAAGCGCCCCCGACTGCACCACCTAAGTGACCTGCCAGACTAATTCCCGGTGTCAAGCTCAACACCAAGTTCATAACTAGAAGAACTAGGTATGACTGACCGAGTTGCTGAATATAGGGATTGCGAACTGCATAGCGCAAAGTAATAATAGCGCCAAAAATCCCAAACAAAGATGTAGAGGCACCTGCCGCCACAACATTTGGAGTGAAAAAGAAGACAAATACATTTCCTAAAATGCCAGACATCAAGTAAAGAAACAGAAAATTCCACGAGCCAAAAATGTCCTCGGCTTGCCGCCCGAGAAAATACAGCGTAATCATATTCATCACAAAATGCTCCAAGCCGATATGAACAAAAATCGCCGATACTAAGCGCCAGATCTGGCTTGGGAAATATTGAATCGTTCGACCATTCATCGCTCCAAATTCGTAAATCGTTTGGGTACTAGCATAATTAAAGCCACGCAACAGAAACATTGCTAAGAAAACTCCTGTCGTGATAAGCAATAATAAGCTCGTCACTGGATAACGTTTATCATAAATTTTATTCACAAATCAATACCTCCTGAACGGGAATATCATAATTATCTGGTTGAAAATCAACTAACTGGTAAGGATAAATTGTACTGACTGTCATCCCTTTAAAATCAGCCAAATAGCGGTCATAATAGCCGCCTCCATAGCCAATACGATAGCCTTTTTTATTAAAAGCAATACCCGGAACATGAATCAAATCGATATGAGATTTTTCCACCGCTCGTTCACTTCTTGGTTCCCAGATACCAAAAGCAGTCAATTCCAAGTCATTTGGATTATAATCCACAAAAGTCATGCGCCCTTGGGGATAAGCCTTAGGGATCAAAACCCGCTTGCCATCTGCTTGAGCCTGCCTGATGAAAAGCCTGGTATCAAACTCGTGTGGCAAAGATAAATAAGTAGTAACTGTTCCAGCTTGTTGATAAGCAGAAGATTCCAGCAAGTACTGAGTGAGCAAAGCATCTCTCTGCTGTTTTACTATCAATTCCTGCTCTTTCATTTTCCTGACTATAGTTTTGCGCAAATCTGCCTTCATTTATCTTCTCCTCGATCAGAAATATTATCAACATTCCCAGCCCGTTATTCATTAACTTTTGCACTTAAAAACTTCCCAAATTTTTCAATAGCAAAAGGCAGCGCTGCTTCATCTGGCGCCATTTTAGGATGATGAAGTGCGTAAGGACTATCAATTCCCAGCCAGAACATCACACCCTTGACTTTACTGAGCAGATAGCCAAAGTCCTCGCCGGTCATTGCGGGTGAAATATCAATCATGTGCACGTCACTCTCTTTTTGGAAAAAGTTCATACATTGAGTAGCTAATTCAGGATGATTTTCCACAGGAAGATAACCACCTTGTTTCAGCTCCAAATCAAGCTCTACACCAAAAGACCGGGCTACTCCTTCAGCGATTTCCCGCAGGCGTTTTTGAGTGAGCAAATTCATCTCCTGCGTCAATGTTCGAATGGTTCCGTGCAGAAAGGCAGTTTCAGCAATCACATTATTCGTTGTTCCAGCATGGAATTCACCAAAGGTGACGACAGCTCCTTTAATCGGATCTACATTGCGACTCACAATGGTCTGAACCTGAGTGATAAAATAGCTAGCTGCTACCAAAGCATCATTAGCATTATGTGGAAATGCAGCATGACCACCCTTGCCCTTAAAAGTTAATTTAACTTCACAAGTCCCTGCAAAAAGTGTACTAGTATTCGTAGCAATATCTCCTACCTTGAGGTCAGGTCGCACATGAAGCCCATAAAATTCATCTGGCAACCAATCGCCAAAGGCTCCATCTTCATACATCAGCATACCCCCAGCTTCATTTTCCTCAGCTGGCTGGAAAAGAAAAAGTAGATTATTCTTAGGCTGCTCAGTAGTTAATTTCCCCAACAAACCCAGAGCGATTGTCATGTGCATATCATGCCCACAGGCATGCATACGTCCCTCATGTTGACTAGCAAAGGCAAACCCTGTCTCCTCAACAATCGGCAAACCGTCAATATCTGTCCGCCAGCCAATCGTCTTAACAGGTGTACTGCCTTTGACAAAGACCAAAATTCCCGTACGCCAGGTCCGAATCTCAACAAAATCCAAGCCAGCAGTCAACTCATCAATTATTCTCATCAGATAGGCATGAGTCTTATACTCTTCCAGCCCAATTTCCGGAATTTGATGCAAGTCTCGGCGAATTTTTTGATAATCAATCATACATTTCCCTCTTTAAAGTGTCCGAAGAGCGTCTTCCAATGCTGTTTTCTGCTGGGTTTGTTCATCAATTTTCTTAATCACACGCGCTGGCACACCAGCTACAACAACATTTTCTGGCACATCTGTCGTCACAATAGCCCCTGCAGCGACGACAGAACCATTGCCAATCTGCACTCCTTCAATAACGACAGCATTGGCTCCAATCAAAACATTATCTCCCACGCGAACTGGCTCAGCACTGGCTGGCTCAATAACACCGGCAAGAACAGCCCCAGCACCCACATGACTGTTTTTTCCAACAATAGCTCGACCACCTAAAACGGCTCCCATATCAATCATCGTTCCAGCACCAATTTCAGCTCCGATATTGATAACGGCTCCCATCATAATCACAGCATTATCACCGATTTCCACCTGGTCACGGATAATAGCTCCTGGCTCAATCCGAGCATTGACCTCGCGCTTGTCTAACAGCGGCACGGCAGAATTCCGAGCATCCTGCTCCACCACATAGGTTTTATTCTCTTCTAGGTTAACCAAAAGAGGTTTAATTTCCTCCCAGTCACCAAAGAGAACATTGCCCAATTTGACAACAGAATCCGGCACTTCGCCCGCTAATTTTCCTTCAAAAGTCACTTTTACATTTGTCTTTTTCTTAGCATCCGCTATAAACTGAATAATTTCCTGTGCGGTCATTTTAGTAGCTGGCATAAGCATTCCTCACTTTGATTTAGTATTAAGGGTTATTATAACATAAAATCAAGCATTTCATCATATAAAAGCAAAAACACCACAAGTTTAACACATGTGATGTTTTCGTTAAATTTATTGGATGTTCTTCAACATATTTTCGATGTGCTCAATAGATTTTTCACGTCCAAGCAGGTAAATGGTGTCTGGTAATTCTGGACCGTGCATTTCGCCTGAAACAGCGATACGAATTGGCATAAAGAGATTTTTGCCTTTGATACCCGTTTCTTTTTGCACTGCCTTGATTTGTGGGAAGATATTTTCTGACTTGAAGTCTTCATCACTCATAGCTTCCAATTTTTCTTTGAATGCTTTCAAAACAGTTGGTACTGTTTCGCCTGCCATAAACTCTTTTTCTTCTGCCGTTAGCTCTGGAAAATCTTCAAAGAAAAGGTCTGTGAGCGGTACGATTTCATCTACAGACTTCATTTGTGGCTTGTAAAGTTCAACCAATTTTTCAGCTTTGTTAGTCAAACGACCAGCCGCTTCCAAGTAAGGTTTCGCCATATCAAAAATAGTTTCAAAATCCGCATTTTTAATGTATTCATTGCTCATCCAGTCTAATTTCTTTTGGTCAAAAGCTGCTGGTGACTTGCTGAGACGATGTTCATCAAAGAGTTGGATCAATTCTTCGCGAGAGAAGATTTCATTTTCACCGCCAGGATTCCAGCCAAGCAGAGCGATAAAGTTAAAAACAGCTTCAGGCAAGTAGCCTTTCTTACGGTAATCCTCGATAAATTGAAGGGTGTTTGTATCACGTTTGGACAATTTCTTACCCGTTTCAGAGTTGATAATCAAGGTCATGTGACCAAATTGTGGCGCTTCCCAACCAAGTGCTTCATATACCATGAGCTGCTTAGGTGTGTTAGCAATGTGGTCATCTCCACGGATAACGTGAGAAATTTTCATCAGGTGGTCATCCACCACAACTGCAAAATTATAAGTTGGATAACCGTCTTTTTTCTGAATAACCCAGTCACCACCGATGTTACCACCTTCAAATTCAATCTCACCTTTGACAAGATCGTTCCACTTGTAAATACCAGATTCATTGACTGCAAGACGGACTGTTGGAACGATTCCTTTAGCTTCACGTTCTGCGATATAAGCTGCTTTTTCATCTTCAGACATTCCCAGATATTCATTGATGTAACGAGGTGTTTCTCCAGCAGATTCCTGACGTTCACGCTCTGTTGCCAACTCTTCCTCCGTCACGTATGACTTGTAAGCCAAGCCTTTTTCAAGTAACTCATTGATATAACCTTGGTAAATGTCCAAGCGTTCAGATTGGCGATATTTTTCATGCGTTTCTGGACTCTCATCCCAATCAATTCCTAACCAACGCAGATTTTCCAACTGCGAACGCTCCCCGTCTTCCACATGACGTTTACGGTCAGTATCTTCAATCCGAATGATAAAAGTTCCGCCGTAGTGACGAGCGTAAAGATAATTAAAGAGCGCAGTCCGCGCATTCCCGATGTGTAACAGTCCCGTTGGACTTGGTGCATAACGCACACGAATTTGATTCGCCAATTTTATGTCTCCTAATTTTTATCTTATATTTTCAACAGGAAAAACCTGTTTTTATTTCAAACGTTACTATTATACCACATAGTTGTCGAAAAGAAATAACAGAAACGATGAAACTTTATTATTCTTCCAATCATTTACAGAATTTTCTTAGCAATGTAGAGTCCGTTGTCTGGCTCACCTATCAATTCAATGCTCAGTTACACTAACTTACCCAAACACCTTCTCCAATACTTCTCCAATCGTTGTTACACCAATAACTTCAATAGTTTTGGGAATGTTCAATCCGTTCAGAGAGTTTTTAGGAGCGTAAACTTTGGTGAAGCCCAGCTTAGCAGCTTCATTGATACGCTGCTCAATGCGATTGACACGGCGGATTTCGCCCGTCAGACCGATTTCACCAATAAAACATTCTTGTGGATTCGTTGGCAAATCTTTATAACTCGAAGCAATTGCAACGGCAACAGCTAAGTCAATAGCTGGCTCATCTAATTTGACACCGCCTGCTGACTTGAGGTAGGCATCTTGATTTTGCAATAATAACCCTGCTCGCTTTTCCAAAACAGCCATAATCAGACTAGCACGATTGAAATCCAATCCTGTCGTTGTCCGCTTGGCATTGCCAAACATGGTCGGCGTCACCAAAGCCTGCACTTCCGCAAGGATTGGACGCGTCCCCTCCATAGTCACCACGATAGAAGAGCCTGTCGCTCCATCTAAACGCTCCTCTAAGAAAACCTGGCTAGGATTGAGTACTTCAACCAGACCACCTGACTGCATTTCAAAAATACCGATTTCATTCGTAGAGCCGAAGCGGTTTTTGACTGCCCGCAAAATACGAAAAGTATGTTGACGCTCACCCTCAAAATAAAGTACTGTATCCACCATATGTTCCAAAGTTCTAGATCCAGCCAGAGTGCCCTCTTTCGTCATATGACCGACGATAAAGGTGGCAATATTGTTGGTTTTTGCAAGCTGCATCAGCTCCGCTGTCACTTCTCGCACTTGCGAAACCGACCCTTGCACGCTGGAAATTTCTGGCGATAGAATCGTCTGAATGGAATCTATAATCAAAAAATCTGGTTTGATTTTTTCAATCTCAGCACGAATACTCTGCATATTGGTCTCCGCATAGAGATAAAATTCACTGTCAATATCGCCTAAACGTTCCGCGCGCAGCTTAATCTGCTCGGCTGACTCTTCCCCACTGACATACAATACTGTTCCCTTGTGAGAGAGTTGGGTCGAAACCTGCAATAAAAGGGTAGATTTCCCAATGCCGGGATCTCCTCCGATTAGAACTAAACTTCCTGGCACCACACCGCCGCCCAAGACGCGATTAAATTCATCCATATCTGTCTTGGTACGGTTGACATTGATAGAAGTTACCTCCGCTAACTTCATCGGTCGACTTTTTTCCCCTGTCAGAGAAACACGCGCATTCTTAACCTCCGTAACTTCGACCTCTTCGACAAAGGACGACCAAGCCCCACAGTTAGGACAGCGCCCTAAATACTTGGGGGAATGATATTCACAATTTTGACAAACAAATGTTGCTTTTTTCTTGGCTATGATAGATTCCTCTTTCTTAATGCCCAGTGCTTCCAAAACCACCTGTCCGCACACCATCTGCTTCATCATTATCAGCAAGCAAGAACGGCGCAAAGACAGCTTGAACGATACGATCTTCTTCTTCTAAGACCACTTCTTGATCTGTAATGTTCTGCATTTGCGCAAAAATGTGACCTTCATTAGCAGGATTGCCATAATAATCACCGTCAATGACACCTACCGAATTAATCAAAACTAATCCTTTTTTACGTGGATTAGATGAACGATCATAAAGATAAAGCACCTCACCAGCCTGCATATAGGCCTTGACACCTGTCGGCACCAACTTAATCTCTTTGGGCGCAATAACTGTGCGCTCTGCTACCTTCAAATCATAGCCAGCCGCATGAGCCGTCTCACGCTTTGGCAGTAAATTTTCATTTGTAAAGCTTGAAACAAGCTCAAAACCACGAATTCCCATATTTTTCTCTTTTCTACTTTTGCTTCCCCTATTATACTAAATTCGTAAACAACACGCAAAATGCAGGTCATTCTTCAACCTGCACTTTTAAAGTTATTTCAGTTCATTCAAGAATCGAATGACTTGCTCGTTGGCATCCACTTGAGCTTTCACCCCAAAAGGAACAATTGCTCTTGGGGTAGCATGTCCAACATTTAAATTATATAAAATAGGAATATCTGTATCAATGACATCAAGCAGGATTTGTTTGTACTCATCATAGTAGGTTTCATCCATTGGTTTTCCAACAAGAATCCCATTTAAAACAGAAAAAATCCCTGTCACCTTTAAGGCTTCTAGCATTTTTCGATATAAAATTGGTTCTGGTTTTTCCTCACTGGTTTCCAACAAAAGAATTTTTCCTTCCCACTCTGAAAGACTGGGAAATAGCTGATAGTGAGCACACAGTTCAATCGTATCCTCATGTCTTGTATTATCAAATATCTGATAAAGCGACTCCAAACAGCCTCCTAAAATTTCCCCTTCAAATGTTGCTTTTCCTTTCAGCAATTCAAATCCCTGATTTTCATGACGGATCCGTTTCGTTCCTAAGACTTTTTCACTAAAATCCGTCCTCTCATCATACCAGACATTGCTCGGTCTGATTTCTGAGATAGTCCCTGTTCCAATCAGTTCCTTAAAATATGAAAGCGTATAAGGCAGCATTTCTTCCTCTAACTCACAAACATCAGCAAGAAATGACTGACCATAAAAAGTCTTCACTCCCAACTTATGGAGCATGAGGTGATTCATGGTAGTGTCTGAAAAGCCTAAAAATACTTTCTGATTCACAACCTTTTTTAATTGGTTATCTTCAAACAAATAGGGTAGCAAGCGATGCGTATCATCTCCACCAATAGCACATAAAATCATATCAATTGAAGGATCTTCAAAAACTTGAATCAAATCTTGCGCTCTCGATTCAGGATGGTCTTTCAGATAATCCATTCCTCTTTGTGCGTGCTCTGAAAACATCACTTCAAGTCCCAAGTCTTTTAAACGCTTTAATCCTAGATCAACCTCATGCCTAACGAAATTTTCTCCAATGATTCCGCTTGATAAACTGACAATTCCTACTTTCTTTATCATCTAATCTCCTCCCTTGCTGATAATTTGAATCATTATATCACAAAATACAATCAACTAAAATGCTAAATGGTCAATATTCACAAAACAAAACATACTAAGATTAGTAGTGAAGAAATCTCC
>NZ_KV841568.1:0-5378 GCF_001839535.1 Streptococcus sp. HMSC36C04 | reverse complement strand
TGCTAAGCGACTACCATATCTCACAGGGGGCAACCCCCAACTACTTCCGGCGTTCTAGGGCTTAACTTCTGTGTTCGGCATGGGTACAGGTGTATCTCCTAGGCTATCGTCACTTAACTGCTGAGTATCTAACACACTCAAAATTGAATAACGTCTCAAATTGTAAAAGATTTACCTCTACGCTATCTTTCTCAATGAAATTGTACTCCGGCTAGATCCCTACTAGATCTGCCTTCATTACTTAAGTAATTGTATTCGAACTAAAAAGCTAGTGATTTAGATAAATCATACGCTTTTCTTCACGTTCTCATTACTTCTTCTCGGATAAGTCCTCGAGCTATTAGTATTAGTCCGCTCCATTGCTCACACAACTTCCACTCCTAACCTATCTACCTGATCTTCTCTCAGGGCTCTTACTAACATAACGTTATGGGAAATCTCATCTTGAGGTGGGTTTCACACTTAGATGCTTTCAGCGTTTATCCCTTCCCTACATAGCTACCCAGCGATGCTCTTGGCAGAACAACTGGTACACCAGCGGTAAGTCCACTCTGGTCCTCTCGTACTAGGAGCAGATCCTCTCAAATTTCCTTCGCCCGCGACGGATAGGGACCGAACTGTCTCACGACGTTCTGAACCCAGCTCGCGTGCCGCTTTAATGGGCGAACAGCCCAACCCTTGGGACCGACTACAGCCCCAGGATGCGACGAGCCGACATCGAGGTGCCAAACCTCCCCGTCGATGTGAACTCTTGGGGGAGATAAGCCTGTTATCCCCAGGGTAGCTTTTATCCGTTGAGCGATGGCCCTTCCATACGGAACCACCGGATCACTAAGCCCGACTTTCGTCCCTGCTCGAGTTGTTGCTCTCGCAGTCAAGCTCCCTTATACCTTTACACTCTGCGATTGATTTCCAACCAATCTGAGGGAACCTTTGGGCGCCTCCGTTACCTTTTAGGAGGCGACCGCCCCAGTCAAACTGCCCGTCAGACACTGTCTCCGATAGGGATTACCTATCCGGGTTAGAGTGGCCATAACACAAGGGTAGTATCCCAACATCGCCTCCATCGAAACTGGCGTCCCGATCTCTTTGGCTCCTACCTATCCTGTACATGTGGCACAGACACTCAATATCAAACTGCAGTAAAGCTCCATGGGGTCTTTCCGTCCTGTCGCGGGTAACCTGCATCTTCACAGGTACTAAAATTTCACCGAGTCTCTCGTTGAGACAGTGCCCAAATCATTACGCCTTTCGTGCGGGTCGGAACTTACCCGACAAGGAATTTCGCTACCTTAGGACCGTTATAGTTACGGCCGCCGTTTACTGGGGCTTCAATTCATACCTTCGACTTACGTCTAAGCACTCCTCTTAACCTTCCAGCACCGGGCAGGCGTCACCCCCTATACATCATCTTACGATTTAGCAGAGAGCTGTGTTTTTGATAAACAGTTGCTTGGGCCTATTCACTGCGGCTCAGTTACACTGAGCACCCCTTCTCCCGAAGTTACGGGGTCATTTTGCCGAGTTCCTTAACGAGAGTTCTCTCGATCACCTGAGGCTACTCGCCTCGACTACCTGTGTCGGTTTGCGGTACGGGTAGAGTATAAATTAACGCTAGAAGCTTTTCTTGGCAGTGTGACGTCACTCACTTCGCTACTAAACTTCGCTCCCCATCACAGCTCAATGTTACAGATAGAAGCATTTGACTCCTATCACACCTCACTGCTTAGACGTGCTCTTCCATTCGCACGCTTGAGTTAGCCTACTGCGTCCCTCCTTCACTCTATACTCTAGTACAGGAATCTCTACCTGTTGGCCATCGGATACACCTTTCGGTCTCTCCTTAGGTCCCGACTAACCCAGGGCGGACGAGCCTTCCCCTGGAAACCTTAGTCTTACGGTGGACAGGATTCTCACCTGTCTTGCGCTACTCATACCGGCATTCTCACTTCTATGCGTTCCAGCGCTCCTCACGGTACACCTTCACCACACATAGAACGCTCTCCTACCATCCCCTAAAGGATCCACAGCTTCGGTAAATTGTTTTAGCCCCGGTACATTTTCGGCGCAGGGTCACTCGACTAGTGAGCTATTACGCACTCTTTGAATGAATAGCTGCTTCTAAGCTAACATCCTAGTTGTCTGTGCAACCCCACATCCTTTTCCACTTAACAATTATTTTGGGACCTTAGCTGGTGGTCTGGGCTGTTTCCCTTTCGACTACGGATCTTAGCACTCGCAGTCTGACTGCCGACCATAATTCTTTGGCATTCGGAGTTTATCTGAGATTGGTAATCCGGGATGGACCCCTCACCCAAACAGTGCTCTACCTCCAAGAATCTTTCTGTCGACGCTAGCCCTAAAGCTATTTCGGAGAGAACCAGCTATCTCCAAGTTCGTTTGGAATTTCTCCGCTACCCACAAGTCATCCAAGCACTTTTCAACGTGCCCTGGTGCGGTCCTCCAGTGAGTTTTACCTCACCTTCAACCTGCTCATGGGTAGGTCACATGGTTTCGGGTCTACATCATGATACTATGGCGCCCTCTTCAGACTCGGTTTCCCTACGGCTCCGTCTCTTCAACTTAACCTCGCATCATAACGTAACTCGCCGGTTCATTCTACAAAAGGCACGCTCTCACCCATTAACGGGCTCGAACTTGTTGTAGGCACACGGTTTCAGGTTCTCTTTCACTCCCCTCCCGGGGTGCTTTTCACCTTTCCCTCACGGTACTGGTTCACTATCGGTCACTAGGGAGTATTTAGGGTTGGGAGATGGTCCTCCCAGATTCCGACGGGATTCCTCGTGTCCCGCCGTACTCAGGATCCTGCTAGGTATAAAGACTATTTAAAATACGAGGCTCTTACTCTCTCTGGCAACCTTTCCCAAGGTCTTCTTCTATAATCTTTAAGTCCACATCGCAGTCCTACAACCCCGAGAAGTAAACTTCTCGGTTTGCCCTCTTGCCCTTTCGCTCGCCGCTACTCAGGCAATCGCTTTTGCTTTCTCTTCCTGCAGCTACTTAGATGTTTCAGTTCACTGCGTCTTCCTCCTCATATCCTTAATAGATACGGGTAACAGGCATCTACCTGTTGGGTTCCCCCATTCGGACATCCCTGGATCTACGCTTACTTACAGCTCCCCAAGGCATTTCGTCGTTTGTCACGTCCTTCTTCGGCTCCTAGTGCCAAGGCATCCACCGTGCGCCCTTACTAACTTAACCTTATCTTTGACCTCTCAGTCATATACTCATTAATATTCACAGCGTTTTCGGTTTATTTTCTTGTTACTATTTGATATCGTTATTCAATTTTCAATGTGCTAATCTTAGGATATTAAGAGACGGTTCGCTTGCGAAAACTTCTGTAGAAAAATAGAAAACTGACGCTGTGTTCGTCGAACACAAGGAAGTTTATCTTTTTTCCTAAGAAGTTAGTCTCATATGCAACTTCACTTCTTTATTAAGTTCAGTAGGATTCTATCCTAATGGAGCCTAGCGGGATCGAACCGCTGACCTCCTGCGTGCAAAGCAGGCGCTCTCCCAGCTGAGCTAAGGCCCCACAAGACCTCTCAAAACTAAACAAGACAAACTCAATGGCTTCCGTTTTTTCCTTAGAAAGGAGGTGATCCAGCCGCACCTTCCGATACGGCTACCTTGTTACGACTTCACCCCAATCATCTATCCCACCTTAGGCGGCTGGCTCCTTACGGTTACCTCACCGACTTCGGGTGTTACAAACTCTCGTGGTGTGACGGGCGGTGTGTACAAGGCCCGGGAACGTATTCACCGCGGCGTGCTGATCCGCGATTACTAGCGATTCCGACTTCATGTAGGCGAGTTGCAGCCTACAATCCGAACTGAGACTGGCTTTCAGAGATTAGCTTGCCGTCACCGGCTTGCGACTCGTTGTACCAGCCATTGTAGCACGTGTGTAGCCCAGGTCATAAGGGGCATGATGATTTGACGTCATCCCCACCTTCCTCCGGTTTATTACCGGCAGTCTCGCTAGAGTGCCCAACTCAATGATGGCAACTAACAATAAGGGTTGCGCTCGTTGCGGGACTTAACCCAACATCTCACGACACGAGCTGACGACAACCATGCACCACCTGTCACCGATGTTCCGAAGAAACTTCCTATCTCTAGAAATAGCATCGGGATGTCAAGACCTGGTAAGGTTCTTCGCGTTGCTTCGAATTAAACCACATGCTCCACCGCTTGTGCGGGCCCCCGTCAATTCCTTTGAGTTTCAACCTTGCGGTCGTACTCCCCAGGCGGAGTGCTTAATGCGTTAGCTGCGGCACTAAGTCCCGGAAAGGACCTAACACCTAGCACTCATCGTTTACGGCGTGGACTACCAGGGTATCTAATCCTGTTCGCTCCCCACGCTTTCGAGCCTCAGCGTCAGTTACAGACCAGAGAGCCGCTTTCGCCACCGGTGTTCCTCCATATATCTACGCATTTCACCGCTACACATGGAATTCCACTCTCCCCTTCTGCACTCAAGTTAAACAGTTTCCAAAGCCTACAATGGTTGAGCCACTGCCTTTCACTTCAGACTTTTCTAACCGCCTGCGCTCGCTTTACGCCCAATAAATCCGGACAACGCTCGGGACCTACGTATTACCGCGGCTGCTGGCACGTAGTTAGCCGTCCCTTTCTGGTTAAGTACCGTCACAGTATGAACTTTCCATTCTCACACTCGTTCTTCCTTAACAACAGAGCTTTACGATCCGAAAACCTTCTTCACTCACGCGGCGTTGCTCGGTCAGGGTTCCCCCCATTGCCGAAGATTCCCTACTGCTGCCTCCCGTAGGAGTCTGGGCCGTGTCTCAGTCCCAGTGTGGCCGATCACCCTCTCAGGTCGGCTATGTATCGTCGCCTAGGTAGGCCATTACCCTACCTACTAGCTAATACAACGCAGGTCCATCTACTAGCGATGCAATTGCATCTTTCAAGCATCTAACATGTGTTACATACTGTTATGCGGTATTAGCTATCGTTTCCAATAGTTATCCCCCTCTAATAGGCAGGTTACCTACGCGTTACTCACCCGTTCGCAACTCACAGTCTATGGTGTAGCAAGCTACGGTATAAACTGTGCGTCCTACTTGCATGTATTAGGCACGCCGCCAGCGTTCGTCCTGAGCCAGGATCAAACTCTCATATAAAGTTTGAGTTCTCACTCATTTCTGTCACTGACAGATTTATTGTTTCTTCTTAATGTTTGACGGACTGTCTTTAAACAGTCGCCTGCACATTGGTTCGTCTTGTTCAGTTTTCAAAGGTCTTTGTCGCCACTCAAGCGACAACTATCTTAGTATATCATCTCCTTCTCTTCTTGTCAATACCTTTTTTCATCTTTTTTTATTTTTCTT
>NZ_KV841567.1:0-120798 GCF_001839535.1 Streptococcus sp. HMSC36C04 | reverse complement strand
CAACTTTGTTGCACTTGACTTGACAATTGGGAATACTTATTTTTTACACAACTACAAAATATAATTATCAAATTTAGGAAAATCTTGTTTAAGAATACAATATATTATAGTTAGTATAAACTGCTATATAATTCCTTAGTGTTATAGGATGATAGGAGGAAAAATATTATGCGTGATAATCATCTTCATACTTACTTTTCTTACGATTCAGATGCTGATTTCAGAGATTATTTGGAACATTACGATGGTGAAATCGTGACGACTGAACATCTGGATTTATCTAATCCCTATCCGTATGATGCAGGCTCTCCTCACGATGATATTCCTGATTATGAGTCTTATTCTAGAAAAATAGCTGCTCTCAATCGGAAATATGGAAATCGAATCAAAAAAGGAATTGAGATTGGCTATTACAGACCACGAAAGAAAGATATTTTAGCTTTTTTGGAGAATAAAGATTATGATTTGAAACTTTTATCTGTTCATCATAATGGGAAATTCGATTATTTAGAAAAGCCTGTTTTGCAATTTGATAAAATGAAGTTTATTCCAACGTATCTAAAAGAAATGGAAGAAGCTATTGAGAGTATTTCAGCTCATGTTTTGGCTCATTTTGACTATGGTTTTCGCAAGTTTAATGTGACAGTTGAAGAACTAAAAAACTTTGAAGCTCAACTTCGTGCCCTCTTTCAAAAAATGATAGATTACAGCTTAGCTTTTGAACTGAATTGCAAGTCAATGTATCTCTATGACCATGAAGATATTTATATTTATGCCCTGTCTTTGGTGAAAGAATTGGGCGGAACAAAGTATTCTGTTGGCTCTGATGCCCATACGTTAGAACATTTTCGCTTGAATTTTGACCGCATTAAGCAAATCCTAACAGAATTTGACATAGACGAAGGGATGTTGCTATAAAAAAGGGGTTAGAACAAAAAGTTCTTAACCTCCCATTATATTTGTTTTAGATTACAAGGTGTAGTAGTTCTCAGACATGGAAATATCATAACAAATATTCATATTCTCTGATAATTAAACCATTTTCGAACTCAAAAATATCACAGGATAGTTGACCAAAATCATTTTGGAGAATGGTGACAATCCGATTTTCGTTAGTTGAAAAAGTATGCAAGCAGGAAAATTGAACGTTGCTATGATGATAGGCTTGCTGAATCTTCAGAAGATAATCGTCTATTCCATGAATGGTTGAAACTTCTTGCCCATGCAATTCCCAGGTAATATCAGAATGTAAAAAACTTTGGTACGTTTCCCAGTCTCTTTGATTTTCTGCTTGAAAGAATAAGGTTAGTTTTTCTAAATTTGGCATCAATCGCCCCTTTAATGAAACAACTTTTCCCAAAAAGAAGGCCTCTTTTCTACTTTTTGAGATGAATCTGCTTGGAAAAATTCAGAAAATTGGTTAGCAATTTCTTTTTCATCTATTTCTACTGGATGATCACTATGAATGACTAAACCAAATGGAGAATTCTTGCAGTTACTAGACACGATTGTTGCTTTGCAACCCAGATCTTTTGCTATTTTTAAGTAAAAAATTTGATATTGACTATGAACCTCAGGTGATATTTTCACAGTTACAGGCTGATAGTCCAAGATAATCTTTTGTAAAATCTCTTTAAAGTGGTCGTGGATGGGAGCGCTGTTAGCTTCATCAATACTACATTCTGCAATGACCCGTTCTTCAAATGTTTCTAAAAATTTTCTTTGCTCATCGGGATTTAATTTTAATCCCCCTTGAGATTTTTCCATTATTGCTTTATTTATATCTGTCATAAAGTTAGTATAACATACTTTTTTGAAATTTATCCAAGAAATATTCGGAAATATAAAACGCTTACACGGAAAATTATCGTAAATTTCATAGAAAGACACGATTTTTCCTTGAAAAAAACCGATTTTTAAGGTATGATAGGAATGTAAATAAAATAACTCAAAGGAGAGTAAAAAATGTCAATTATTACTGATGTTTACGCTCGCGAAGTCCTAGACTCACGCGGTAACCCAACACTTGAAGTAGAAGTTTATACTGAATCAGGTGCTTTCGGACGTGGTATGGTTCCATCTGGAGCTTCTACTGGTGAACACGAAGCAGTTGAACTTCGTGATGGTGACAAATCTCGTTACGGCGGTCTTGGTACACAAAAAGCTGTTGACAACGTAAACAATATTATTGCTGAAGCAGTTATTGGTTATGACGTTCGTGATCAACAAGCTATTGACCGTGCAATGATTGCACTTGACGGTACTCCAAATAAAGGTAAATTGGGTGCAAACGCAATTCTTGGTGTATCTATTGCTGTAGCACGTGCTGCTGCTGATTACCTTGAAATCCCACTTTACAGCTACCTTGGTGGATTCAATACTAAAGTTCTTCCAACTCCAATGATGAACATCGTCAACGGTGGTTCTCACTCAGATGCTCCAATCGCTTTCCAAGAATTTATGATTGTTCCTGCTGGTGCCCCTACATTCAAAGAAGCTCTTCGTTGGGGCGCTGAAATTTTCCATGCTCTTAAGAAAATCCTTAAATCTCGTGGTCTTGAAACAGCTGTTGGTGACGAAGGTGGATTTGCTCCTCATTTTGACGGAACTGAAGATGGTGTAGAAACTATCCTTGCTGCTATCGAAGCTGCTGGTTATGTTCCTGGTAAAGATGTATTCCTTGGATTTGACTGTGCATCATCAGAATTCTACGATAAAGAACGTAAAGTTTATGATTACACTAAATTCGAAGGTGAAGGAGCTGCAGTTCGTACAGCTGACGAACAAATCGAATACCTTGAACAGTTAGTTGATAAATACCCAATCATCACTATCGAAGATGGTATGGATGAAAATGACTGGGAAGGTTGGAAGAAACTTACTGAACGCCTTGGTAAGAAAGTACAACTTGTTGGTGATGACTTCTTCGTAACAAACACTTCTTATCTTGAAAGAGGTATTAACGAAGGATGTGCTAACTCAATCCTTATTAAAGTTAACCAAATCGGTACTCTTACTGAAACATTTGATGCTATCGAAATGGCAAAAGAAGCTGGTTACACTGCCGTTGTATCACACCGTTCAGGTGAAACTGAAGATTCAACAATTGCTGACATCGCAGTTGCAACTAACGCTGGACAAATTAAGACTGGTTCATTGTCACGTACTGACCGTATTGCTAAATACAACCAATTACTTCGTATCGAAGACCAACTTAGTGAAGTTGCTGAATACCGTGGTTTGAAATCTTTCTATAACTTGTCAAAATAATTCAGTTATAATATGAATCGGCTAGTTCTGCTAGCCGATTTTTTCTTTAATAATATTGGTAACTTTTAGGAGGGCGATATGGACAAGATTGAAGAACTGGCTCAGATCATTCAAAGTAGCCAAAATATTGTATTTTTTGGTGGTGCGGGTGTTTCAACTGAATCTGGTATTCCGGATTTTCGAAGTTCTAATGGGATTTACAATATTGAGTTAAACCAGCATTTTACAGCAGAGCAATTAGTTTCACATACGATGTTTGAACGTTATCCAGAACAGTTTTTTGAGTTTTACAAGAAATATCTTATTTATCCTAATGCTAAGCCAAATGTAGCCCATAAATATTTAGTTTATCTAGAAAAGTTAGGGAAATTAAAAGCAATTGTTACACAGAATATTGATAGTTTACACGAGAGGGCAGGAAGCAAGAACGTATTAAAAATTCATGGTAGTGTGGACCGAAATTTTTGTACCAATTGTCATCGTTTTTATGACTTAGAGGATTTTTTGAAATTGCCTGGAATCATTCCTTATTGCGAGACTTGTGGTTGTGTAGTTAAGCCAGATGTGACTCTTTATGAGGAACCGTTAAATATGGAAGTTTTTTCTCAAGCTATTCAGGCTATCAATCAAGCTGACCTACTTATCATTGGCGGAACATCGCTAGTTGTTTATCCAGCCGCTAATTTGGTTCATTATTTTCAAGGACGGCACTTAGTTGTAATCAATAAAAACAATATAATACAAGATAGTCAAGCTGACTTAGTTATCAAGGGCAAGATTGGAGAAGTGCTGGGTAAGGTATGGAAAGTAAAAGGATAGTCATTATCAGATCAAATGATGGTTTCAATCATGTGCTTAGCTGTATTTTTTAGAGATGGTAGATTAGAAAATGTCCTTTATAATGGAAATTTTAGAAAATGTCCTTTATAATGGAAATTTTTAAAAATTTCCATTATAATAGACAAAAAGAGGTGAAAAGATGATGTACATTGCTCTTATTGGAGACATTATTAAATCAAAAAAAATACAAGATCGAGCGCAGGCACAACAGCAATTGTTGCAATTGATGAAAGAGTTGAATCAGCAATATCAGAAATATTTAATTTCTCCCTTTACGGTCACAGCTGGCGATGAATTTCAAGCTTTGTTTTTACCAAATTCGGATATGTTTCAAATCATGGAGCAACTTTCTATGTCATTTGCTCCTTATGAAATTCGATTTGGGATTGGTGCTGGAGATATGATTACAGAAATTAACAAAGAACAAAGCATTGGTTCTGACGGTCCGGCGTATTGGCTGGCGAGAGAAGCGATTAACTATGTTCATGACAAGAATGACTATGGCATCAATCACATTTCGGTTTCTTTGGCAGACGAAGAAGTCGGTCAGACAATCAATGCTATTTTAGCTGCATGCTCTTTTATTCAGTCCAAGTGGACAGATATCCAATATGATGTCCTCAAACAATTACTAGCTGAAAATATATACGATGAAACATTTTCGCATAAAGAAATGGCAAAACTACTTGGTATCACTCCGAGTGCTTTCAACAAACGTATCAAGGCGAGTGGGTTAAAAATTTATCTCAGAAATAAACGAGTTGCGATGAACTTGATGTTAAATGCGATAGAGAAGGAGGCGAAACATGTCTAATTTGTGGGGATTTTCAGACTATTTTGTACAACATCCAATCTTGTTGTTAACCTTATTGGCACATGTTTTAGCTGATTTCCAATGGCAAAGTCAAAAAATGGCAGATTTAAAATGTCGAAAGTTACCTTATTTATTGCTGCATTTAGCCATTGTTTTTCTGCCGTTGCTGATTTTGAGTATCTTTTTCCCGAAAAATATTATTTACTTTGCTGCTGTTTGGATTAGTCATGTAGTTATTGATTTCTTGAAATACAGGCTCAATACGTTTATAGAAATAAAGAGACTCACAAAGCAAGTTTTCATCATTGACCAAGTCCTTCATTTTATTTGCATTTTTCTATTTTATGCTTTATTGGCCAGCAAAATCAATCCACAATGGCTGAAAAATGGAGCGTCAGTTGCTCAAACCCTTCTTTTCTTAGCAATCGTTGGCAAGCCTGTTAATATTTTATTTAAGCTTTTCTTCAGTAGGTATCAGTCAAAGGGAGATAACCAAGACACTATAGCAGGTGCAGGGGCGATGATTGGGATTTTAGAGCGTTTTATTATGGCTTTGTCTCTTATATTTGGGCAGTTTGCTTCCGTTGGCTTAGTCTTTACTGCTAAGTCAATCGCACGATATAATAAGATTTCAGAAAGTCAGTCCTTTGCAGAATACTATCTTATCGGCTCACTTTTTAGCATGATTAGTGTGCTAGTTGTTTTTGGTTTGCTATATTTGTAATATAAAAACTGTAGTTTAGTGATTGACTACAGTTTCGTTATATTATTGAATCTCATAGCCCATGAGGAGACCATTTTCTTCAGCGTAAAAACTGCACAAGCCAGAAGTCGGGATGACTTCAATAACAGCTTGTGGGAATCTTTCACGAACCATTTCGGAAAATTGCTGGCAAAACTTAAGATTATTTCGATGAGCAATAATGATTTGTCCACCGGCATAGCCTGCCTTGATGAGTTCATCAAAAGCTGCGATTAGTGACTTTTTAGCACCACGCGCCTTTTGAAGCAACTCCAACTTGCCGTCTTGACTGGCTTCGCCTACCATACGAATATTCAGTAATCCTACAACGGCTCCAAGCAACTTGCTCAGTCGTCCATTTTTGACTAGATTGTCAACTTTTGCAAGAACGAAAAGTAACTTCGTCTTTGCTTGATAGGCTGTAATTTCTGTTACAACCTCTTCATAACTTAGCCCTTGACCGATGAGAAGATTAAGATTTTTGATAATCAAATCATTTTCACCGCCAGCAGAAAGAGTATCAATAATATGGATATTCACGTTAGGATGTTCTTCAATATAGAGTTTTTTAGCCACTTGTGCGCTATTATGGCTTCCTGATAAGGTTCCTGTAATAGTGACCACAAAAATATTTGAAGCTCCATCAAAAGCTTTCATATAATCATCTGGACTAGGACAGGCAGACTTTGAAGCCGAAGAAGTGGCATACATTTTTTCCATCATATCATCAATATTGAGCTGAGCATTATCTATAAAGATTTCATCACCTACTTGAATGGTCAAAGGAACACTTTCAAACAAGGTGTCAACAGCAAGGTTTTCGATAGTTCTATAATCACAGCCTGAATCAGCTACAATTTTCCAAGTCATTGCATTCTCCTTTAGTTGAGTAGTAAACTAGTTAGACATTGACAAAAGTTTTGTCTTTTTTTACAATTATATCATGAAACTTCTGCTTTAGAAAGCCTTTACAGTCGGTTGTTACACGTAGAAAGAAAATGTTATGTCGGAACGTAAAATATCGAAAAAATCTTTAGAAAATCTAAAAATATCAAATCAGGAATCCAATCGCATTACAAAAGAATCCTTAGAAATTTCGCTATTGCAATTATTGGAAAAGAAAGAGTTGACCAAAATTACTATTTCTGAATTAGTAGAGAGGGCAGGCGTTTCACGTGCAGCTTTTTATCGAAATTATGATTCAAAAGAAGAAATTTTACAAGAGATTTTCCAACGAACAGTACAAAAGATTACCAATAAATTGGAACAATTCAATATGAGAACCGAGCTTTATCAAGTGTGGCTGTTCTTGTTTAAAGAAGTCAAAAAAGAGGCACGAATCCTTAGTTTAGCAGTGGATTACAATTTAGAAAAACTGTTGACAAGTGCTGTGTTTGATTTCTTGGAAAAACAAAATAGCTCTAGAAAAGAGGCTTCGACTTACATGAATTCCTTTTGGAGTTCGGCGGTGGTTTCTGTCTTAATCAAATGGACAAAAGACGGCATGAGGGTTCCGGCAGAAAAGATCGCATCGCTCGGACTTCCGCTTTTTCCACATCGAAAAAATGATAAAATGAGTGATAAATAAAAAAGAAGGTGACAACATGGTTACAAAAAGATTGGCTTGGGACGAATATTTTGCAGCACAAGCGCTCTTGATTGCAAATCGCTCAACCTGCAAACGAGCAAGCGTTGGTGCAGTTATTGTAAAGGATAATAAAGTTATTTCAACAGGATATAATGGATCTGTTTCAGGAACGGAGCACTGCATCGATCATGAATGCCTGATAGTTGACGGGCATTGTGTGAGGACTTTGCATGCAGAAGTAAATGCAATTTTGCAAGGTGCAGAGCGTGGAATCCCAAAAGGATTTACTGTCTATGTCACTCATTTCCCTTGTCTCAATTGTACGAAACAGCTTTTACAAGTTGGTTGCAAGCGAGTGGTTTATATCAATCAATACCGTATGGATGATTATGCGCGATATTTATATAGCGAAAAGAAAGTTGAGCTAGTACATCTGCCAATCGAAAAAGTGAAAGAGGCGATCTCGGAGACTGATTTGATATAACTTTTAGAGTGGGACATTTTGTTTTCTATGAATAAAAGGAAAGAAAATATGACACAAGAACAACTTCAAAAAGCCTGGCAAGCATTGTTTGATGGGCAATATCAGCTTGCCAAGCAATTCGTTTATCAAATAGACCAAGATAGTTATAGTACACTGAATTTAAAAGCTTATATTGCTTTGGAAGAAAAGGATTTTCAGTTGGCTCGTCAGTTTTTAAAAGACTATTATGCTCAAGCTATGTCTGAAAAGAATCTGGAAGAACAGCATATAGGCTTACATCAATTAGCGATGGTCGAACGAGAAGAAGAGCATTTTCAAAAGGCTTATGACTTGATAATGGCAGAAGCTGCAATTATTACAGAGCATTTCCCCGATGATGTCCTAAAGGCATCGGTCAATTTGTACGAACAGGGGTATTTACAATTCAAATTTGGAAATATTCATCTTGCAGAAGAACTTTTACAAGAAACACTAAATTTAGCATTGCAGACAGATGACTTTGTCAATCATGCTTGTGCTTATCGTGGCTTGGCTGAG
The DNA here is from genome assembly GCF_001839535.1 of Streptococcus sp. HMSC36C04. Taxonomy (NCBI): domain Bacteria; kingdom Bacillati; phylum Bacillota; class Bacilli; order Lactobacillales; family Streptococcaceae; genus Streptococcus; species Streptococcus sp. HMSC36C04. Next base: position 112,523 of record NZ_KV841567.1, on the reverse strand, counting down.
GTAAGATTAGCTAAGGGAGATATAAAAATGGCTAAATCTGATGCTCAAAAAGCACTGGTGTGTTTTGAAAAAGCGGGTGATACCGTGGGAGTGGCAGGGCTGAAGAACTTAATGGCACAGATAAACTCACAAGGTAGAAGTTTGTAAATAATGTTTGTGAAATAAGATATTCTAATGTAAAAGTTAGAATATTTTTCTTTTTAGAACAATTTTAGCGAACGATAAGATAAAGTTTGCTCAATAAGGTTTTATTTTACCAGACAATCTTGTATAATAGAATCCAAAAAGAATAAAAGAGGATTGATTATGAAGAAGAAAAAATTCATTGTCCCTATTTTGTCGACATTGCTAATTGCTCCAGCAATTTTAGCACATCAGGTTTCTGCTGATGCTGTAGATCTAGCTACTTCAACAGCACCTGTAGAGCAAGTAGAAGCTCCTAAAGAAAATCAGTCGGTTGCACCTACGACCGCTCAAGGAGATTCAGCAGTTTTGCCTGCTACTGAAGTTTCCACAGAGAAAGTAACAGAAAAGAGCGAGAACAAACAAGTTGAAACTTCTGTAACTCCAGCAGATTCTATAACTCCAGCCGCTCAAGCTGTTGTTTCGCCCACAGCTCAATCCGAAAAGGATACAGTTATTCTTCATACAAATGATGTACACGGTCGTATTGTAGAAGAAAAAGGTGTCATTGGCGATGCTAAATTAGCAGCTGTCATTGAGCAAGAACGTGCAAAGACTAATCAAACAACACTCGTTGTGGATGCAGGCGATGCTTTTCAAGGGCTTCCGATTTCCAATAGCTCAAAAGGAGAAGAGCGCGCGAATATTTTAAATAAGATTGGCTATGACGCAACGGCGGTCGGAAATCATGAATTTGACTTTGGTTTGGATGAGGTGAAAAAATACAAAGAAATTTTGAAATTCCCTCTTCTTAGTGCCAATACTTATGTCAATGGAGCACGTCTCTTTGAGGCTTCTACGATTGTTGATAAAGACAAGAATGTTGTGGGAGATGAATTTGTGGTTATTGGGGTGACAACGCCAGAAACTGCAACAAAAACACACCCACGCAATGTTCAGGGGGTTACGTTTACAGATCCAATTTCAGAAGTCAATAAAGTCATTGAAGAAGTGGAATCTCGTGCGAAAGCGGAAGGTAAAACTTACAAACATTATGTCGTTTTGGCGCATTTGGGTGTAGATACGACGACACCAGTTGAATGGCGTGGTTCTACCTTGGCAGAAGCATTATCAAAAAATCCTTTGCTAAAAGGAAAACGTGTGACGGTGATTGACGGGCATTCACATACTGTAGAATCAGTGACCTACGGCGACAATGTTACTTATAATCAAACAGGTAGTTACTTGCATAATATCGGAAAAGTAACATACAAATCTGGTCAACTTCTAGGAAATCCTCAACAAATCTCAGCTGATTCAGTAAAAGGCGTTACTCCAGATCCAGCTATTCAGCAATTAGTAAACAAAATCAAAGAGAAATATGACCAAGAAAACGCAAAAGTGGTCGTTGCTAATAGCCCAGTTGAGTTAAATGGTAATCGAGAAAATGTCCGTGTGCGGGAAACCAATCTTGGAAATGTCGTAGCAGATGCACTCTATGAGTACGGGCAAATAGGATTCAGTCATAAGACAGACCTTGCTGTAACTAACGGCGGCGGACTTCGTGAAACAATTGCGAAAGGGAAACCAATCACCAAAGGAGATATTATTGCTGTTTTACCATTTGGTAATACCATTACTCAAATAAAAGTGACTGGGCAAAACATCGCAGACATGTTTGCTAAGTCTTTAGGTTCTATTTTACAAGAAAAAGACGGCAAACCAGTCCTAGATGAAAATGGTCAACCGTTACTTGAACCAAGCGGTGGTTTCCTGCAAGTTTCTGGAGCAAAAGTTTATTATGACACAACCTTGCCAGCTGATAAGCGTATTCTTGGCATTGAAATCAAAAATCCTGAAACAGGAAAATATGAAAAATTAAACCTTAAGAAAATCTACTATCTGACAACTAATGATTTCTTGGCTGCAGGTGGTGACGGTTATAGTATGTTGGGCGGAGCTCGCGAAGAAGGTCCTTCAATGGACGTTGCTTTTGCAGACTATTTGGCAAAAACAGACTTAACAGCTTATGCGGTTGTCAATCCTAATTCACGGACTATTTCAATCTCGACTGCACAATACAAGAAACTTCAAAATCAAGCTGCTAATCAAGTGAAGCCAAATGAAACTGGACAAAAAGAACTTGTGCCAGCGGTTCAAACAAATACACATCAAAGAACGGCAACGATTCCAGTCAATGTACACAAACAATTTGTGCCTTCAGGCCAAAAGAGCTTGCCAGAAACAGGTACAACAGATACTACCTTTATCAGTTTACTTGGCTTTGTCGTTGGACTTTTAGGATTATCTAGATTTAAAAAAGCTCACAAAGAATAAAATAAAAGGAAGCTAAGATTTTTTATCCTAGCTTCTTTTATTTCTGTTTAGGTTGTTGTTTTGTGATATTCAATCCGAAGGGAATGAGATTTTCTTGCTTCGTCCGAATCCGCTGAATATTATCTTTGTGTCGAACGATAATGATGAGCGCTAATGCCAGCACAATCACGGTAAAAAGCACATCGTAACGTGGCAAAAGAAAACTAAATAACGGGAAAATTAAGACTCCCAGAATAGCAGAGGCAGCAGCTGTCACACTTGAAAAAGAAATCATACTAGTCAAATACAAGCAGCTGAAAAAGATGACAGCTAAATAAGTGAAGAAAGTCGGTGAAAAGCCCAGAATGACACCTGCACTGGTTGCCACGGCTTTACCGCCCTTAAATTCTGCGAAAATGGGGAAGGTATGCCCAAGCACGGCTAAAAGTCCAAAAACAAGAGGAGAAATACCGTTGATATGAAGAAAAAATGGCAATAGTGTCGCAAACGTTCCTTTAAAAAAGTCGAAAATAAAGGTGATGATGCCTGCTTTTTTCCCAAGGACACGAAAGGTATTGGTCGTCCCTGTATTTCCGCTACCGTATTCGCGGAGATTTTTCTTGTAAAATGCTTGTCCAATCCAAAGCCCGGCAGGGATTGAACCAATCAAATAAGCTACTATCAATGTAAAAACTATCTTTATCATGTTTTTATTATACCATGAATTTTGATTTTGATAGTTGAACGACCAGAAATATTTTACAAAATTTGTCTAGGCTGAAAAAATGGTGGTGAGAAGCAGAAAGAATACACTATTTTCTTAAAATCTTTGCAAAATTTACTAAAAACTTGTAAGATAGAAAGGATGAATGATTCAGGAGGCTCCTTGTGGCAAAAAAGGAAATCAATATTAACAATTACAATGATGATGCCATTCAAGTATTAGAAGGGTTGGACGCGGTTCGGAAGCGTCCTGGTATGTATATCGGATCAACAGATGCAACTGGGCTTCACCATTTGGTCTGGGAAATTGTTGACAATGCAGTCGATGAGGCTCTGTCTGGCTTTGGCGACAAGATTGACGTGACCATTCACAAAGACGGGAGTTTGACAGTAGCAGACCACGGTCGGGGAATGCCTGTCGGTATGCACGCTATGGGAATCCCGACAGTGGAAGTCATCTTTACGGTGCTTCACGCTGGAGGTAAGTTCGGTCAGGGCGGTTACAAGACCTCTGGGGGTCTCCACGGTGTTGGTTCTTCTGTGGTCAATGCGCTGTCTAGTTGGCTGGAAGTTGAAATCACACGTGACGGAACGGTTTATCGGCAACGATTTGAGCAAGGTGGGAAACCTGTTACCAGTCTGGAAAAGATTGGCAAAGCTCCCAAATCAAAAACGGGCACAAAAGTGACCTTTATGCCTGACGACACGATTTTCTCAACGACAGATTTCAAATACAATACCATTTCGGAGCGGCTCAATGAATCAGCCTTTCTCTTGAAAAATGTTCACCTTTCTCTGACAGATGAGCGAACGGGCGAGTCTGTTGATTTTCATTATGAAAATGGGGTGCAGGACTTTGTCAGCTACTTGAACGAAGACAAGGAAACCTTGACGCCGGTCCTTTATTTTGAAGGAGAAGAGGGCGGTTTTCAAGTGGAAGTGGCTCTCCAGTACAACGATGGTTATTCAGACAATATCCTTTCTTTTGTCAATAACGTTCGCACCAAGGATGGCGGAACGCACGAGACAGGGCTCAAGTCAGCCATTACCAAGGTCATGAATGACTATGCGAGAAAGACTGGTTTGCTGAAAGAAAAGGATAAAAATCTGGAAGGTTCTGACTACCGCGAGGGCTTAGCGGCTGTTCTTTCTATCTTAGTGCCAGAAGAGCATTTGCAGTTTGAAGGGCAGACCAAGGACAAGCTAGGCAGTCCGCTTGCTCGTCCTGCGGTGGATTCGATTGTGTCAGACAAGTTGACTTTTTTCCTCTTGGAAAATGGGGAATTGGCGTCAAATCTCATCCGCAAGGCGATTAAGGCGAGAGATGCGCGCGAGGCAGCCCGTAAGGCGAGAGATGAAAGCCGAAGTGGAAAGAAGAACAAGAAAGACAAGGGGCTTTTATCTGGAAAACTAACGCCAGCCCAATCCAAAAACCCAGCTAAAAACGAACTCTATCTAGTCGAAGGAGATTCAGCGGGTGGCTCTGCCAAGCAAGGACGCGACCGGAAGTTTCAAGCAATTCTGCCCCTGCGCGGTAAGGTCATCAATACCGCTAAAGCTAAAATGGCAGACATTCTCAAAAATGAAGAAATCAACACCATGATTTACACCATTGGTGCGGGTGTTGGTTCGGACTTCTCCCTCGAAGATGCCAACTATGACAAGATTATCATCATGACCGATGCGGATACGGACGGTGCCCATATCCAGACGCTCTTGCTGACCTTCTTTTACCGCTACATGCGCCCACTCGTAGAAGCGGGGCATGTCTATATCGCCCTGCCTCCTCTTTATAAAATGTCCAAAGGCAAAGGTAAGAACGAGGTTGTCGAGTATGCTTGGACGGACGGTGAGCTAGAAGACCTGCGCAAGAAATTTGGCAAAGGTGCCATGTTGCAGCGCTACAAAGGGCTGGGGGAAATGAACGCCGACCAGCTTTGGGAAACCACTATGAACCCTGAAAACCGAACCCTCATTCGCGTCACCATTGACGACTTGGCTCGTGCCGAACGCCGCGTCAATGTCCTCATGGGCGACAAAGTCCCACCCCGCCGTAAATGGATTGAAGATAACGTCAAGTTTACGCTGGAGGAGCAGACGGTATTTTAAAGAAAGGTTTAGAAAGTAGTTATGAAAGAAAATGAAATTTATACAAGATTGGGACTAGAGAATAAAGAAGAACTAATGGAATTGCTGGATCTTAGTGATAGAATACAAAAAATTAAATATTTTTCTCCTTCCATTGATATTAAAACAGCTCAACCTGTACGCCTCACATTAAGAAATGGAAATTTTTTTGAAATTGCTGGTATAGATAATAATAGAATCCAACGCTTAAAATGTTCCAGAAAAGGGTGGGAAACAGTTTTAAAATCAAATAATATTCCTAATAATTTGTATCCGCTGAGAAATACTCCAAATAAATTCCCAAAAGGGAACATTCCTAAAGGATATGGAAGTGAGTGGTATTTTCATAGAGGCCATGTTTTTGCAAGACAATTTCATAATTCTGTGTCTGGTTACCAAGTTATTCAACATAATGGGAATAATAGTAAGAATTGGGATGACTCTTTCATAGATAATAAAGATGACAATCTTTTTACTCAATTTTCTAGTGCAAACCAAATACAGGCAAAGATTGAAGCAGAAGTATTTGCGCTACTATCAGAGAATCAAAATGTTTATTATGAAGTGAAACTTATTTTCAAGAACATCAATGATACTTATCCTATTGGTACAGAGATATTCTATTTACCTATTTCATCTCCTGAGAAATTTAAACACTATTTTATTCCAAACACTGATTTAGATTTTGATTTATCCATATTACATGAAGAAGACAGTAAATTAAGCTATCCTGACTTTTATAAAAATGGTTATAGAGAAGAATATCGAAAATACTTTAAAAATAGTGATAGAAATGAAATTGAGGTAACTGAAAATATTGGCATTGGTAGTAATGATTTTTATCTTGTTTTAAAACCAAAAGAAGAAGCTATTTATCGTTTTGATACAAAATTATTAAATGATTTAGAAGAGAAAAAAATTAAAATTTTTGATGAGAAGGATATTGATAATATTTTGGAAAATCCTTCTAATATTCTTATTTTTTCCTATAAAGATGCTAAGATAGTTCATGCCAACTTGTTAAAAAAATCTAAAATATCAAAAAGCAATAAAAAAATTATTACTACTTTGTTTTAGAAGATGAGCCAGTAATATATCTTCAATATGGTCATAATGAAGGAAAAAATGTAACACACTATGGAATAGAAAACATAATGGAAGGAATAGAAAAGCTAATGGGGAAAGAAAATTAGTAATATTTCAAATAGATTCATTTAGAGGTAGATATTTCCCTACAAGATGTTCTTCCCCTCTAGCAAGCAATTTTTGTTTTCGGACAAGCTCGCTAGAGCAAAAGTAAAGTCGTTCAACTTTCGGACAAGCGACTTTTCAGTAAATCCCGATTGTTCTGTTTTCGGACAATAGTTCTTGGAGCAAAAGGCGAACATTCTAATTTCGGACGAACGGTTTTTGAGTAAAAAGCCTTTTCCGAAACTGAACAATGTAAAAATGATATGAAATAGATTAGAATTTAAAAGAATTAGGAGAAAATAATGAAATTGACATACGGAATCACTACATTGGACACGAAAACTCTGGATAAAAGTGAATTTTCCCAGCTCATGATCGAGTCGAAAGAGGCAATTGCTGCTTTTAACAAGGCGCATAAGGTTGAAAGTATTTATACGGGTAAGCTGGAAGAGATGAGCCAGCATTTGGCTAAGTTTCAGGAGGGGCTTCATCAGACGAAAGCTAGTCGCTTGGTGACTAGTTTAGACCAAGCTGATCGCGAGCGAGATGATGCCTTGGCTACGCTGACTGCTTTGGTACGGGCATTTTCGAGGGTTAAGGAGACTGCAACGAAAGAAGCCTACGGCACCTTGGCGGGCTTGCTAAAAAATTATGCAGGGATTGCGGCTGCCAACTATGAAAAGGAGACCGAGGGCATCAACCACCTGCTCCAAGAGTTGAAGAAATCAACCTATCAAACGGCGCTGGCAAAACTGCACTTGGAAGCTCATGTGGAAAATTTGATGACTGCGCAAAAGCGGTTTGAAGAAGCCTATAAGGAGCGCTTGACTGAGTTGAAAGGCAAAGTGCCTAGCCAAAGCAAGCAACTCCGCATTCAACTACAAGAAATCTACGATTTCCTGCTGGATTTCACTGCTATTATGACCTATGCCTACCCAGAAAGAAGCCACTATGCAGATCTTCGCGACCACCTCAATACCATTCGCAGCCGCTACAAAAAACGCAAAGCGGTTAAGAAAGTGAAAGAAGAGATCTAGCAAAAAGGTAGGTACTTCCATGAGAACTGAAAGTGAAATGTTGGATTTGATTTTGCAAACCGCAAAAGTGCTAAAAGTCGATGCTGTTGCCATGTCCGGCTCGCGGACAAATCCAGATGCTCCCAAGGACGAGTTTCAAGACTATGATGTGGTCTACATTGTGGATAATTTGGATAGACTGGTAGCTGACCTTGCTTGGTTGGAGCAGTTTGGCGAGCGCATTATTGAGCAGCATAATGTACTTGCGCATCGCCGGCTCTACTTGATGCTCTTTGAAGATGGTAATCGGATAGATTTGACCCTTTGCCCTAAGGAGCATATCAAAGAATGGGTGGATAGCGAAGCAGACTTTATGGTGTTGGACAACCCACAGGGACTTTTTCGACCCTATCCCCCCACTCCCAAACGCTATTGGACAAAACCAGCAAGTGCGGATGATTTTGCAAAATCGTGCAATGAATTCTGGTGGGTTTCAGCCTATGTTGTCAAGGGGATTCAGCGTCAGCAATTTGTGTATGCGGTGGATCATCTCTATGGTATCTGTCAGAAAGAATTGCTCAAGCTTCTAGCTTGGCAAGTGGCAGCGAACAAGGGAGTGATTGATATCGGCAAGAACTATAAGTATCTGTTTCAGTATTTACCCGCGGAGAAGGAAGAAGAATTTGCCACTTTGCTTGATTTTTCCAACAAAAAAAGCCTCATCCACTCTTTACTGTCTACGCAGCAATTTTTTCACAAAGAAGCTCAGGCTTTCTCTCTCAAGACTGGTTTTCCTTATGATAAAGAAACTGCAGAAAAAATGATTCAGTACACTAAAGAAAAACTGAATCTAAGAAAGTGATAATCCACTTTGCTCATTCATAAGAGATGCCTCTTACATCAGGAAGCATTAAAAAAGAAAATTACAGAAAGGATAGTTTGGTTGTATAGCAACTGAACACGGGACTAAGACTTAGGAAAAAAGATAAATCGATTGGAGTTCATCGAACCCTGCATCGATTTCCTATTTTTCTACAGAAATTTTCGGCAAGCCGAAACGTCCCTTTGTATCTTATGAGTAACATTCAAAACATGTCCTTGGAGGACATTATGGGAGAGCGCTTTGGGCGCTACTCCAAATACATTATTCAGGAGCGGGCTTTGCCCGACATTCGTGACGGACTCAAGCCCGTGCAGCGTCGGATTCTTTATTCGATGAACAAAGACGGCAATACCTTTGACAAGGGCTACCGCAAGTCTGCCAAGTCTGTCGGAAATATCATGGGGAATTTCCACCCGCACGGTGATAGTTCTATCTACGACGCTATGGTGCGTATGTCTCAGGATTGGAAGAACCGTGAGATTTTAGTGGAAATGCACGGAAATAACGGTTCTATGGACGGCGATCCGCCAGCCGCTATGCGGTACACCGAAGCTCGTTTGTCTGAGATTGCGGGCTACTTACTACAAGACATCGAAAAAGACACCGTGCCTTTTGCTTGGAACTTTGACGATACGGAGAAAGAACCAACCGTATTGCCTGCTGCCTTTCCAAATCTTTTGGTAAATGGGGCAACGGGGATTTCTGCTGGGTATGCGACGGACATTCCGCCTCACAATCTGGCGGAAGTCATCGATGCGGTGGTCTATATGATTGACCACCCCAAAGCTAAGGTTGACAAACTCATGGAGTTTCTGCCGGGCCCTGACTTTCCAACGGGAGCTATTGTGCAAGGGCGTGATGAGATTAAGAAAGCCTATGAGACTGGAAAGGGGCGCGTTGTCGTGCGTTCTCGGACGGAGATTGAAAAGCTCAAAGGCGGCAAAGAGCAGATTGTTGTCACTGAAATTCCTTATGACATTAACAAAGCTGTTCTGGTCAAGAAGATTGATGACGTTCGGGTCAATAATAAGGTAGCTGGTATTGCAGAAGTACGGGATGAGTCTGACCGTGATGGGCTTCGTATTGCCATTGAGCTGAAAAAGGATGCCAATACCGAGCTGATTCTGAATTATCTCTTTAAATATACGGATTTGCAGGTCAATTACAATTTTAACATGGTGGCGATTGATCATTTTACACCGCGTTTGGTAGGGATCGTGCCGATTCTGACTAGTTATATTGCCCACCGAAAAGAGATTATTCTGGCGCGCAGCCGATTTGACAAGGCCAAAGCAGAGAAGCGCCTGCATATCGTAGAAGGCTTGATTCGAGTGATTTCTATCTTGGATGAAGTGATTGCGCTCATTCGTGCGTCGGAAAATAAAGCTGATGCCAAGGAAAATCTCAAGGTCAGCTATGATTTTACCGAAGAGCAGGCAGAGGCTATTGTCACTCTCCAACTTTATCGCTTGACCAATACAGACGTGGTGATTCTGGAGGAAGAGCAGGCGGAATTACGCGAAAAAATTGCCATGCTTTCAGCCATTATCGGTGATGAGCGGACCATGTACAATCTGATGAAGCGTGAACTGCGTGAGGTCAAAAAGAAATTTGGCAATCCTCGTCTTAGTGAATTGCAAGATAAAGCCAATACCATTGAGATTGATACGGCTAGTCTGATTGTGGAAGAAGAAACCTATGTCAGCGTCACTCGTGGTGGCTATCTTAAACGCACCAGTCCACGTTCTTTCAATTCATCAACGGTTGATGAGGTCGGCAAGCGAGATGATGACCGTCTGATTTTTATTAGCTCGGCGAAAACCACTCAGCACCTTTTGATTTTTACCAATCTTGGCAATGTCATCTATCGACCGGTCCACGAGCTGGCAGACATTCGCTGGAAAGAAATCGGGGAACACCTCAGCCAGACCATTACCAATTTTGAGACGAATGAAGAAGTCATCTACACTGAGTTAGTAGATAATTTTGACGAAGGCACTTATTTTGCGGTAACAAAACTAGGGCAAATCAAGCGCGTAGAGCGAAAAGAATTCAGTCCTTGGCGCACCTATAAGTCCAAGTCTGTTAAATTTGCTAAATTAAAAAATGAAGACGACCAAATTATCACACTTTCTCCAATCAAGCTAGATGATGTTATGCTAGTGACCAAGAACGGTTATGCCTTGCGGTTTAATATTGAAGAAGTGCCAGTTGTGGGTGCTAAAGCAGCAGGTGTCAAAGCTATCAATCTCAAAAAAGATGATGTCTTAGCAGCGGCTTTTATTGCCAATACTGATTCACTTTATATCTTGACCCAGCGCGGAGCGCTCAAGCGAATGGCAGTTGCAGATATTCCTGTGACGAGCCGAGCAAATCGTGGTTTGCAAGTGTTGCGCGAGCTGAAGTCCAAGCCACATCGTATTTTCCAAGCAGGTCCTGTCTTTGGAGAGCAACCTGCAGAACTAGACCTCTTTAGTTCAGATCATCCAACAGCAGAAGAAGAGCAGATTCTTTCTATTGTTTCTAACAAAGGAACGACTTACCAAGTGAATCTTGCTGACCTCGGTTTGTCTGAAAGAACTAGCAACGGTAGCTTTATCTCTGATACTATTTCAGATGAAGAAGTGTTCTCTGCGAATCTTAAATAATTGAAAATCAGTCCAAGCGGCTGATTTTTTGTTCGGTTATAAACTGAAATTAAAAAATTTTCAGAATTTTGCAAAAAACTATTGAAAATATCTAAAAATAGTGTAAAATAAAAATCATAAAATTAAAAAGGAGAATGTTATGTCAGTAAATCTTGATTGGGAAAATCTTGGTTTTTCCTATATGAAATTGCCTTATCGTTATCTTGCTTATTATAAAAATGGTCAGTGGGAAAAAGGAGGATTGACTGAAGATGCAACTCTGCACATGTCTGAATCATCTCCTTGCCTTCATTACGGTCAACAAGCCTTTGAGGGAATGAAAGCTTATCGCACGAAAGACGGCGGCGTACAGCTATTTCGTCCAGATCAAAATGCAAAACGTCTGCAACGCACCTCAGACCGTCTCTTGATGCCACAAGTTCCGACTGATATGTTTGTTGATGCTGTGAAGCAAGTGGTTCGTGCCAATGAAGAATACGTTCCACCGTATGGAACAGGAGGAACCCTTTATATTCGTCCGCTATTGTTAGGTGTTGGTGACATCATCGGTGTTAAACCAGCAGATGAATACATTTTCACCGTGTTTGCTATGCCGGTTGGAAATTACTTTAAAGGGGGCTTGACTCCGACAAACTTTATCGTTTCTGACAAGTATGACCGTGCTGCTCCTTATGGAACAGGTGCTGCTAAAGTCGGCGGTAACTACGCAGCAAGCTTGCTTCCAGGGCAAATGGCTCACGAAAAGAAATTTTCTGATGTCATTTATCTAGACCCTGCCACTCATACGAAGATTGAAGAAGTGGGGTCTGCAAACTTCTTTGGAATTACCAAAGACAACGAATTTGTAACACCATATAGCCCATCTATCCTGCCTTCTATCACAAAATATTCTCTTCTATATTTAGCAGAACATCGTTTGGGCTTGAAAGCTATCGAAGGAGATGTACCAATTGATGATTTGGATCGTTTTGCTGAAGCAGGGGCTTGCGGTACAGCAGCGGTCATCTCTCCAATTGGTGGTATTCAGCACGGTGACGATTTCCATGTCTTTTACAGTGAAACAGAAGTTGGACCTGTCACTCGAAAACTTTATGATGAATTAACCGGTATTCAATTTGGTGATGTTGAAGCACCAGAAGGCTGGATTGTCAAAGTTTAGAAATTTTTGAAGCTATCTCACCGTTGGGGTAGCTTTAGTTTCGCATATTGCTTGCTAGTTTTTCTATTTTTTTGTAAAATAGAGACTTGAAAGAGGTATATGATGAGTAAAAAAGACAAAAAGATTGAAATCCAATTAGCAGATAGCCAAGTAAAAGTAGGGTCTGAACAATACGAAGGTTATGCTTTATCTATTGGTAAAAAAGTCATTGGTCAAATTGCTGAGTTAGACGGGCAATTTGCTATCATAAAAAATGAAAATGTTGATAGTTTTTATAAAAAACTTGAAAATGCCGTGGAAAAATTGATTGAAACCTATAATTTGGGGAAATAAATGCTTGTGTTTTCTTTTCATCAATGGTATAATAAATACTGTTGATTATACAGGAGAGGTAGCGAAGAGGCTAAACGCGGCGGACTGTAAATCCGCTCCTTCGGGTTCGGGGGTTCGAATCCCTCCCTCTCCATGAGCGCACTCAGCGTTTAAAGGATTTTGTCCGCGTTCTTTTTGGGGTATAGCCAAGCGGTAAGGCAAGGGACTTTGACTCCCTCATGCGTTGGTTCGAATCCAGCTACCCCAGTTCTTAGGTAATATATCAGATAAATGGTAAAATATCTTAGGGTATTTTATTTCTTTATAGGGTGGGAAACGTTAAAGATAGTTCATGTCATTGCGGTGCTTAGGAAAAATATTATAAGTATGTCAAGCAAGAAATGCTTGATTGTTGGAGGATTTTTTTAGATGAATGAATTTGAAGATTTGCTAAATAGTGTTAGCCAAGTTGAGCCAGGCGATGTCGTTACTGCTGAAGTATTGACTGTTGATGCGAACCAAGCTAATGTTGCAATCGCTGGAACTGGTGTAGAAGGTGTGTTAACCCTTCGTGAATTGACAAACGATCGTGAAGCTGACATTAACGACCTTGTAAAACCAGGTGAAACACTTGAATTGCTTGTTCTTCGTCAAGTAGTTGGTAAAGATACTGATACAGTTACTTACCTTGTATCTAAAAAACGTTTAGAAGCTCGCAAGGCATGGGACAAGTTGGTTGGACGTGAAGAAGAAGTTGTTACTGTAAAAGGTACTCGTGCAGTTAAAGGTGGTCTTTCAGTAGAATTTGAAGGACTTCGTGGATTTATTCCTGCTTCAATGCTAGATACTCGTTTCGTTCGTAATACTGAACGTTTTGTAGGTCAAGAATTTGAAGCAAAAATTAAAGAAGTGGATTCAAAAGAAAATCGTTTCATTCTTTCACGCCGTGAAGTAGTAGAAGAAAAAGCTGCAGCAGCACGTGCTGAAGTGTTTGGTAAATTGGCTGTTGGTGACATCGTGACTGGTAAAGTTGCACGTATCACAAGCTTTGGTGCCTTTATTGACCTTGGTGGTGTTGACGGACTTGTTCACTTAACTGAATTGTCACACGAACGCAACGTTTCACCAAAATCTGTTGTATCAGTTGGCGATGAAATTGAAGTAAAAGTTCTTGATTTGAACGAAGAAGAAGGACGCGTATCACTTTCTCTTAAAGCTACAACACCTGGACCATGGGACGGTGTTGAACAAAAATTAGCTGCTGGTGATGTGATTGAAGGCACAGTTAAACGTTTGACAGATTTCGGTGCTTTTGTTGAAGTATTGCCAGGTATTGACGGACTTGTCCATATTTCACAAATTTCACATAAACGTGTTGAAAATCCGAAAGATGTGCTTAAAGTTGGTCAAGAAGTAACTGTGAAAGTTCTTGATGTAAATGCTGATGCAGAACGTGTATCACTTTCTATCAAAGCTCTTGAAGAACGTCCAGTACAAGAAGATGATCAAAAAGAAAAACGTCAATCACGTCCTCGTCGTCAAAAACGTCAAGAAAAACGTGACTTTGAGCTTCCAGAAACTCAAACTGGATTTTCAATGGCTGACTTGTTTGGTGATATTGAATTATAATCAAATAAAAGGATTGGAATTTATCATTTCAGTCCTTTTTTACTTGTTATTTTTATAAAATTTTTATATAATAAAATAGTTGCCACCCTTAGTGTAATGGATATCACGTAAGATTCCGGTTCTTGAGATGGGAGTTCGATTCTCTCAGGGTGGATTGTGTTTATTACTTGAAAGTCTTGTTTTATGCAAGATTTTTTATTTTTACAAAGGAGATTGCGAATGCCTATAAAATTGATTGCTCATGTTCTAATTGAAAAAGATGGAAAATATTTGCTTATTAAACGAAGTAAAATAAAACGTGGTTCTCCAAACATGTATCCAGAATATTGGGATATTCCAGGAGGTAGTGTGGAAGAAGACGAATTGCCGCGAGAAGGTGCTGTACGAGAAGCGATGGAAGAAGTCAACCAAAAAGTACAATTAAGTTCGATTCTTCATGAGGATAGCTGTTATGATGATACAAAGGGCATCGTTTTTACGCGTCTAGTGTATAAGGCAAAATTGCTGGAATATAGAGAGATTAAACTTGATTTGGAAGAGCATACAGCATTTCGCTGGATTCGGGTGCTGTCAGATATGAAAGGTGAGAAGACTGTTCCTTATTTAAAAGATATATTGAAATAAATTGATAAGGTGAGATTATATAAAATAATGGATACGATAAAGTCATGATGCCGTGCAAATCAACTTTATCGTATCCATTTTAGATATGAAAAAACTCCTTGATAAAACAAGGAGTAAGAAAGGAAATTCTTTAGTTTTTAGCTGCTGAAGCAAATTCTTCTTTGGAGAAGGCATCATTGATGATGTCTTTTAATTGTTTAGCAGAAGCTTGCATTTTTTGTTTTTCAGCATCATTCAACGGGATATTTACTGGACGTACGATACCATGTGCGCCGACAATAGCTGGTTGTCCAATGTAGCAGTCTGTAACGCCAGGATATTGGCCTTCTTGGAATACTGAAAGTGGAAGAACTGAATTTTCGTCATCAAGGATAGCTTTTGTGATACGAGCTAAGGCAACTGCGATACCATAGAAAGTCGCACCTTTTTTATTGATGATTGAGTATGCAGCATCACGGACACCTTCAAACAGGTCAACTAATTCAGCAGCATTGAAGTTTTCTACGTCTTGAAGATAATTTTCAAGGTTGACACCTGCAACGTTGGCATGTGACCAAACAGCGAATTCTGAATCACCATGTTCTCCCATGATGTAAGCATGGACAGAACGAGCATCTACATCTAATTTTTCAGCAAGTGCTTGACGGAAACGTGCTGAGTCAAGAGAAGTACCTGAACCAATGACACGTTCTTTAGGGAATCCAGAGAATTTCCAAGTTGAGTAAGTCAAAATGTCAACAGGGTTAGCAGCTACGAGGAAGATACCGTTGAATCCTGAAGCAACAATTTTAGTAACAACATCTTTGTTGATACGAAGGTTTTTTTCAACCAATTGAAGACGAGTTTCACCTGGTTTTTGTGGTGCACCAGCAGTCAAAACGACAAGATCTGCATCGTGTGCATCAGCATATTCTGCTGAATAAATTTTCTTAGGTGAAGTGAAAGCCAAGGCATGGCTGAGGTCTTCAGCATCCCCTTCTGTTTTTTCTTTGAAAATATCAACAATACCAAGTTCTTGGGCGATTCCTTGGTTGACAAGAGCAAATGCGTAAGAAGAACCTACAGCACCGTCACCAACAAGGATGACTTTTTTATGTTGTTTAGTAAGAGTCATTTTGCTAAACATCTCCTTTATTTTATTGGGGAACGTTTTCCCTTTACACATCTATTCTATCACTTTTGTAACATTTTGTCACGAATATAATACATATCATCTTATGTAAACGTTTTTACAACAAAGGGTGTTTACTGAAAAAAATCCCAATTTATGTTATAATGATATGGTCATATAAATTGAAGAGAGGCATTTTTTAATGCAGGATAATAATTTAGTAAATGTGAATTTAACGAGCGAAATGAAGACGAGTTTCATCGATTATGCCATGAGTGTCATTGTTGCTCGTGCTCTTCCGGATGTTCGAGACGGTTTAAAGCCTGTTCACCGAAGAATATTGTATGGGATGAATGAGCTGGGGGTGACTCCTGACAAACCACATAAGAAATCTGCTCGTATCACGGGTGATGTTATGGGTAAATATCACCCACATGGAGATTCTTCTATCTATGAAGCAATGGTGCGGATGGCGCAATGGTGGTCTTACCGTCACATGTTAGTAGATGGTCACGGAAACTTTGGTTCTATGGACGGAGACGGTCCTGCGGCACAACGGTATACAGAAGCTCGGATGAGCAAAATATCGCTTGAAATGTTACGTGATATTAACAAAAATACAGTTGATTTTGCAGATAACTATGATAGCAGTGAGCGTGAGCCATTAGTTTTACCGTCACGTTTTCCTAATTTGCTGGTCAATGGGGCGACAGGTATTGCTGTGGGAATGGCAACAAACATTCCTCCTCACAATCTTGGTGAGACCATTGATGCTGTAAAATTAGTCATGGATAATCCAGATGTGACCACACGTGACCTTATGGAAGTGTTGCCTGGTCCAGACTTCCCGACAGGCGCTTTGGTTATGGGGAAATCGGGCATTCATCGCGCTTATGAAACTGGGAAGGGTTCCATTGTTTTACGTGCTCGGACAGAAATCGAAGAAACTAAATCTGGTCGTGAACGAATTGTCGTCACTGAATTTCCGTATATGGTCAATAAAACCAAAATTCATGAGCATATTGTGCGACTGGTTCAAGAAAAACGTATTGACGGAATTACAGCGGTTCGTGACGAATCTAACCGTGAAGGGGTTCGTTTTATCATTGATGTGAAGCGGGATGCAAGTGCGCATGTTATTTTGAACAATTTATTTAAATTAACGCAAATGCAGACGAATTTTAGTTTCAATATGCTGGCGATCCAAAATGGAGTGCCAAAGATTCTGTCTTTACGCGAGATTTTGCTTGCTTATATTGAACACCAAAAAGAAGTGGTGACACGTCGGACGGTTTTTGATAAGGAAAAGGCGGAAGCTCGTGCACATATTTTAGCTGGTTTGCTGATTGCACTTGATCACATTGATGAAGTGATTCGCATCATCCGAAACAGTGAGACAGATGCAGAAGCGCAAGCAGAGTTGATGGCACGCTATGAATTATCCGAACGTCAAAGTCAGGCGATTCTGGATATGCGTCTTCGCCGTTTAACGGGATTGGAACGTGATAAGATTCAATCTGAATATGACGACTTGATGAAATTGATAGCAGATTTAGCAGATATTTTAGCTAAACCAGAACGAGTTGTTGCGATTATCAAGGAAGAATTAGAAGAGATTAAACGTAAGTTTTCTGACGAACGTCGTACAGAACTAATGGTTGGTGAAGTACTGTCTTTGGAAGATGAAGATCTCATCGAAGAAGCAGATGTTTTGATTACACTTTCCAATAAAGGCTATATCAAACGGTTGAACCAAGATGAATTCACTGCGCAAAGACGTGGTGGTCGTGGTATTCAAGGAACAGGTGTAAAGGATGACGATTTTGTCCGTGAATTAGTTTCTACCAGCACACATGATCGCTTACTCTTCTTTACCAATAAAGGTCGCGTTTATCGCTTGAAAGGTTATGAAATTCCTGAATACGGCCGTACAGCGAAAGGTTTGCCAATTGTTAATTTGTTGAAATTAGACGAAGGTGAAACAATTCAGACGATTATCAATGTTCAAGCCGAGCATGATGATCATTCCTACCTTTTCTTCACAACGCGCTATGGTGTTGTGAAGCGGACAAGCGTAACAGAGTTTGCTAATATTCGTCAAAATGGTCTGAAAGCTTTGAATTTAAAAGATGAGGATGAACTCATCAACGTCTTTTTGACAAATGGTCACGCAGATATCATTATCGGAACCAAAATGGGATATGCTGTACGATTTAACGAAAATCAAGTTCGAAATATGGGACGAGCTGCGACTGGTGTGCGTGGAGTGAATTTGCGTGCGGATGACCATGTTGTAGGAGCAAGTGTCATTTCGAATGATCAAGAAGTGTTAGTTATCACTGAAAAAGGATATGGCAAGCGTACTTTAGCTAGTGAATACGCTACGAAAGGTCGTGGCGGAAAAGGAATGAAAACAGCTAATATTACTGAGAAAAATGGTCCATTAGCGGGGCTTATGGCTGTGAATGGTGATGAAGATTTGATGATTATCACAAATACAGGGGTTATTATTCGGACAAATGTTGCTAATATTTCTCAAACAGGACGTGCAACTTTGGGTGTTAAAGTAATGCGACTAGATAAGGGAGCGCAGATTGTTACTTTTACAAGCGTTGCAGCAGAGAATGAAAAAGAAGTGGATGAAGAATAAACTAAATAAAAGGAAATGTTATGTCATCAACAAGAAAAAAACATAATAAAAGAAAAAATATTCTGATTAATATTATTGCGACATTGTTAATCATTGTTGCACTTGCACTTATTTTCAACTCTTCTATTCGGAATATGATCATGGTTTGGCATACCAATCGATATCAAGTGAGCAATGTTTCAAAAGATAAAATCACTCAAAATAAAAAAGCCAAAACTAGCTTTAATTTCGATAAAGTTAAATCGCTGTCTACCGAAGATGTGATTAATGCGCAATGGAAAGCACAGCAATTACCAGTTATTGGTGGAATTGCTATTCCTGAACTTTCGATGAATTTGCCAATTTTTAAAGGCTTGGGCAATGTGGGTCTTTATTATGGCGCAGGTACGATGAAAGAAACACAGCAAATGGGGAAAGGGAATTATGCATTGGCTAGTCACCATGTATTTGGGATTACAGGTGCAAGCAATATGCTCTTTTCTCCTTTAGATCGTGCTAAAGCCGGAATGAAAATTTATCTGACAGATAAGGAAAAAATTTATACTTATTCCATTACTTCAGTTGAGAATGTGGCACCTGATAGAGTAGATGTGATTAATGACCGCGAAGGTGTCAATGAAGTGACTTTGGTGACTTGTGAAGATGCTGCGGCTACGTCACGAACGATTGTTAAAGGAACGCTAGAAGGAGAAACTTCTTATAAAGACGCGCCAAAAGAAATTTTAAATGCATTTAGTAAAACATATAATCAAATGCAACTATAATAAAAACGAGGTTGGGACGATAATATCTCAGCCTCGTTTTTATGATGGAAATAAATAGTCACGCGATACTTGAGCAAGCTTTGCAAGAGTGAGAGAACGGGCTAAAAATTTTTAGTTCTCAGCCCTATCCCACTTTTGCTTTTTTGTCGAATGAAATCAAAGTAGTTTATGACAACATGTTTGTCGAAGTACAGAAGTCGTGACTAAATCGCAAATAAATCATTAAGATTTTCAGCCAAAGTTGGATGAGTAAAGATTTGTTTTGTGAAATAAGTATAAGGAATCTTATTATCCATAGCTACAGTTAGAATGTTAATGATTTCTTGAGCACCTTTCGAGAAGATAGTAGCCCCTAAAATTTCCTTAGTTTCTGTATTAACAACAACTTTAAACGCTCCCCTAAGATCTGCATTAACATGTCCACGTGGCATGGCTTCAACTGGAATTTCTTTGGTAGCATAGGGCAGGCCTTGTTCTTTAGCTTGGGTTTCTGTCAAACCAATTTGTGCAAGTGGGGGAGTGATAAACATGGTAGTCGGTACATATTTGCGATTTTCAAGTGTGTAGGAGCCATCACCGGCTAAGTAATGGAAAACGACACGAAAATCATCTAGCGAAACATAAGTAAATTGTAGTCCACCGTTGACATCACCAACAGCAAAGACACCAGGAACAGTTGTTTGGCAATGCTTATCCACTTGGATAGCACCGCGGTCTGTAACTTGGATGTCTGTATTTTCAAGTTTTAATGGTTCGATATTTGGTTTACGACCGGTAGCATAAAGCAAAGCGTCAAAGCGAAATATTTCGTTTTTAGCAATGACAAGCACCTCTTCACCGTCATTTTTCACTTCTTGAGTGTAAATATTTTGAAGAATTTCAATGCCATCTTCCGTCATATATTGTTTAGCCAAAGTGGCAATTGAAGGCTCTACACGTGGCAAAAAAGTATCAGCAGCATCAAGGACAGTAACCTTGCTTCCTAGCTTATTGAAAAGTCCTGCAAATTCAAGACCGATATTTCCACCACCAAGGATGCCAAGACGTTTAGGTAATGTAGAAAGATTTTGAATGCCTGTTGAATCATAAACATTTTTTGTTGTAGTAAGTCCTGGAATTGGTAAAACATTTGAGATAGCGCCCGTATTGATGACGATATTTTCGGCTGTTAGCTCTTGCTTTTCGTCGCCTGCTACAATTTCAATTATTTTGTTAGACAGAAAATGAGCTTCTGCATCAATAATATCTACTCCAGCACTACTAATGGCTGCGTAATTTTTCCCATTAAGTCTGCTAGTAACCTCATTTTTCTCAGCCATTACTTCTTCAAATGATAGTCCTTTTTCTGCGGCGACTAATAAAGTTTTGGTTGGAATACAAGCGATATTGATACAAGCTCCACCGTACATGGCTTTGCTACGTTCAATTAAGGCAACATTTTTTCCTTGTGTTGCCATTTTTGCTGCCAATGTTTTACCAGCTTTACCAAAACCAATAACAATTAAATCGTATGTTAACATGATTTTTCCTCCGTTTTTATAAGCATTGTAACATATTCATTTTGCAAATGCTCGCATTTTGCTCTGGAGGATTGGTAAAGGATTGGGGAAAAGAATTTCTTTGAAATTAGAGAAATATTTTTAGAAATTCAATTATTTTTACAAATAAATTTTTAACTTTTGGAAAAATTTTATTTGTAAAATCTTGCCTTTATCCTTTGAAAGGTCAGTAAAATCAATATGTATAATAGAAACTTATGGGACGATTAATTTTTCTTAAGTAGACACAAGATCATATCTGATATAAAATGTAAGCGTCAACAAATACTGAGCCTTGAAATGAAAGCGCTCTTATAACATTATTATAAAGGAGTCCATATTATGGCAACCAAAGAAGAAATTTTACGTGAATTATATCCTGAAGATCTCTTTCACTATGCAGACGATTTAACACTGGGAGAAGCAGAAGTTTTGCAAGAAACTCGTCGTTTGATTGAAAAACATCTTCGTCCTGTGATCAATGAACATTGGGAAAAACCTGATTTTCCATTTGAACAATTTTACGCAGTTGCCAAAGGCGCTCAAATTATGAACAATCCTAAATTGTTCGAAGGACGTGAAGGCAGTTATAAACCGTCAGAACTTTATATTGCATTCCTTTATTTGGAATTGGCTCGTTTTGATACATCAATGGCTACATTCTATACTGTGCATGGTGGACTTTGCTATAACACAATTTTACTCGGTGGAGACGAACGCCAACAAAAAGAATTTCTTCCTAAATTAGCAGCGTTTGATTGGCAGGGATGTTTTGCTTTGACAGAACCACTTTCTGGTTCAGACATCGCAGGTGGGCTTGCAACAACTGCTGAACGTGTAGGAGACAAGTGGATTATTAACGGTGAAAAACGTTGGATTGGTGGTTCAGATACAGCTGATGTTATTCCAGTATTTGCTCGTGACGTTGCAGATGGCAAAATTAAATGCTTTATCGTTCGCAAAGGAGCTCCTGGTTACGATGTAGAAGTTATTCAACATAAAATTGCACTTCGTTGTGTTCGAAATGGTCATATCACAATGACAAATGTTGAAGTTCCAGACTCAGACCGTTTGGTAAACATCAATGGTTTTGAAGATGTAGCTCGCATTCTTACATTTACTCGTGCTGATGTGGCTCATATTGCTATGGGAATAACTTGTGGTTCATTTGTTGCAGCATTAAAATATACTACAAACCGTCAACAATTTAAACGTCCAGTTGCTAAATTCCAAATCATTCAAGAAAAATTGGCTAGAATGCAAGCGAATGCTGTGGCAGTTATTGCTTACTCAGTTCGTCTTGCTGAAATGCAAGAAGCTGGCAATGAATTAATGTTAAATTCTGCCCTTGCTAAAATGCATAATTCACTCGTTATGCGAGAAACTGTTGCCCTTGCTCGTGAAGTAGGCGGAGGGGATGGAATCACTCTTGAAACAGATGTTGCCCGTTTCTTTGCAGACGCTGAGGCTGTTTATACTTATGAAGGTTCTCATGAAGTCAACGCTTTGATTGTTGGTCGTGAAATTACTGGCTTAGGTGCATTTGTATAATGACAAAGCAGGAACGGTTGAAGAGTATTCATCATTCAATCGTTCCTATTCTTTCATTTTAAACTTTATAATGTTAATATTAGATAGGAGAGAAAATTGAATATTTCAAAAGTGATGATCATTGGGTCAGGTCAGATGGGAAGTGGTATTGCACAAGTCTTTGCCCAATCAGGCTTTACAGTGTATTTGAATGATATTAAAGACGAATTCGTTGAAAGAGGAATCGGGAATATTACCAAGCAATTGACACGTTCTGTAGAGAAAGGTCGTCTGTCAGAAACTGATAAAAATAGTATTTTGAGTAAGTTGATTCCCTCAACCTCATACGAAGATGCAAAAAATGTTCAGTTAGTTATTGAAGCTGCTACTGAAAACCGAGACATTAAGTTGAGTATTTTTAAACAATTAGATGAATTAACAACACCAGAAACAATTTTAGCGTCCAATACATCATCTTTGTCAATTACTGACATTGCAGCAGCAATAGTGCATCAAGAACGAGTTATTGGTATGCATTTCTTTAATCCTGCTCCTGTTATGAAATTGGTCGAAGTGATCAAAGCACTTCAAACATCAGAAGAAGTAGTCAAAACTGTTCGTGAATTGACTGACAAAATCGGTAAAACAGCAGTTGATGTTAGAGATTCTTATGGTTTTGTTGTAAATCGAGTGTTGATTCCGATGATTAATGAAGCAATTTTCATTCTCGGAGAAGGAGTAGCATCAGCTGAAGAAATTGATGAAGCGATGAAGCTAGGAGCTAATCATCCAATTGGTCCTTTGGCTTTAGCAGATTTAATTGGTTTGGATGTTTGCTTGGCTATTATGGGCGTATTGAATAATGGGTTTGGTGATCCAAAATATCGTCCTGCTCCATTGTTGAAAAAAATGGTTGAAGCTAATAAACTTGGTCGTAAGACCAAGGAAGGTTTCTTTAAATACTAAGGTAAGGAGCAAGAAATGAAAGAAGCAGTTATTGTATCAGCAGTTCGTACACCATTAGGTTCTTTTGGTGGAAGTTTGAAAAATATTTCAGCTGTTGATTTGGGAAGCTTGGTTATCAAAAGCGCGCTGGAACGAGCAAATTTGAAGGCTGAACAAGTTGATGAAGTGATTATGGGAAATGTTTTAGGGGCAGGACTTGGTCAGAATGTGGCACGTCAAATGAGTGTCAATGCAGGTATCCCTATATCTTCTCCAGCATTCACAGTCAATAAAGTATGTGGTTCAGGGCTTAAAACTGTTCAGTTGGCCGCACAAGCTATCCTTTGTGGAGATGCTGATATCATCGTAGCGGGTGGTGCAGAAAATATGAGCC
Organism: Streptococcus sp. HMSC36C04; assembly: GCF_001839535.1. Lineage (NCBI taxonomy): Bacteria > Bacillati > Bacillota > Bacilli > Lactobacillales > Streptococcaceae > Streptococcus > Streptococcus sp. HMSC36C04. The sequence continues at coordinate 88,840 of NZ_KV841567.1, read as the reverse complement.
AAGCACCATACGTGCTGCAAAATCAACGTTGGGGCTCTCGTATGGGAGACTCTAAAGTTGTTGATACTATGTTGCGCGACGGTCTGACTGACGCTTTTGGTGATTTCCATATGGGAATTACTGCTGAAAATGTAGCAGAGCAGTATGATATTTCTCGTGAAGTTCAAGATGCTTTTGCTGTGCAATCTCAACAACGTGCTGTGGCAGCTATTGAAGCTGGACGTTTCAAAGAAGAAATTGTTCCAGTGGTTATTCCACAAAGAAAAGGTGAGCCAATTATTTTTGATACGGATGAATTTCCAAGAAAAGATGCCTCATTAGAAGGTTTGGCTAAATTGCGTCCTGTCTTTAAAGAAGGTGGAACTGTCACGGCTGGTAATGCTTCTGGTATCAATGACGGAGCAGCAGCAGTTGTTGTCATGAGTTCAGAAAAAGCAAAAGAATTAGGCATCCCCGTTTTAGCAACTATTAAATCATATGCTAGTGCGGGCTTAGATCCAAAAATCATGGGTTGCGGACCAATTTATGCCTCTCGTAAAGCACTTGAAAAAGGTGGTTTTACAGTTGAAGACCTTGATTTGATTGAATCCAATGAAGCATTTGCATCGCAAGCATGTGCTGTTGGTAAGGAGTTAAATCTTGATCCGGAAAAAGTAAACGTAAATGGTGGTGCCATTGCACTTGGTCATCCAATTGGAGCATCAGGCTGCCGTATTCTGGTTACTTTGTTGCATGAAATGGAAAAACGCGATGCTAAACGTGGTCTTGCAACTCTTTGTATCGGAGGAGGAATGGGCACAGCAGTCATTGTAGAACGTTAAAAATAATTACCTACTAAATTTAATTTACCATTTGATTTTTTTACTCTGTAAAATAAATTCTATCTAAGATGTTTATCTTAAATGATTCTTAGTAGAATTTGTTTTTTTATTTTGAAAATCAAAAAGTCTTAGTATTTTTTATAACTCTATAAGTTAAACTTATAGAGTTATAAATTAAGATTAAGTAGACGAGAATGGAAAAATGGGATATCATAGCATTGTAAGCTCTTACATTTTTGGTTCAAGTATTTGTTGACACTATATACTTTATAACTCAAATTTTATAAGTAGGAGCAGTAAAATGAGTAAAACTGTTTTATTAGAAGTTAAAAACAGAATCGGCTACATCACGATCAACCGTCCTGAAGCTTTAAATGCTTTGAGTTCTCAGGTTTTGGCTGATTTGAATGAAGTTCTTGATCAAGTTGAAAACAGTGAAGACATTCGTGTTGTCATTGTGACAGGATCAGGAGAAAAAGCATTTGTAGCTGGGGCTGATATTAAGGAAATGGACTTAATGTCACCGATTCAAGCTTTTGAATACATGACATTTGCAAACAATACCTTTACTCGCCTTTCAGATTTACGTCAGCCAACGATTGCGGTACTCAATGGCTATGCACTCGGAGGTGGAATGGAACTGGCACTTTCAACGGATATTCGTATTGGATATGAAAAAACAGTTGTAGGCTTTCCAGAAGTCGGCTTGGGCATTATCCCAGGATTCGCTGGTACTCAACGTATGTCTCGTTTAATTGGAACAAGCCGTACGAAAGAATTGATTTTCACTGCTCGTACGGTGAAAGGTCAAGAAGCCTATGAACTAGGCATTCTTAACAAGCTGGTTTCCGTCGAAGAACTATTAAGCTCAGCTGAAGAATTGGCTGCAGCCATGATAAAGAATGCACCGTTAGCTGTGGAAAAAGCTAAGCATGTCATTCAAGTTGGTTCGGAACTCCCACTAAAAAATGCTATCAGACTTGAAACGGAAGCTGAAGCATTGTTGTTCTCTACAGAGGACAAAGTAGAAGGGATGCGTGCTTTTGTAGAAAAACGCAAGGCGGTTTTTAATCGTAAGTAATAAGTGGAGATATTGGCATGCAAATTGTAACATTATCAGAAGCAATTTCTAACATTAAATCTGAAGATATTGTAGGTATCTCAGGTTTTCTTGGAGTGGGTGAGCCATTTGAACTCATTGAAGAATTGGTTCGACAAAATCAACAGAACTTAACAATAGTATCTGTTGTTACCTCACAACCGGGTAAAGAGATTGGCGTTGGTCGCTTGTGTGAAAATCACCAAGTTAAAAAATATATTGCAGCTCACGTGGGTACTTCCGCTGCCGCACAACATGAATATTTTAGCGGTGATATGGAAGTTGAATTCACACCAATGGGAACCGTGGTTGAACGACTTCATGCTGCGGGTGCTGGTTTGGGAGCTGTTTTGACTCCGACTGGCGTTGGGACTATTTTGGAAAAAGATTATGAAAAAGTAGCTCGCAACGGCAGAGAATATCTTGTTTATGACCCTTTGAAAATTGATGTTGCTTTGATTAAGGCTACCAAGTCAGATAAATATGGCAATTTATACATTGATGGGACAACTAAAAATATTTCATTGCAGCTGGCTCTTGCAGCTGATACAGTGATTGTTGAAGCCAATGAAATTGTTGAAGTTGGTGAAATTGATCCTAACGATGTATATATTCCCGGAATTCTTGTAGACTATGTTGTTGAAAGCTTGACTTCTAAAGAACATTATAAAATGATGGGCGACCTCTGGATAGAGACTAAAAAATTGGCAGGGGTAAATTAATATGAAATCAAAAGAAATTATTGCAAGACGTGTGGCCCTTGAATTTAAAGATGGAGATGTCATCAACCTTGGATTTGGTATCCCGAATGCCTCTGCTGACTATATTCCTGAAGGCGTAAATGTGATCCTTCAAGCAGAAAATGGTGCTCTTCGTTTTGGTGAGACACCAACAAAAGAAAATTATGATGCAAATCTGGCAAATTCTGGAGGAGCACCCATTACTCTTTTACCAGGAGCATCGTTGTTTGACCTACAAACTTCGTTTGCCATTATTCGTGGAGGTCACGTTGATGCTACGGTTTTAGGAGCGTTAGAAGTTAGTCAAGATGGCAGTATTGCGAATTGGATTATCCCAGACAAGTTTGCTCCAGGGATGGGAGGAGCTATGGACCTTCTGGTTGGTGCCAAAAGGGTTATCGCTGCTATCCAACATACTACTGTTGATGGAAAATCAAAATTGCTGAAAGAATGCACATTGCCATTGTCAGCTAAAGGAGTTTTGGATTTGGTCATCACAGAGCTAGCGGTATTTGGCTTTCAAGATGGGAAATTCCTTTTGAAAGAATTAGCTCCCGGTGTCTCTTTGGAAGAAGTTCTTGAAAAGACAGAGGGAGAAGTAATCGTGTCAGATGACTTAAAAACAATGTCTATCTAGTTAAATTATCAAGCAAATATAGCTACTGTTTGCCATAAAGTGTGTTACTATATGCTTATAACGAACTTTATCGATGATAAGTTTTTAATCAACCTATTAGCAACTGATCATCTATATTAAAAAGATCAGTTGCTATTTTATTCCTGACAAATTATATTACAAATATTGAAAGATAGGAGACGATGAACATGGATATTATTCAAATGACTTACTTTATCAATATCGTCGAATGCGGATGTAATCTTTCGATTGCTGCTAAAAAAATTCATATTAGTCAATCTGCTTTGAGTCAATTTGTCACAAATTTTGAAGTGACTGAAGGACTGCAGCTTTTTAATCGTAGAAATGGAAGATTAGAAAGTCTGACAGAAGCTGGTGGGAAAATTTATCGTTTTGCTACGGAAATTGTCAATCGCCATGAAGAAATGCAATCCATGATTCATATGGAAGCGCAAAAACAAAAAGGAACCATTAATTTAGGCATTCCTTCTCTGATTTTGCGTGTTTATTTTGCCAGTGCTCTTCCTAAATTTTTAAAGGATAATCCGCACATTAATATTCAAGTTGTGGAGGGAGGAAGCAAGGATTTACGTCAAAAATTTCTTGAAGGTGATTTAAATTTTGTTTTATTGATTGAGCCGACTAATTTAGATGCTAAAAAGTACGAGCAATATATTATACAAGCCGATGAATATGCAGCTTATATGGATAAAAATCATCCTTTAGCAGATAAAGAACTTCTTGAATGGAAAGACATCGCCGCTTATGATTTAGCAACATTTAATAAATCATTTACCACTTATGAATTAGTAGCTGAAAAATTAAAAAATAAGAAGATAGAGACAAATTTTACATATTTATCATCAGCATGGGATTTTTTAACAGAGTCTACGTATAAGAATGATATGATTGCTATTTTACCTCGTCCAGTAGAATATTTTGTGGATAAAAATAAGTTTAAAGCTGTTCGTTTTAAAGATCCGGTTCCATTTAATATCTGGTTCTGCAGACCATATAAAGCAAATTATAATGAAGTTGAAGCATACGTTTATGAAGAACTTTTGAAAGGTTACTATCAGCCTATTTCGAGCCTTGATACCTAATAAAGGAGCAAATTGATGTCAAAAATTAGCACTACAGCAGCTATGATTGATTCATATACGAATACAGCAATCAAAAACTATGTAAAATCACATGATGAATCAACTTATTTTCCAAAGGAAATGTGGGATGAATTGACGAACGAAATGGATATATTTTTGCCCATTTTATCTGAAGAGAATCACACCTTAAGTTCTGATTTCATCACATTTATCCGAAAAATTGCTAATGAATTTGCTGCTCTTTCAGCTATTTTATTAACACAAGGTTGCTATGGAATTTATTCTATTTTGAATTTTGGGACAGCAGAGCAAAAGGAATTATATCTTGAAAAGTTACTAAAAGGTCAGTACATAGGAGGATTAGGATTTTGCGAGTATAAACATCTAAAGGGGCTAGAAGATCTTGAAACGTATGCAACAAAGACTGAGCAGGGATGGTGTCTCTCAGGGAAAAAGGCGATGATTTCCAATAGCAGCGTTGCAGATATACTACTGGTTTTGGCAAAAGTAAAAGAACAAGGTAAGGTGGAGAAGTACGGACTCTTTATTGTTGATCCAAAAGATTCGGATGTGCTAATTGGTGAACAGATTGAAAAACCGGGCTTGATAGGTCTTCCTTTGAGTTCAGTCACGCTAAAAAATGTCTTGCTCCCGGAAAACGCCTTATTGGGAGACGAATTAGCTGGGGATGTCCAATTTGCTAACATCATTAAAAATATGCAACTTGGCTTAAGTGCTATTGCGTTAGGTGTTGCTGAGGGGGCTTTCAATAAAGGTATTGAATTTGCAAAAGTGAGGAGAGGATTTGGAAAGCGTTTGATTGATGTGGAAATTCATCAAAATAAATTTGCTGATTTATATAATAAATTATGCTCTGCAGAAGCTTATTTTGCATCTTATCCTAGTCAAATTGAAGAAGATGCAAAATTTGTTTCTCGAATAAAACTGTACACGACGAAAGTTGCCATTGAGATATCCGATGAAATCCTTCGACTAATTGGTCCTTTACAAAAATTCGACAAGGTTAATATCAAACGTTATTTAAAGGATGCAGAAACTATTGAAAACTATGGAAGATCTGGAAATTCTATCAGAAGAGAAATTGCCGAAAGGTGGCTAAAGGAGTAAGAAATGACAGAACTCACTCTACAAGAGTATCAATTTAGAGACATGAAATTAACTTGGTTACGTGGAGTTGATAAAATGACAGATGCAGGCACTTTATTTGGTCCTGTACCAAAAGTTGTTTGGTCACGCTATTATCCAACAACTGAAGAAAATATGATGGTTGAATTAACCGATCCAATATTGATTCAATACAAAAATAAAAATTATTTAATTGATGCAAGTTTTAATACTGCGAAACTATCTGATAAACAAAGACGAAATTTAGGGATTTTATCTGAAAGCAGAATTGAAGAGAGCTTGGAACTTTTAGGTTTGACTCCTGAAGATATTTCTTATGTGTTGATGACTCACATGCATCACGATCACTCTGGTGGATTGACAAAATTAAATGAAAATCATCAGTTGGTTTCAACTTTTCCCAATGCTAAGATTTTTGTAAATGATATTGAATGGTACGAGATGATGAACCCAAATAATCGGACTAAAGGGACTTATCTCAGAGAAAATTGGGAACCTATTCAACATCAAGTGGAGACATTTACGGAATATTTAAATGTCATACCGGAAATTCAAATGGTTCATACTGGTGGTCATAGCAATGGTCATAGTATCATTTTGTTGAAACAAGGAAATGAAACCATGATTCATATGGCGGACTTGCTTTTAACTCACGCGCATCGCAAGCCTGTATGGGTCGCTGCTGTAGATGATTACCCCATGCGTTCCATTATTGCAAAAGAAAAATGGCTCAAAGAAGCATTTGAAAATCATTATAAATTTTTCTTTTACCACGATCAATTTTTTGCTGTTGTAGAATTTGACCATGAAGGGAAAGAAATTGTTGACTATGTAAAACGGATTCGCGAACCAAGACTTCCATTTACCGATAAGCAAGATAGAAAACCTGTTTTATATCATTAAAATTTGAAAATTGCCTTTTATTTTTGAAAGGCTTTTTTATTGCTCTACTTATCAATGCGGATTAGCTAAAATTCTGGTATAATGAAGATGTTAAACTAGTGTAAGAAAGAGGTTTTCATGGCTACTATTCAATGGTTTCCGGGACACATGTCCAAGGCTCGGAGACAAGTACAAGAAAATATCAAATTTGTGGATTTTGTGACAATTTTAGTAGACGCGCGTTTACCATTGTCCAGTCAAAATCCCATGCTGACTAAAATCGTGGGAGAGAAGCCTAAGCTCCTCATTTTGAATAAAGCAGATTTGGCTGACCCGACTTTGACGAAGGAGTGGAGAAATTATTTTGAAAAGCAAGGCGTCAAGACTTTGCCAATCAATTCTAAGGAGCAATCAACTGTTAAAAAAGTCACGGAAGCAGCTCAGTCTTTGATGAAAGAGAAAATCGCTCGGCAAAAAGAGCGCGGAATCCAAATTGAAACATTGCGAACCATGATTATCGGGATTCCTAATGCGGGAAAATCCACACTGATGAATCGTTTAGCCGGAAAAAAAATTGCTGTGACTGGAAATAAACCAGGTGTTACCAAAGGGCAGCAGTGGCTCAAGTCGAATAAGGACTTGGAAATTTTAGATACTCCAGGGATTCTCTGGCCTAAGTTTGAAGATGAAAAAGTTGCTTTGAAACTCGCTTTAACAGGAGCGATTAAAGACGATTTGCTTCCAATGGATGAGGTTACTATTTTTGGAATCAATTATTTCAAAGAACATTATCCAAAGGAGCTTCAAGAACGGTTCAAGCAAATGAACTTGGAAGAAGAAGCACCTGAAATCATTATGGATATGACACAAAAATTAGGATTTCGAGATGACTATGACCGCTTTTATCGTCTTTTCATAAAAGATATTCGCGATGGCAAGTTAGGACGTTATACTTTGGATACTTTAGGTGAGATACATGGCGACAATTAAAGAGATTCAAGAAATCTTATCTGAAATAACAGACATAAAGAGTCCTGTTTTTGAGCAATTTCGAGATGATAGTCGGGCTGGTGTCCACAAGCTCATTATGAAGCGTAAAAAACAAATCCAAGCTGAATTGGACGAAGACTGTCGTTTGGAGCAAATGCTACGATACGAAAAGGAGCTTTATGCTACTGGTTGCCAATATATCGCTGGGATTGATGAGGTTGGTCGTGGTCCCTTAGCAGGTCCTGTTGTGGCAGCAGCAGTTATTTTACCTAAAAACTGTAAAATCAAAGGTCTCAACGATAGCAAGAAAATTCCCAAGAAAAAGCATGAAGAAATCTATCAAGAAGTGCTAAAACAAGCCGTTGCAGTTGGTATTGGTGTCAAGGATAATCAAGTGATTGATAAGGTGAATATCTATGGAGCGACGAAATTAGCCATGTTAGAAGCTGTGGGAAATCTTGAAATCTCTCCGCAACATCTCTTGATTGATGCCATGCAGTTAGATGTTCAAGTTTCGCAAACGTCTATCATCAAAGGAGATGCTAATTCACTGTCTATTGCGGCCGCTTCGATCGTAGCCAAGGTGACGAGAGATCGCATGATGACTGATTATGAGCTAACTTATCCAGGCTATGACTTTGCACACAATGTTGGTTATGGAACCCAGCATCATTTAGATGGATTGAAACGAAAAGGAATCACTCCTATTCATCGCAAAACTTTTGAACCAATTAAATCCATGCTTGAAGAAGTCGAGGACAAGGGATGATTATTTCTAAAGTTTTAAATAATAATGTGGTCATTTCTGAAGAAAATCACCAAGAAGTAGTGTTGATGGGATGCGGACTGGCTTTTGGATGTAAAGCAGGAGAGGATGTTCGGGATAATCTGATTGAGAAAAAGTATGTCTTGTCAGAAAACAAGCGTGAATTATTATTAGAATTACCTGCTGACATCATAGAAATGGCTGATAAAATTATCACTTACGCACATGCAAAAATAAATAAAAAATTGCAAGATGGTGCCTTTTTAGCGATGGCTGATCACCTGTATGGTGTGGTTTTACGTGTCCAAGATCATTTCTTTATGAAAAATTTCCTCATGTGGGATATTAAGCGATTTTTCCCTGACGAATTTGAAGTTGGCAAGTATGCCAATCAATTGTTGGGTGACTATTTAGGACAAGATTTACCTTTGGATGAAGCAGGCTTTATGGCTTTGACCATTGTCAATGCTGAATTAGATAATGGCAATGTAGCCGCTCAAGATTTGACACAGCTAATGGAAGAAATCATGACAATCGTCAAATACAGCTTAGAGATCTCATTAGATGACGAGGATATTTATGTTCAGCGCTTTATTACGCATCTGAAATTTTTTTGCGAACGTGTTTTAACGGACACCGGACATCAGGAGTTAGACGACAATGACATGTTTGATTTACTGAAAATCAAGTATCCGTCGGCTTATGAAACGACAACAAAGATTACCCAATATCTTAAGCAAACGCGCAATTATCAGACGTCTGATGACGAACAAATGTATCTAACCATTCACTTATCAAGAATGAAAAGGAAAGTCAATGAAAACTGAATATGAAAAAATGATTGCGGGAGAATTATACAATCCGCAAGATTCCGAATTACGAAAATTGGTAACACGTTCTCGTCAATTTCAATACGTATTTAATGCAGAACAGGACGGTAAAAAAAGAAGTAAACTCGTAAAAGAATGGTTCGGTTCAACTGGTGAGAACATTTCGATGAAACCAAACTTTGTCTGCGATTATGGTATCAACATTCACTTAGGAGAAAATTTTTATTCTAATTGGAACATGACCATGCTTGATGTTTGTCCGATTACTATTGGAAAAAATGCATTGTTTGGGCCAAATTGTCAACTTCTGACCCCTCTCCACCCTTTAGATGCACAAGAACGCATATCAGGTATAGAATACGGTGCACCAATTACCATTGGCGATAATTTCTGGGCAGGTGGCGGCGTAACGATTTTGCCTGGAGTAACATTGGGAGACAATGTCGTCGTTGGAGCAGGCTCGGTTGTTACCAAATCTTATGGTGATAATGTTGTTTTAGCAGGAAACCCAGCTCGGATTATTAAAGAATTAGATAAAATGTAAAAAACGAGAATTTCTCGTTTTTTCATTTCTTTTACGAATAGTATCTTTGAAAGATATTAATGAAAGTAAAAGGAATGATAAAATGGATAATTTTGATATTTATAAATTAAAAAAAGCCGGCTTGACCAACCAACAGGTCATCAATGTTCTTTCGTATGCTGAAATACAAGACAAAGAATTATCGGTAAAAGATATGGCAGTTGTTTCGGAATGCCGCAATCCTGCTCTTTTCATTGAAAAATATCTGCAGCTAGATGATGATTTATTATGTCAAGAATTTGAAAAATTTCCGTCTTTTTCTATCTTGGATGATGTGTATCCTTGGGATTTGAGCGAAATTTACAATCCACCCGTTCTACTTTTCTATAAAGGAAACTTGGATTTGTTAAAATTACCGAAAGTAGCTGTTGTGGGAAGCCGCAATAGTAGCCGAACAGGCAGTCAATCTGTTCAAAAAATTGTTAAAGAGCTAAACAATGAGCTAGTTATCGTAAGCGGCTTAGCGCGCGGAATTGATACATCAGCTCACATGGCAGCGTTGCAAAATGGCGGTCGAACGATTGCCGTTATTGGAACCGGTTTAGATGTTTTTTATCCAAGAGCAAATAAAAAACTTCAATCTTATTTGGGAGAACATCACCTTGTGCTTAGTGAATATGGTCCCGAATCAGAGCCATTGAAATTTCATTTTCCAGAGCGGAATCGCATTATTGCAGGTTTGTGTAGAGGCGTTATTGTAGCTGAAGCCAAAATGCGCTCAGGAAGTCTAATTACTTGTGAGCGCGCAATGGAAGAAGGACGAGATGTGTTTGCTATTCCAGGGTCAATTTTAGACGGCAGAAGTGATGGCTGTCATCATTTGATTCAAGAGGGTGCAAAGTGCGTCACAACAGGCGCTGACGTACTTTCTGAATTCCAATTTTAAAACAAGTTCTCCTATAAGAGAATGTTACTAGTTGACATCTTAAAAAAAATAGTTTAAACTCTATGAGGTTTATTACTTTTAGAAGGTGTTTACATTGGTAACAAAAACAAAGAAAAAAACAGCAATGAAAAAAAATCTGGTGATTGTAGAGTCGCCAGCTAAAGCAAAAACAATCGAAAAATATTTAGGGCGGAACTACAAGGTTTTAGCCAGCGTTGGACATATTCGCGATTTGAAAAAGTCTACCATGTCCATCGATTTTGAAAACAACTATGAGCCAGAATATATCAATATTCGCGGAAAAGGGCCTCTTATCAATGATTTGAAAAAAGAAGCTAAAAAAGCGAAACAAGTCTATCTTGCAAGTGACCCGGACCGTGAAGGAGAAGCCATTTCTTGGCATTTGGCACATATTCTAAATTTGGACGAGACAGATAAAAACCGTGTTGTTTTCAACGAAATCACGAAAGATGCAGTTAAAAATGCTTTTAAAGAACCGCGCCAGATTGACATGGATTTGGTAGATGCTCAACAAGCGCGTCGTGTCCTTGACCGTATTGTGGGGTACTCTATCTCTCCAATTCTCTGGAAAAAAGTCAAAAAGGGATTGTCAGCTGGACGTGTGCAATCTGTTGCCTTGAAGCTCATCATTGACCGTGAAAATGAAATCAATGCTTTTAAGCCAGAAGAGTATTGGACGATTGACGGAACTTTCAAAAAAGGACCTCGTCAATTTCAAGCAAGCTTTTACGGCATGAATGGCAAGAAAATGAAGCTTGCTACCAACGATGATGTAAAAAACGTTCTTTCTCATATCGAAGGTGATGAATTTACTGTCGAAAGCGTTGAGAAAAAGGAACGCAAGCGCAATGCTCCGCTACCTTATACCACATCATCTATGCAGCAGGACGCTGCCAATAAAATTAATTTCCGAACTCGTAAGACGATGATGGTTGCTCAGCAGCTCTACGAAGGAATTAATATCGGATCTGGTGTGCAAGGTTTGATTACCTATATGCGTACAGACTCCACTCGTATTAGTCCGGTAGCTCAAAACGAAGCTGCAACCTTCATTACAGATCGTTTTGGTGAGAAATATTCTAAACACGGCAGTAGAGTCCGAAATGCTTCTGGTGCACAAGACGCCCATGAAGCGATTCGTCCGTCAAGTGTGTTTAACACACCTGAAAATATCGCGAAATATCTAGATAAAGATCAATTAAAGCTATACACGCTGATTTGGAATCGTTTTGTAGCTAGTCAAATGACTGCAGCAGTATTTGACACTATGAGTGTGAAATTGGAGCAAAACGGTGTTCAATTTGCTGCAAATGGTAGTCAAGTTAAATTTGACGGTTATCTAGCTATTTACAACGATTCTGATAAGAATAAAATGTTGCCTGATATGGAAAAGGGTGACATAGTGAAACGGGTCAATACCAATCCTGAACAGCATTTCACACAACCACCTGCTCGTTATTCTGAAGCGACCTTGATTAAGACATTGGAAGAAAATGGTGTCGGTCGTCCGTCAACTTATGCACCAACAATTGAAACTATTCAAAAACGCTACTATGTCAAATTAGTTTCTAAGCGCTTTGAGCCAACTGAACTGGGAGAAATCGTGAACTCTCTGATTGTTGAATTTTTCCCAGATATTGTCAATGTGAAATTTACCGCTGATATGGAAGCTAAGCTAGATGATGTCGAAGTAGGAAAAGAGCAATGGCAAAAGGTCATTGATGAATTTTATAAGCCGTTTGAAAAAGAAGTCGCAAAAGCAGAAACTGAAATGGAAAAAATTCAAATCAAAGATGAACCTGCTGGATTTGACTGTGAAGTCTGTGGAAGTCCTATGGTTATCAAATTGGGCCGCTATGGTAAATTCTATGCATGTAGCAATTTTCCTGACTGTCGTCATACTCAAGCGATTGTCAAAGAAATCGGTGTAGAGTGTCCTAAGTGTCACAAAGGGCAAATCATTGAGCGTAAAACCAAACGCAATCGCCTTTTCTATGGCTGCAATCGCTACCCAGATTGTGACTTTACTTCTTGGGATAAACCAGTCGGTCGCTCTTGTCCGAAATGTGGTCAGTATCTTGTAGAAAAGAAGGTTCGCGGTGGTGGCAAACAAGTTGTCTGCAGTAATGGTGACTATGAAGAAGAAAAAGTAAAATGAATTAAAGATGTTTACATAATTTACTTTATGTAAACTTTCTTTACATATAGCAAAGGGAACTGTATGAAAGAGAAATTTGATGAATTTTTAAAAATTACAAGAGAGTTGAACAAAATCGAAATCACTCCTCTTCTTATGGGCTCATTAGGACTTGAACAGGTAACTGGTCGAGATTGGCAAGTGCGAGATATTGATATTCATGTGCCGGGAGACCCAAGAGGTTGGGGGGCTCCTGATGAGGAGCGAATTTATGATTTTGAAAAGATTGAAATGATTATGAACCGATTGGGTTATCACTTAGTAGATCTGCACGAGCATGAATTTCAAAAGGACGATTTATCAGTCGAATTCGGTGGGATGAATACTTTGGAAGACTTTGCTGGGATTCCTTTAGATGAATTAGAGAAACATCAAACGGCAGGAGCAATTTATTTTTTGCCAAATGCGGAGCAGTATCTCAAGATTTATCAGGCTTCTTCGCAAGATTCTTATCGAAATGAACAAAATAATGATAAAGATTTTGCTAAAATTGCCTATTTAGAAAACTTTTTAAATCAATAGATAGAAGAAGTGTTCTTTGATTAAGAACTGTCAGTTGATAAAACTGTTTTTATCTAGTGACTAGCATAATCATTGTAGAAAGTCTCGCTCGTCAGTAGGGGCTTTTTCTGTTATAATGGTAAAGAATAATTAGAAAGATTTGTGGGAGTTTACTCCCGAAGAGGTATTGGTCTATTGTCTCAATCTTATATTAATGTTATTGGAGCTGGTCTTGCAGGTAGCGAGGCAGCTTATCAAATTGCTAAACGCGGTATTCCTGTTAAGCTGTATGAAATGCGAGGAGTGAAATCTACTCCGCAACATAAGACTAGTGATTTTGCAGAGCTAGTCTGCTCGAATTCTCTACGGGGGGATTCGCTAACGAATGCAGTTGGTTTGTTAAAAGAAGAAATGCGCCGTTTGGATTCCATCATTATGCGAGCAGCAGAAGCTACGCGTGTTCCTGCTGGAGGAGCATTAGCAGTTGACCGTGACGGCTTTTCACAAATGGTGACTGATGAGGTGACAAACCACCCTTTAATCGAAGTTATTCGTGAGGAAATCACCAAAATTCCTGATGATACGATTACTGTTATTGCGACGGGACCTTTGACAAGTGATACACTCGCTGAAAAGATTCACGAGCTAAATGGTGGAGCTGGATTTTACTTTTATGATGCAGCAGCACCGATTGTAGATGTCAATACAATTGACATGGAGAAAGTTTACCTCAAATCTCGCTATGACAAGGGAGAGGCTGCTTATCTCAATGCTCCTATGACTAAGAGTGAGTTTATGGCTTTTCATGACGCTTTGGTAAATGCCGAGGAAGCACCGTTAAATAGCTTTGAAAAAGAAAAATACTTTGAAGGCTGTATGCCGATTGAGGTGATGGCAAAAAGAGGAATAAAAACCATGCTCTACGGTCCTATGAAGCCAGTTGGTTTGGAATACCCAGATGACTATAAAGGACCTCGTGACGGTGAATTTAAGACACCCTATGCAGTCGTTCAGCTTCGTCAAGACAATGCAGCTGGAAGCCTTTATAATATTGTTGGTTTCCAAACACACCTAAAATGGGGTGAACAGAAGCGCGTTTTTCGGATGATTCCGGGATTGGAAAATGCAGAATTTGTCCGCTATGGAGTTATGCACCGCAATTCTTACATGGATTCACCAAATCTCCTGACACAGACGTTCCAGTCTAAAAAACAAGAGAATATCTTTTTTGCAGGTCAGATGACCGGTGTAGAAGGGTATGTAGAATCTGCCGCGTCCGGGCTGGTAGCCGGTATCAATGCAGCTAGACTTTTCAATGGAGAAGAAGCCCTGGTCTTTCCAGAAGCAACTGCTATTGGAAGCTTACCTCATTATATCACGCGTGCTGATAGCAAGCATTTCCAGCCAATGAATGTCAATTTTGGAATTATCAAGGAGTTGGACGGTCCACGCATTCGAGACAAAAAAGAACGCTATGAAAAAATAGCAGAACGAGCGCTACAAGCTATCGAAAATTATCAAAATCTCTAGTTTTCTTTTGGAAAGGATAGAAATAATGATAATTTGTTATAAAAGTATTAAAAAAGTTAGGAAATTCCTAACTTTTTTAATACTTTTATGATATAATAGATAAAAATTTTGAAAATAGAAAGTTTTCTGATAATGAATCAATCCTATTTTTACCTTGAAGTAAGAGAACATGCATTAGAAGTGCCTTATAGCAAACAAAAGCGCCGTGTTCGAGTGCTACTCCCTAGAAATTATGAGCAAGATACTCAGAAATACTATCCTGTAGTTTATTTTCATGACGGTCAAAATGTCCTTTATAGCAAAGAGTCTTTTAGTGGTCATTCTTGGAAAATCATTCCAACGATTAAGAGAAATCCCGACATTGAAAAAATGATTGTGGTGGCGATTGACAATGACGGTTTTAATCGAATGAATGAGTATTCTGCATGGAAATATCAAGAATCAACTATTCCAGGTATGCAATTTGGCGGCAAGGGGACAGAGTATGCGGAGTTTGTCATGGAAGTTGTTAAACCCTTTGTTGACGAGCATTATCGTACCAAATCAGACCGAGCGCACACGGCTATGGTTGGTTCTTCTTTAGGCGGAAACATTACGCAGTTTATGGGAATTGAATACCAAGAGCAAATTGGCTGCTTGGGTGTTTTCTCATCTGCAAACTGGCTGCATCAGGAAGCGTTCAATCGTTATATAGAACGCCATAACTTATTAGCAGATCAGCGGATTTATATTTATGTCGGAACGGAAGAAGCCGATGATACGGATAAAACCTTGATGGCTGGTAATATCAAGCAAGCTTATATTGATTCGTCAGTAACCTACTTCCGTCAGTTAATAGCGGGCGGTTTGGATTTGGAAAATCTGTTGTTTCATATCCAAGCTGGGGCAGAACACAATGAAATGGCTTGGGCTGAGCATTTACCTGATTGCCTTCGCTTCTTTAGCGAAAAATGGTAAATAAATTAATTAAGAATATGAGGAGAGAATTTATATGCATGTTGAGTTTTTAAGTCATTGGAGCGGTCATTTAAACCGTGAAATGTATGTGAATCGTTATGGGCACGCTGGAATGCCTGTAGTCGTTTTTGCTTCGTCTGGTGGCAGTCACAATGAATATGCAGATTTTGGTATGATTGAGGCTTGTTCATGGTTTATCGAAACAGGAAAAATTCAATTTTTCACTTTGAGTAGTGTAGATAGTGAAAGCTGGTTGGCTGATTGGAAAGCTCCTCACGACCGCGCAGAAATGCACCGAGCTTATGAGCACTATGTCATTGAGGAAGCTATTCCTTTTATCAAGCATAAAACAGGTTGGTTTGATCCGATGATGACAACAGGTTGCTCTATGGGAGCCTATCATGCTGTTAATTTCTTTCTCCAGCACCCCGATGTCTTCAATAAAGTCATTGCACTGAGCGGGGTTTACGATGCTCGCTTCTTTGTTGGTGATTGTTTGGATGATGAAGCAATTTATCAAAATTCACCAGCAGATTATATTTGGAATCAAAACGATGGCTGGTTTATTGACCACTATCGCAATGCTGATATCATTGTCTGTACAGGACTTGGTGCATGGGAGCAGGATGGACTACCTTCTTTCTACACCTTAAAAGAAGCCTTCGAGCATAAGAACATTCCTGCATGGTTTGCTGAATGGGGATATGATGTTTCGCATGACTGGATTTGGTGGCGCAAGCAAATGCCGTATTTTCTAAGTCAATTAAATCTATGATTAGAAAGGAAACAATATTATGAATTATATCGTTATTTCACCTTATTATCCACAAAATTTTCAACAATTTACCGTTGAACTTGCTAACAAAGGAATTACTGTTTTAGGGATTGGGCAAGAGCCTTATGATCAATTAGATCAACCTTTGAAAAATGCTTTAACAGAATATTTTCGTGTGGAAAATCTAGAAAATCTCGATGAAGTTAAACGTGCTGTAGCTTTCCTTTTTTACAAGCACGGACCAATTGACCGCATTGAGTCACACAATGAATATTGGTTGGATCAAGACGCAAAATTGCGTGAACAATTTAATGTTGTAGGACCAAAACCAAAAGACTTGAAAAAGACAAAATTTAAGTCCGAAATGAAGAAGCTCTTTAAAAAAGCTGGTGTTCCTGTCGTTCCTGGTCAAATTGTAAAAACCTTGCAGGCAGTTGACATGGCTGTCAGTAAAATTGGACTTCCATTGATTGCGAAGCCAGATAATGGAGTTGGCGCAGCCGGAACTTATAAATTGGAAACCACTGAAGATGTTGAACAATTTAAACAAGAGTGGGATAAGCAAACCGTTTATTTCTTTGAAAAATTCGTTGATTCTGGACAAATTTGCACGTTTGACGGATTACTCGATTCAAACGGAAATATTGTGTTTTCAACGACTTTTGACTATGCTTATACCCCTTTAGACTTAGTTTTGAATCATTATGAAAACTCATATTATATTATAAAAGATATGGATCCAAAATTACGTCAATATGGGGAAGCTATTATTAAAGCGTTTGGCATGAAAGAACGTTTCTTCCATATTGAATTATTCCGTGACGGAGATGATTATATTGCCATAGAATACAATAATCGTCCAGCAGGTGCTTTTACGATTGATTTGTATAACTTTGCTCACTCCATTGACCTTTATCGTGGATATGCAGATATTGTGAATGGGGACCCCTTCCCACAACCTCAAGTCGAAGCACAATATGGCTTGGTTACTTCACGCCGTTCAACATCAAATTATGTGTATTCAGAAGAAGAATTGCGTACAAAGTACGGCGATAAATTAAAAGCAGTCAAAATCATGCCAAAGGCATTTGCAGACTTACAAGGAGATGTTCATTATATTTTGACAACATCAAGTCGTTCGGAAATCGATCAAATGATAGAGGATTTTGGGAAAAAGTAGAAATACCCATTTGTGAAATTTTTATTTAGTCAATTCAAATCAGCTTGCCAGCAAGGTTAGCTGATTTTTCTTTGTGAAATTGTTCAAGCATAAATTTTGACAGTATTTTTTAGTTTGTATAGAATGAAATTATAGAATTACACTCATAGAAAGGCTTGACTATGTCAACTTTAGATAAAAATCTTTTACTAGAGATGTTTCGTAAGATGGAAGAGATCCGTCGGATGGACTTAAAAATTGCTCAACTCGTAAAAAAGGGGAAAGTGCCAGGCATGACTCACTTTTCTGTCGGAGAAGAAGCAGCTAGCGTTGGAGCTATGCTGGCCCTCAATCCTGATGATTTGATTACTTCTAACCACCGTGGTCATGGTCAGGCGATTGCCAAAGGAATTGACCTGAACGGCATGATGGCAGAAATCATGGGCAAATACAACGGCACCTGCAAAGGAAAAGGTGGCTCCATGCACATTGCTGATTTGGATGCTGGAAACTTAGGAGCAAATGGTATCGTTGGCGGAGGCATGGGGATTGCGGTAGGTGCCGCCCTTACTCAGCAAATGCATCATACGGGAAAGATTGTTGTCTGTTTCTTTGGTGACGGAGCAACGAACGAAGGTGTTTTTCATGAAGCGGTTAATATGGCTTCTATTTGGAAGTTACCAGTGATTTTTTATTGTATCAATAATGGCTATGGTATTTCTGCGGATATTAAGAAAATGACCAATATAGAGCACATTCACGAGCGGAGTGCCGCTTATGGTATTCCTGGCATGTTTATCCCAGACGGGAACAACGTTATTGAGGTCTATGAGGGCTTTCAAAAAGCTATTAAATATGTTCGCAGTGGTAAAGGACCTGTCTTGATTGAGAGCGTAACCTATCGTTGGTTGGGACATTCATCTTCTGACCCAGGTAAATATCGGACGCGCGAAGAGGTAGAAGAATGGAAGAAAAAAGACCCAATTGAAAATCTTCGTAAATACTTGCTAGCAAATCAGATTGCAAGCGATGAAGAGTTAGAAGCTATCCAAGCAGAGGTTAAAGAAGCAGTGGAAGCATCTGTAAAATTTGCAGAGGAAAGTCCATTTCCACCGCTTGAATCAGCTTTTGAAGATATTTACGCGGACTAAGAGAGGAGATTGAACAATAATGGAAACAAAAACAATGTCCTTCCGTGACACCATTATCCTTGCCATGTCTGAGGAAATGCGTCTTGATGAAAATGTGTTGTTAATGGGAGAAGATGTCGGTATTTTCGGAGGAGATTTCGGAACATCCGTCGGAATGTTAGAAGAATTCGGTCCAGAACGAGTACGTGATTGTCCAATTTCTGAAGCAGCTATTTCAGGAGCCGCAGCAGGAGCGGCCATGACTGGGCTACGCCCAATTGTAGATATGACTTTTATGGATTTTTCTGTCATTGCCATGGATGCAATTGTCAACCAAGCCGCTAAGACTCGTTATATGTTTGGTGGCAAAGGTCAAGTTCCGATGACAATTCGCTGCGCAGCTGGAAATGGTGTCGGATCAGCTGCTCAACACTCACAATCTTTGGAATCTTGGTTCACACACATTCCGGGTTTAAAGGTTGTTGCACCTGGAACTCCTGCAGATATGAAAGGCTTGTTGAAATCCTCAATCCGCGACAACAATCCTGTTATTATTCTTGAGTACAAGTCAGAATTCAACCAAAAAGGCGAAGTTCCGCTTGATCCTGATTATACAATCCCTCTCGGTGTTGGTGACATCAAAAAAGAGGGGACGGATGTGACAGTTGTGACCTATGGAAAAATGCTCCGCAGGGTTATGCAAGCAGCTGAAGAATTGACAGAAGAAGGCATTTCGGTAGAAGTGGTGGATCCACGTACTTTGGTGCCTCTGGACAAGGATATCATTATCAACTCAGTCAAGAAAACAGGAAAAGTCGTTCTGGTTAATGATGCCCACAAAACTAGTGGTTATATCGGTGAAATTTCTGCTATCATTTCCGAATCAGAGGCATTTGACTATTTGGATGCACCAATTCGCCGCTGTGCTGGTGAAGATGTCCCCATGCCTTACGCCCAGAATCTTGAAAACGCCATGATTCCGACAGTTGAAAGTATCAAAGATGCTATTCGTAAGACTTACAATAAAGAATAAAACTGAAATTGATATTGATTACAATATTTCACATAACTAAAATTATGCAAAAACAAAAATAGCTCAAGATTAAAGAACAATCAATAAAAAAAGAAATAGGAGAAGCTATGACTGATGATAAGTTAAGAGCGACCCCTGCTGCTAGAAAATTAGCAGATGACTTGGGTATCAATCTCTATGACGTATCTGGTACTGGCGCAAAGGGACGAGTTCATAAAGAAGATATCGAAAGTTATCGAGAATTCAATATTGTGAAAATTACGCCCCTTGCAAAACGTATTGCAGAAGAAAATAATATCGCTTGGCAGGAAATCCAAGGGACAGGTGTTCGCGGCAAGATTATGAAGAAGGACGTTCTGACTTTGCTTCCTGAAAATGTTGACTCAGACAGCATCAAGTCACCTGCTCAGATTGAGAAAGCGGAAGAAATACCTGACAACATCACTCCTTATGGAGAAATTGAACGCCTTCCAATGACGCCAATGCGGAAGGTCATTGCAAAACGAATGGTGGATTCTTATCTGACAGCGCCAACTTTTACTCTCAACTATGATGTAGATATGACAGAATTGTTGGCACTACGCAAAAAGGTTTTAGAGCCAATCATGGAAGCGACAGGAAAGAAAATCACGGTCACGGATTTACTTTCTATGGCTGTTGTCAAAACTTTGATGAAGCACCCTTATCTCAATTCGTCTCTGACAGAAGATGGGCAAACCATTATCATGCACAATTATGTCAATCTGGCTATGGCTGTTGGTATGGACAACGGGCTTATGACACCGGTGGTTTACAATGCCGAAAAAATGAGTCTGTCTGAGTTAGTCGTTGCCTTCAAGGATGTGATTGGTCGAACTTTAGACGGGAAATTAGCGCCAAGCGAATTGCAAAACTCAACTTTTACGATTAGCAATCTAGGAATGTTTGGTGTTCAATCTTTCGGACCAATTATCAATCAGCCCAATTCTGCGATTTTGGGAGTTAGCTCAACCATTGAAAAACCAGTCGTAGTAAACGGAGAAATTGTGATTCGACCAATCATGAGTCTTGGATTAACCATTGACCACCGAGTCGTGGACGGCATGGCAGGTGCTAAATTCATGAAAGACCTGAAAACACTAATTGAAGACCCGATTTCAATGTTGGTATAAGAGAAAGTTTAAATGAGAGGAAAATAAAAATATGGCCTTAGAAGTAATTATGCCAAAAGCCGGCGTTGATATGACAGAAGGACAGATTGTTCAATGGAATAAAAAAGTTGGCGAATTTGTAAAAGAAGGAGAAATCCTTCTGGAAATCATGACAGATAAAGTCAGTATGGAATTAGAAGCAGAAGAAGACGGCTATCTGATTGCTATCTTAAAAGGGGACGGTGAGACTGTTCCTGTAACGGAAGTTATCGGTTATCTGGGCGAAGAAGGAGAAAATATTCCGACTGCTGTGGCTGCTTCAGATGCTAGTTCAACACCAACTGCAGCCATAACTTCTAACGACGATAATAAGAGTGATGACGCTTATGATATTGTGGTTATTGGTGGCGGACCAGCTGGCTATGTAGCAGCGATTAAAGCAGCTCAATTAGGAGGCAAGATTGCTCTTGTTGAAAAATCTGAACTAGGTGGAACCTGCCTCAACCGTGGCTGTATCCCGACTAAGACCTATCTTCACAATGCAGAAATTATTGAAAGCCTAAGCCATGCGGCAAACCGCGGTATTATCATTGAAAATCCAAACTTTACCGTCAATATGGATAAAGTCCTGGAAACCAAAAACAAGGTTGTCAATACACTTGTCGGAGGCGTTGCAGGTCTGCTTCGCAGCTACGGTGTTGATGTTCACAAAGGAATTGGTACCATTACCAAAGATAAGAATGTCTTGGTGAATGGTGCTGAACTTCTTGAGACCAAGAAGATTATCTTAGCTGGTGGATCAAAAGTCAGCAAGATTAACGTTCCAGGTATGGAATCACCACTTGTTATGACTAGCGATGATATCCTGGATATGAAGGAAGTTCCAGAAAGTTTAGTAATCATTGGTGGTGGCGTTGTTGGTATTGAGCTAGGACAGGCTTTCATGACCTTTGGCTCCAAAGTAACGGTCATTGAGATGATGAATCGGATTGTTCCAGCTATGGATACGGAAGTATCTAAGAACCTTCGCTTGATCTTGGAGCGCAAGGGCATGACCATTTTGACAGAGACCAAGCTGGAAGAAATTGTCGAAGAAAATGGCAAGCTCTGCATCAAAGTTGCAGGAAAGGAAGATATCATAGCTGATAAAGCTTTGCTTTCTATCGGACGCGTGCCTGATTTGGAAGGCATTGGCGAGGTTGACTTTGAACTAGACCGCGGTCGTATCAAGGTCAATGAATATATGGAAACTTCTGTTTCAGGAATTTACGCGCCCGGAGACATTAACGGTACCAAGATGTTGGCGCATGCAGCTTTTCGTATGGGGGAAGTAGCTGCAGAGAATGCTCTCAAAGGCAATCACGTAGTTGCTAAATTAAATCTAACTCCAGCAGCTATTTACACTTTGCCAGAAGTTGCGGCAGTCGGTCTGACTGAAGAACAAGCTCGCGAAAAATACGATATAGCTATCGGCAAATTCAACTTCGCAGCAAACGGACGAGCAATTGCATCTGATGCTGCTCAAGGATTTGTCAAAGTGATTGCTGATAAGAAATACGGAGAAGTTCTCGGTGTTCACATTATCGGCCCTGCAGCAGCTGAGTTAATCAATGAAGCTTCTACTATCATTGAAATGGAAATCACGGTAGAAGAAATGCTCAAAACCATTCACGGTCATCCGACATTTTCAGAAGTTATGTACGAAGCATTTGCAGACGTACTCGGCATGGCAATTCATGCTCCTAAGAAAAGATAAGAGGCACTATGAAATACATTATCAATAATAGTTACGATACAGCTTTCAACATTGCTCTTGAGGAGTATGCCTTCAAGCATCTCCTTGATGAAGATATGATTTTCTTGCTTTGGATTAATAAACCCTCTATCATTGTCGGACGTCATCAGAATACCATTGAAGAAATCAATCGTGACTATGTCCGAGAGCATGGCATTGAGGTTGTTCGTCGTATCAGTGGAGGCGGAGCTGTCTATCATGACTATAACAATCTCAACTACACCATCATTTCCAAAGAAACTGAGAACAAAGCCTTTGATTTTAAGAGCTTCTCTATTCCGGTCATCAAGACTTTGGAAGAATTAGGTGTAAAAGCAGAATTTACAGGGCGCAACGATTTGGAAATTGACGGAAAAAAATTCTGTGGCAATGCTCAGGCTTATATCAATGGTCGAATCATGCATCACGGTTGCTTGCTGTTTGACGTAGAGTTATCTGTCTTGGTGAATGCCTTAAAAGTTTCCAAAGATAAGTTTGAGTCCAAAGGAGTCAAATCTGTTCGCGCTCGTGTAACCAATATCGTTGATGAATTGCCTGAAAAGATTACCGTCGAGCAATTTCGTGATCTCCTGCTAGACTATATGAAGAAAGAATATCCAGAAATGACAGAATATGTCTTCTCCGATGATGAACTAGATGAAATCAACCATATCAAGGAAACTAAATTTGCTACTTGGGATTGGAATTATGGCAAATCGCCAGAGTACAATGTTCATCGTGGTACCAAGTTTACTAGTGGTAAGGTCGAAATCTTTGCCAATGTTGTTGAGTCGAAGATTGAAAATATTAAAATTTACGGCGACTTCTTTGGTATCGAGGACGTAGTAGCAGTAGAAAAAGCTTTGAAAGGCGTCAAGTATGAGCGCGAGGACGTTTTAAAAGCTCTTGAAAACCTGGATATTGCTCGCTATTTCGCTGGAATTAGCCAAGAAGAAATTGCAGAAGCGATTGTGGGATAAAAAAACAACTGACTCTCTTACATTATTAATTAGAGTCAGTTGTTTTTGGTTTATTTTCAAGGAGAATATTTTACATAAGTTTAAATATGTAAAAATCATAAATTATCCAATGCATTTTTTTGTTCGTCATTAACAATATGGGTGTAGAGGTCTGTAACTTGAGTACTGGCATGTCCTAGCTGATGACTGACCAAAACTTGAGATTTAGTAGCATCATAAAGTCGAGTAGCCAGCGTATGGCGGAGTTTGTGAGGTGTCACTCGAACTTTGAAATCTTCAGAATACTTAGCAACCATCTTTTCTACACTAGAAGCATCAATCCGGTTAGGAGCACCTCTATATTCTGTCAAAAATAGGGCAGTGTCTGATTTTTCAGCTTTATAACGTTTAGAGCGAACCTCCAGGTACCTTTCCAAATAAGCTTTGGCAAAAGCTGCAACATTGACAGAATCTCTTTTCCCGCCCTTACGAGTAACTTCAATGACCATCATTTTGAGATTTAGGTCTTTCAAATCAAGATTTACTGCCTCGGATAGACGAACACCAGATGCAAGAAGCAGTGCTATGATTGCCAAATCTCGCTCTTTATTTTTGTCAAAAGAGGAGAGAGCCCGATTTGATAAATTTTTAGGGTATTCATCATCAATATAATTTAAAAATTGTTCAGTTTCTTCGCCCAAAAAGAGTTTTTGTTTGATGTTTTCAGCGCGCGCAGCTAAAGTCTCTCTCTTTTTCTTAGTAGACACTTTTTTCATGACATTACGATAGAAATAAGGTTCCCCATTCTCATTTTCCACCTCTTCAGTTAAATATTTATAAAGGCTAGAGAGAGCAGAAAGAGTGCGATTAATAGTGGTTTGAGATACTCCGTTTTGCGTGGTATTAGCGTTAAGCAATGGACGCTCCCGTAAGTAAAGAATAAACGCTTCCATGTCTTTTTTAGTCATATTTTCCAATACTAACAGAGGAATTTCTGCAATCTGTGACCCATCAGCAATTCCAGAGTCTAAAATCCAATGAAAAAAACGATTATATTCTTTGAGGTATTCATATAAGGTTGTAAAACTGTATGGAACAGTCAATTTAGACTGATAGTATTCCAAAATGTACCAAGGCATGATAGCTTTTAGTTTTTCAATTCTTTCTAACAGTATTTCACGTTTCATTAAGATATTCTCCATCATTTTCTATAATAGAAGTATAGCACACTCCTGTATTTTTTTCAAGAAAATTATAGTTTTTCGGAAAGATGTTAGAGAAAGTTTTATACAATATCTCCTATTCAATGATTGCAATTATACAAAAAAACAAGCCGTTCCTTTAAATTAAGCGACTTGTTTTTTGCGTTTGTTTATTTCCGCTTTTTCTTGGCCTTTTTCATTTTATTTGCCATGCGTTTCATGGCTTGTTTGGTTGCAAATTCACCAATTTTTCCTTTAAGTCCGCCACCAAACATCTGGCTCATGTCAGGATTTCCAGCACCTCCTAGAGCAGACATGTCCATATTTTGAAGGGCTGACATATCCATACCGTTCATATTTGGCATATTTTTTGGTAAATTGTTAGGATTGAGTCCCATTTGCTTCATCATTTTATTCATATCACCAGACATGACACCTTGCATGACTTGTTTCGCTTGGTTAAAGTCTTTGATAAATTTGTTGACTTCGACAAAGCTATTACCAGATCCTGCAGCAATCCGACGGCGACGACTTGGATTAAGGAGGTCGGGATTTTCCCGTTCGGTAGGTGTCATAGATGAAACAATGGCACGTTTGCGGGCGATTTCGTTTTCATCTACCTTAAAATTCTTCATAGCAGGATTGTTAGCCATGCCAGGAATCATCTTTAACAAATCTTCCATTGGTCCCATATTTTGTACTTGATCCAGCTGGTCAATGAAATCGTTGAAATCAAAGGTGTTTTCTCGCATTTTTTCAGCCATCTCAAGCGATTTTTGCTCATCATACTCCTGAGAAGCTTTTTCAATCAAGGTCAACATATCTCCCATGCCCAAAATACGGCTAGACATCCGATCTGGGTGGAAAGTTTCAATATCGGTAATCTTTTCACCAGTACCAGTGAACTTGATTGGTTTACCAGTAATTTGACGGACAGATAAAGCTGCACCGCCACGTGTATCGCCATCAATCTTAGTCAGAATAACCCCAGTCACTTCCAACTGAGCGTTGAATTCGCGAGCTACATTGGCGGCTTCTTGACCAATCATAGCATCTACAACCAAGAGGATTTCATTTGGTTGAGCCAGTGCTTTGACATCGCGCAGCTCATTCATGAGCTTTTCATCGATTTGCAGGCGACCAGCTGTATCAATCAGCACATAGTCATTGTGATTAGCCTTGGCTTGCTCCAGACCTTGACGAACAATCTCTACTGCTGGTACTTCTGTGCCTAGTGAAAAGACTGGTACATCGATTTGCTGACCGAGAGTTGTAAGCTGGTCAATGGCCGCCGGACGATAAATATCAGCAGCTATCATTAAAGGACGAGCGCCTTCTTCCTTCTTGAGTTTATTAGCCAACTTTCCGGCAAACGTAGTCTTACCAGCACCTTGAAGACCGACCATCATGATAATAGTCGGGATTTTTGGAGATTTGATAATTTCTGCCGTATCAGAGCCTAATACAGCGGTCAATTCTTCATCAACAATCTTGATGATTTGTTGAGCAGGATTTAGTGTATCAATGACTTCGTGTCCGACAGCGCGCTCACGAACTTTCTTGATAAAGTCTTTAACAACTGGCAAAGCTACATCGGCTTCCAAGAGTGCCAAACGAATCTCTTTGGTCGCTTCTTGAACATCACTCTCTGAAATTTTGCCCTTGCGACGCAGATTTTTAAAAACGTTCTGTAAACGTTCAGTTAAACTTTCAAATGCCATAAATTTTATTTCTCCTAGTTAATTTCTATGTATTGGTTATTGATTTTTGGTATTTTTGAGTCGACAATTCACTATTCTCGATTGTCAATACTGGATAAAATCGAAATTTGCTCTTGTAAATAGGTGTCATCTGCATACTTTTCCATTATTTGATCAAAAATCTGACTTCTGACGATATAATCTGAATACATGTGCAGTTTCATTTCGTAGTCTTCGAGAATCTTTTCTGTTCGTTTGATATTGTCATAAACAGCCTGACGACTAACTTGAAATTCTTCAGCAATCTCAGCTAGACTATAATCATCTGCATAATAAAGCTCAATATAATTCATTTGCTTATCTGTTAAAAGTGCTGCATAAAACTCAAAAAGAGCATTCATTCGATTGGTTTTTTCAATTTCCATAAAAAATATTATATCAAAAAATACAGATAAACTCTACTAGCGAAGAGTTTTACTCACTAAAAAACACTCTTAAATCAGCAAGGGTATTTACGTATATAAAATTATGTAAAACAAATCAATTGTTTTCCAAATAAAATTCAAACCGTTCTCCCACATATTGACTTTTAACATATTCAAAAGCGGTACCGTTGTCAAAATAAGAAATCTGTGTCAAACCAAGAATGGCATGTCCTCTAGGGATTTCTAGATAATGTGCAATCTTTTCTTTGGCAAGACGAGCATAAATGGTCTGTTGAGATTTTCCGATTTTATAGTCGTGCTCTTGCAAGGTTTGGAAAAAATGCTTCGTAATTTCTTCTTTATTAAAGTTTTTGATGAATTTCTCTGGAATGGAAGCGACTTCATAAACTACGGGAATATTATCTGCATACCGTACCCGCTCCATTCGGACAACATTTTCCGTCTTTTCAATTCCTAATTTTTCGACCTCTTCTTTACTTGGCAGTGTTCGACGGTAAGAAATCAGTTGGCTTGAAGGTGTCTTGCCTTGGGATTTGATGATTTCTGTAAAGCTGGTTGTGCCGCGCATCTTTTCTTGAACTCGCGTACTGGCTACAAATGTACCACTTCCCATACGACGTTCCAGCACTCCTTCTTCTACTAAAAGAGTGATTGCCTGACGAAGTGTCATGCGACTAACTTCAAATTGTTCAGCTAAATCGCGCTCGCTTGGCAGACGTTGCCCGATTTTCCAAATTTCCTCGTCAATTTCTTTTTTTATTTGATCGTGAATTTTAATATAGGCTGGAAGCATAGTAACCCCTTTCAAGAATGGTTTCCTCTCTTCATTGTATTATCAATTGAAATAAAAGTCAATCGCTACTTAATGTTATTGGAAAAAGTCTCTATTTTGTGTTAGAATAAACAAAGAAGTTTCATTTGAGAAAGGAAAGAAATGGCAACTACAACTGAATTGCAAGATATTGAAAGAATCATTGTATTGGATTATGGCAGCCAATATAATCAGCTCATCTCACGCCGTATTCGGGAGATTGGTGTTTTTTCTGAGCTAAAAAGCAATAAAATCACAGCCGCTGAAGTTCGTGAGATAAATCCGGTCGGAATTATCCTGTCTGGTGGACCAAATTCTGTCTATGAAGAAGGCTCATTTGATCTTGACCCTGAAATTTTAGAATTGGGTATTCCAATTCTAGGAATTTGTTATGGAATGCAGCTTTTGACTCACAAATTAGGTGGGAAAGTTGTACCTGCTGGAAATGCCGGAAACCGTGAGTATGGGCAATCAGAGCTTATTCATACTGATTCACAGCTTTTTGCAAGCACTCCTGAAAAACAAATCGTTCTTATGAGTCACGGAGATGCTGTTACCGAAATTCCTCAAGGATTCGTACGAACTGGAACTTCTGCTGATTGTCCATTTGCAGCTATTGAGCAACCTGAAAAGCAGATTTATGGCATTCAATTTCACCCTGAAGTACGTCATTCTGTTTATGGGTATGACATTCTACGCAATTTTGCTTTGAATATTTGTGGCGCCAAAGGCAACTGGTCAATGGATAACTTTATTGAAATGCAAATCAAGCGAATTCGAGAAACAGTTGGCGATAAACGTGTTCTTCTTGGGCTCTCAGGCGGCGTTGATTCATCAGTTGTTGGCGTTCTCCTTCAAAAAGCTATCGGAGACCAGCTTATCTGTATCTTTGTAGATCATGGATTGCTCCGTAAGGGCGAAGCAGATCAAGTCATGGATTCTCTTGGCGGGAAATTCGGTCTTAATATCATCAAAGCAGACGCTGCTAAACGTTTCCTTGATAAATTAGCTGGTGTTTCTGATCCAGAGCAAAAGCGTAAAATCATCGGCAATGAATTTGTCTATGTCTTTGATGATGAAGCCAGCAAACTGAAAGATGTAAAATTCCTCGCACAAGGAACACTTTATACTGATGTGATTGAGTCTGGTACTGATACTGCCCAAACAATCAAATCGCACCATAACGTCGGTGGACTTCCCGAAGACATGCAGTTCAAACTGATTGAACCACTCAATACACTTTATAAAGACGAAGTTCGTGCACTTGGTACAGAACTTGGTATGCCGGATGAAATCGTTTGGCGTCAGCCATTCCCAGGTCCAGGACTTGCTATTCGCATTATGGGTGAAATTACAGAAGAAAAACTCACAACTGTACGTGAATCCGACGCCATTCTCCGTGAAGAAATCGTGAAAGCTGGACTCGATCGTGATATCTGGCAATACTTCACTGTAAATACCGGTGTTCGTTCAGTAGGTGTTATGGGTGATGGTCGAACTTATGATTATACCATTGCTATTCGTGCTATTACTTCTATTGATGGAATGACAGCAGATTTTGCTAAAGTCCCTTGGGAAGTACTACAAAAAATCTCTGTTCGTATCGTCAATGAAGTAGATCACGTCAACCGCATTGTCTACGATATCACCAGCAAACCACCAGCAACGGTTGAGTGGGAATAAAAACAAAAAAGCCAAACCTCAAGAAATAAGAAGTTTGGCTTTTAAATTTATCAGCTTATTTTCCCCACAAAAATTGAATTAGTATTTTATCTACTTCTGGATTTTCATGTAATTGGCTATGTTGTGCTAATTTACCTATGATTTTCTTTTCTTGATAAGATTTTGCATTATCGGCAACCAAGTATTTCAAGCTGCGAGATGAAGCATTTAAAACGGAACCATCTGAGCCATTTTTGTAATCACCGTAGATATTCAAAACGTCAATTTGATTTTGTGGAAAAACTTCACGTAATGGCAATAATCTTTGGAAAGTTTGTGTGACTTGATTTGGTTTCCCTGTCGTTTTATCTACTTTTACATCAGCTGGTAAGCCCATAGCTTCTAAACCGGCAGCAAAATTCGCAATATTCACTTGTTTTTGCAGCTGTGGCAAGTTCTCATCTTGAGCATGTTCTAAAAGATAATACAAAATCGACATATTCCCTAAAGAATGACCTACCATATTCATTTTTGTAAAGCCATACTTTTCCTGTAGCTTGCTGACGACAGCTTTTGCATATCGTCCAACATCAATAGGATTGCGATTGTCTTCGTAATTCACTTCTACGATTGGATTGATAGCGCCTTTGGGAATGTCTCCCCTCAACGTAACTGCACCATTTCTATCAACATTTGCTCGAATAACTGTTTTTGTTACTCCTGCTTTTTTTGCTGCATTCGTCATGTGTCGCTCAGCATTGGCACTACTTCCATAACCATGAAAGAATAGGGTTGGAGTAGTTGATTGCACATACTTCTGTCTGTCTAATTTCCCTTCAGCATTGACACGGTAAAATAAAAAAGTAGAAATAGCAATCAAAATTGTTAAAATTCCTGTAATTAGGGCTATTTTCTTCATCATGTTTAGCTTTTCTTTCTGTGAGATATATTTTTAAGTATAACATGTAACAATATAAATGACAATTGATTTGTTTGAAATGACGTTTTGGATTTAAGGCGATTTGTTGAATAGTAAAAAAGGAAAGTCCCAAAAACTCCCCTTTAGTAAACTATTAAACGTTATCATCAAACAACAAGTGAACTTTTAAAATCAATTCATTGTTTTCGCTTGTTTTGTAGTATCTACACGTTTAGCTACCCAAGCTGTCAAAATTGGTGTTAAAATCGCTGTTACAATAACGGATGCTGTTATTTGGGTGGTAGCTGTAGCTTCAACAGCTTTAAAGGAAGCATCTACAGCCGATAAAGCTGCTGGAGTAGCTATGGCACTAGCTGCTGTACTTGAAATAGCTGCACCAGCAATTCCTGATCCACCTGTAGCTTTATCTGCAAAAATAGCAAAGAAGCCTCCAACTAAGGTTGTAATGATTCCGAGTATAATACCTGGTAAACCACCTTGAATAATTTGCATAAAGCTCATGTTGGCTCCTAAACAGAATCCAACAATGATAATAATTGCTGTCACACCATTTGATAGAACTTTTTTCATATATGGAAAAGCATTTCCTAATGCAATCCCTAAAACAAGTGGTAAAATAGTTCCTACTAAACTCCAAATAGAAATGTTAGCAAGACCAGCACTACTGAGAGCTGCCATTGTCACCATCGGTCCAACACTTAAGGTAGTAATACCAACAGCACCTGCATCAATTTCATTTCCGTAAACTTCTACAATTCCAGCATACATAGCGTTATTAGCGACAGACATAGCTCCAATAATCGCCAAAGCACTTAAACCTAAAAAATTATCATTGAAGACTTTTGCTACCAACAGACCTAAAACAACTGAAACGACAATCTTAGATGTGATAATAGCCGCTCCACGCCCAACAGCTTTTGGAGTGTTCTTTAACGAGATTGTTCCTCCTATAAAGAATAGAAAAGCTCCAACGAGCGGACCAGCTCCCTGAACTATAGCGGTTGTAAAACCTCCAATTTTCAACACTTGAGGGAAAAATGTATTTATCACACAGCCGATAAACATGGGAACAATAATTGTATCACCAGGAATCTTAATTTTCTTATTAAAAATTTTCATAATCATATTTCCTCTATATATTCAAGCCTTGTTTTTATTTAACAAGGCTTGAATGCCATACATCTTTTCGATAAAAAATTAGCCATCCAGCGTGATACCGCCATCACAATCACCGATTTCTCCAGACACGAAGCTGGCTAAGTCACTAGCAAAGAAAAGAATCATTTGAGCAATTTCAACAGGTTCTGCACGACGTCCAAGTGGAATCATGTTGATGACACGCTGACTCTTTTCAGGGTCTTCTGACAATACAGTAGTCATATCCGTTCGTGTAAAAGAAGGACAAACCGCATTACATGCAATACCATATTTGCCTCCTTCTTTTGCTACTGCTTTTGTAAGACCGTTCAAACCAGCTTTAGAAGACGCATAAGCAGCTGTTCCAAGCAAACCACCGCCTAATTTTGCAGCTACTGAGGAAACATTAACAATTCTTCCCCCCTTTTGTTCAATAAAATGTGGGAAAATAGTACTAATAGTTGAAAAACAACCAGATAGGTTAATACGAATGGTGCGTTCCCATTCATCGTAAGTTAATTGTTCAAATGGTTTCGCACTAATAACACCAGCACAATTGACTAAGATATCAATTTTACCAGCTGTTGCGATTATTTTGTTCATTGCTTCTACAATAGATTCATGATTTCCTAAATCCATATAAGTAAAGCTCGTGTGTTCTGCTCCAAATTCGGCAATCACTCGTTCAGCTGCTCCTTGATTGATGTCGGCAATAATGACATTACCACCACCTTCAACAATACCGCGAACTACTTCTTTGCCAATTCCGTTTGCACCACCGGTAACAATTGCTGTTTTACCTGAAAAATTCATATTTTCAAATCCTTCCGTTTTGATTATTATAGAATTCTACGTGATTATTATAGCACTCTCGTTTTAAAAATAAAAGTAGAAATATGAAATATTTTAAATATTTAGAAAAAACAATCTTTTTGCTGTTTTCTATTACTAATCTAAAAAGGTTAGAAAACAAAGCTCTCTAACCTTTTGATTTATTAAAACCAATTCATCACTTTCATGATGTGCATATTCATCTGAACTTGTCGGGAGTAATAATAATTCCCACCATTGATATAGAGCTTAGAGCCATGAAGGAGGGCGATGGGATGGTAATAAGGATAGGTTTTGCCGGTCACATTTCCTAAACTTGGTGCAACAACATTTTTAGAGTATTTTTTTGCCAAACCAAGGGTATTTTCGCCACCGTGTTTTGCAATGTAGTCAATATAGGAGCGACCAAAGTTATAGGCTTGTACAGCGGTCCAAACGTCTACTTTCTTTTCTTGAGCTACATTTAGATTCGTGGATAGGGTCTGAACGCCTTGACGAATGCTTTCTTTATTATCTAAAATAGAGTTTTTCTGACCCGTCGCACTTTCACTAGATTGCATGACATCAGAAACTTTTCCCTTTGTTTCAGTATAAATCATAGCAAGGACTAGTTCCTCATTGGCTGCAGTATCTTGCTCGTCTAGCACTTCTCTCACTAAGCTACGGTAGGTCATCACTTGCTTGACATCATGATGAACTTGAACAAGCTTGTAACCAACAAAGATTAAAAGAATGAGAAGGATCAATTTTCTAAGAATTTTAAACATTATTTACTTTGAATATCTTCTATGTTTTTGATGAGAATGGAATAGGTTCCATTCTCGTTTTGTATGAATTCTACGGATTCCGCATCTTGATAGATGTTATTGGGGACAATAAGCTCAATTCCATTTGAAAGAGAGAGCTTTTGGTTTTCAAATTTTTTCTTCTGACGACTACTATCAATTTCATCAAATTTAACAGTTTCTGGAATTGTTTCCTTAACCTGATCAATAAAAGTCAAACGAGCTGTCAGATTGTTATCAAACAAGTCATCTGCTAATTTTTCCGGTGATAATTCATCATTTTCTTCTAAATTTTTGAAAATAGACGATTTAACCTTGGATTGAAATTGAAAATCATCCTGATTAAAACTTTCTGCAACTTTTTGAGCCGTTTTTTCTAAGGCTTTGATAGATTTTTTAGGAGAAATTTTAGGATTGACTTGTAACAGATTATCAGAAAAATAATTGAGAAAAGCACCATTGTATTTAATCCGTTTTTCAATCAAATGGTATTTACGTGATTGAAGATTGATAACCAAGGCTTCATCGGCACCTGTACCAAATCCCGGCAAATTGTTCTGGGTAATCTTGATAGGATTGTCTACTTCTCCACCCAAGTGAGTGAGTGTTTCTCGCAGAGCAATCCGCAAAAAAGCAAAATGCTCCACGCCTTCCTTATCAAATTGAACAAAAATCAAATCATTGGTTTTCTGATTTTCGCTCACCGAAAACTCCTCTTTCCAGAGATTGGCAATACTGACAGAGGTTTCTAAAAGGTCTTTTGTAATATGTGATAAAAAGACACTATCTTCGGTAAAAATACCTGTTTTGGCCTCATCTGAATAGACACGTTCAATCTTCTTGCGAAGATATTCTTCGATCTTAGGAGTAATATTGAGATATTTATCTGCTAAAAGAAGGTCGGTGTCTGATGGACTAAATTGATGAATAATAGCTTTTTTTACGTAAATGTCCATTTCAGTCCTCATATAGTGGAAAGGCATCGGTCAATTCTTTAACTTCTGCACGGACTTGCTCTAAAACAGCTTCGTTGTTTGCATTCTCTAAAGTCTTGATGATCAATTCTGCTACTTTAGTACTTTCAGCTACCCCAAAGCCACGAGCTGCAATAGCTGCAGTTCCAATACGAATGCCACTTGTTTTAAATGGAGATAAGGTTTCATAAGGGATAGAGTTTTTATTAAGAGTAATATGAACATCATCCAAAAGGTTTTGAGCGACTTTCCCATTTTCAACGACTTTGGTCACATCCACAAGGAAAAGATGATTCTCCGTACCACCTGAAATAACACGGAAATTCCCATATTGTTGGAATACTTGAACCATTGCCTTAGCGTTATCCAAAATCTGCTGAGCATAAACTTTGAAATCTGGATCCAACACTTCTTTAAAAGCAGCTGCTTTAGCCGCCACGACATGCTCTAGCGGTCCTCCTTGAATTCCTGGGAAGATTGCGGAATTGATCTTTTTCGCTAACTCTTCATCATTGGTCAAAATTAAGCCACCACGAGGTCCTCGAAGGGTTTTATGAGTGGTAGTTGTCGTAATATGTGCATACGGTACTGGACTTGGATGCAAACCAGCGGCAACTAAACCGGCAATATGAGCCATGTCTACCATGAGTTTGGCTCCGACAGTATCTGCAATTTCACGGAATTTAGCAAAATCAATAATATGTGAATAGGCAGAAGCACCTGCAACAATCAATTTAGGTTTGACTTCTTTAGCCTGCGCCAAAATAGCATCAAAATCTAAAAGTTCCGTTTCAGGATCGACATTATAAGGCACAAAGTTATAGGTTTTTCCAGAGAAGCTAACAGCTGCGCCATGTGTCAAATGTCCGCCTGCTGCAAGATCCATTCCCATTACTGTGTCGCCTGGCTCAATTAAGGCCATATAAGCCGCACAATTCGCCTGACTGCCTGAGTGGGGTTGAACATTAGCAAATTTTGCTCCAAAGATTTCTTTAGCACGTTCAATCGCTAAAGTTTCAATCACATCCACAACGTCCGTACCACCATAATAGCGACGGCCTGGATAACCTTCGGCATATTTATTGGTTAAAATAGAACCTTGTGCTGCCATAACAGCTTTTGAAACAACATTTTCTGAAGCAATCAATTCAATATTGTTTTGCTGACGTTTTTCTTCTGCAGCAATGGCTTCCCAAAGCTCAGCGTCATATTCTTTATAGTCTTTATGGTCAAAAATCATAAGAGTCTCCCTTCTCTTAAAGCGGGTCTAAAACCTATTTAGTCAAGGTTTAGAAGTGAATTTCTGGAATTTTAGCGAGAATTTCTTCGCAAGTGACAGCACCTTGGCGTAGAATATATGCTGTTTCACCAGATAAATCCAAAATAGTTGAATCCTGTCCTGTTAGAAAAGCATCATCTTCTATACCAAGAACTTCGTGATTGAAATCGGTCATAATTTGCTGGAAGTTTACTCCGCTACTCTTTCCAGATAAATTTGCGGACGGACCAATGAGAGGTCCAAATTTTCTAATCAAGTCCAATGTTTTAGGATGACTAGGGACACGAAAACCAATTGTTTT
The DNA here is from genome assembly GCF_001839535.1 of Streptococcus sp. HMSC36C04. NCBI lineage: Bacteria > Bacillati > Bacillota > Bacilli > Lactobacillales > Streptococcaceae > Streptococcus > Streptococcus sp. HMSC36C04. Next base: position 53,123 of record NZ_KV841567.1, on the reverse strand, counting down.
CATACCTGAATTTACCCAAATGGGAACTTGTTCATTAGCTTGTAAAATAATGGTCAAAGGACCGGGTAGAAAGGCTTGATAGAGCTTTTTTAAATACTGAGGCTGATGTTTGGAAAATTGATAAATTTCTTCTAAGCTTGAAACATTTAAATTCAAAGCCTTTTCGCGAGGTCTGCCTTTTAAGTCATAGACATGACTGACGGCCTGCTCGTCCAGTGCCTTACAAAATAAACCATATACAGTCTCTGTTGGCAGCACGACTGCTCCTCCGCTGCTCAGCATTTCCTCAATTTTATCCATTATCTACCACTACCATTCTATCTTTTCCGAATTGATCTTGCAAGACGCGAATTCTCATTTTTGGAAATGCAGACTGAAATAGTTCTTTTACATGTTCCCCTTGTTTGTAGCCAATTTCGAGATAGATTTTACCTTTTTCTGTCAAATGTTTTTGGGCGTTCTCAGCAATTTTTCGATACACAGCATACCCGTCTTCTTCAGCAAAAAGAGCAAGATGAGGTTCTGAAGCAAGGACATTTAGTCCTACTTCTTCTCTGTCCGTCTCTGAAATATAGGGCGGATTGGATACAATAATATCATACTTTCCTGTAATTGCCTGAAAACAATCAGACTGAACAAAATCAATCGCTACATCAATTGCTTCTGCATTTTCTTGCGCCAAATCCAGAGCATCTTGGGAAATGTCGGAAGCCGTGACCTGCCAATTCGCACGCTCGGCAGCCAAAGAGAGAGCAATTACTCCGCTTCCAGTTCCAATATCTAAAACTTTCAGACTGCTATTTTGATTTTCAGACAAGATAAGGTTGACCAATTCCTCGGTTTCTGGTCGGGGAATTAGCACTCGTTCATCTACTTTGAACGAATGTCCATGAAATTCTGCGTTCCCAATAATGTATTGGGCAGGTCTATGAACTAATAATTGAGATTGAATCTTTTTCAGTAATTCTATATCATCTGCTGTTGCTTCTGCCTGCATTTTCAACACAAATTGGGTAAAAGATAAGTTTTTCGAAATTCGAAAAGTAAAGGAGAGACTTTCAGCTTCTTCGCCAATTGCTTCAAGCTGTTTTTCCATTTCAGCAAGAATTTGAGCTAATTTCATTATTTATTCAATTCTTCTAGTTTTTGTGTTTGGTCATACAATACCAAGGCGTCCACGATTTCATCTAATTTTCCAGCTAAAATCGTATCTAGCTTTTGTAGCGTTAAACCAATACGGTGATCTGTCACACGATTTTGTGGGAAATTATAGGTACGAATTCGCTCTGAGCGATCTCCAGTACCAATAGTTGATTTTCGCTCAGCATCTTGCTCGTCTTGCGCAATTTGCGCAAAATGATCCGCTACACGCGCACGGATGATCTTCATAGCTTTGTCACGATTTTTTTGCTGGGTTCGTTCTTCCTGCATTTCAACCTTGATATTTGTCGGCAAGTGAACAATCCGAACGGCTGTTGCAACTTTGTTGACATTCTGACCGCCAGCACCAGAAGCGTGATAAATGTCAATCCGAAGATCTTTTGGATCAATATCGTATTCCACTTCTTCAACTTCAGGCATGACTAAGACTGTGGCTGTCGAAGTGTGAACTCGTCCTTGACTTTCTGTTACTGGGACACGTTGTACGCGATGAGCACCTGATTCGTATTTTAATTTGGAATACACGGATTGACCAGAAACCATCGCTACTACTTCTTTGAAGCCACCGACTCCATTCATAGAAGCTTCCATAACCTCGAATTTCCAACCTTGCGATTCAGCGTATTTTTGATACATTGTCAGAAGATCACCGGCAAAGAGCGAGGCTTCATCACCTCCTGCTGCACCACGGATTTCTAAGATGATGTTTTTATCATCATTTGGATCTTTTGGTAAAAGAAGGATTTTTAATTTTTCCTCGTATTCTTCTTTTTCAGCTTTTGCATCTTTGAGCTCTTGCTTTGCCATTTCTTCCAAATCAACATCGCCTGAAGCGTCTTTAATCATTTCTTCAGCGTCTGTGATGTTTTGGAGCACCCTTTTATATTCACGATAAGTTGCTACCATATCGCGTGTACTTGCTTCTTCTTTGGACAATTCCATAAAACGCTTGGTGTCACTAACAACATCTGGGTCACTCAGAAGTTCCCCCAGCTCTTCGTAACGATCTTCAACGGCTTGTAGTTGTTCATAAATATTCATCGTTTGCTACACTTCTCCTTAACTCTTCATTTCGTCAATTTCTGGCTTAAAATAATGCTTCCGACAGACAGGAATATAGGTTTCATTCCCACCGATTTGAATCTGCTCCCCTTCATAGACCGGCTTACCATTCGTTGTTCTTAATACCATGGTTGCTTTTTTGGAGCAAAATTGACAAATCGTTTTAATCTCATCAATTTTATCTGCTAGAAGCAGGAGATATTTCGAGCCTTCAAATAACTCATTGCGAAAATCATTTTTCAAACCAAAAGCCATAACTGGTACATTTAATTCATCAACTACTCTTGCCAAATCATAGACATGATGACGAGATAGAAACTGCGCTTCATCAATCAATACACAATAAGGTTTTTCGGGCATTTCTTGAATAAAGCGGAAAATATCAGTATCTTCTGCTATTGCAATTGCTTTTCGCTTCATTCCGATACGACTAGAAACAACGCCGAAACCGTCACGTGTATCAAGGGCGCTCGTCATAATGACAACACCTTTGCCCTGTTCTTCGTAGTTGTGTGCTACTTTTAAAATTTCGATTGTTTTGCCCGAATTCATCGTGCCATATTTATAATACAACTGAGCCATTTTCTTTAATTCGTTCCAAATTCTCCAATTTTTAATACTTCTTATTTTACCATATTCTGACACGCTTTAAAACCTAATTTATGATAAAATAAAAATATCAAAGATAAAAAGGAGAAACACTATGCCATTTGTCAGAATTGATTTATTTGAAGGACGCACGTTAGAACAAAAGAAAGCTCTTGCAAAAGAAGTTACTGCCGCTGTCGTAAAAAATACTGGCGCGCCACAATCTGCTGTTCATGTCATCATCAACGACATGCCAGAAGGGACTTATTTCCCACAAGGTGAAATGCGTACAAAATAACAAAAAAAGAATCTTGGATAAAAATCTGAGATTCTTTTTTAATTCAGAATGATAAATGATGTAGATGCAACATTTAAGCTAATTTCTTTTTTTGAATATGATTAAGACGAAGTTGGTATAAAATGCCACTAACAACCAGACTAGAAATTAAACCAATCCAATAAGCGAAGGGGCCTAAATTTGTCGTGTGATCCAATAGTAATCCAACTGGTAGCGACACCCCCCAATAGCCAATCAAGCCTAAATAAAATGGAACTTTTGTATCCTTGTATCCGCGTAAAATCCCTTGAAGTGGTGCTGCGAAAGTATCTGCTAATTGAAAAAATAAACTGTAAGTTAAGAAAACCGATGTCAGACGAATGAATTCTTTGTTCGTTCCATATAATGAAGCGACTTGATAACGGAAAAGATATAAAAATGTCAGCGTGAAAACAGCGAACCCAAGCGCAGTTAATCTTCCCAAAACACAATATTTTCTGACATAGTCTAGACGCTTTGCGCCAATTTCGTAAGAAACGATAATCGCCATAGCATTAGAAATGCTCATAGGAAAAGCATACATAAGATTGGAAAAGCTGATAGCCGACTGGTGACTGGCAATGATTAACGAAGAAAACTTAGCCATGAGCAAACCTACGACTGAAAATATCACAACTTCTGCAAAGACAGTCCCACCAATAGGAAAACCGAGACGAATCCCTTCCTGCAATCCTTCTTTGTCCAAAGGTCGAATTTTCCATAATTGATATTTTTTAATTCTAGGATGTCTTTTGGCAACTACTACCGAAAGGATTAACAGCACCCAGTAAGCCAACGAAGTCCCCAGCCCCGCTCCTGCTCCGCCCATTTCTGGGAAACTAAATGCCCCATAAATTAAAATGTAATTAAAGCTGGCATTCAACGGTAGTAAGAGCAACATAAGGTACATGGATAATCTTGTCAATCCTAATGCGTCTAATAAAGAGCGTACAACACTAAATAAAAGCAAGGGGATAATTCCAAGTGCCAAATACCAGAGATAATGTATAGAGACTTCTGCTACTAGTGGTTCTAAGCCAATATTGGACAAAACAAGCGGTGCACCTAAAAAAACGAGTCCAAACAAGAGAAGAGACAAAACGAGAGATAAATAAATAAACTGATAAAAATCAGAAGCGATTTTTTCTTCTTGTTTTCGTCCCAGATGGTGTCCAATAATCGGAACCAAGGCTGAGACAATACCAGTCAAAAAAGTAAAAAACGGACTCCATAAGCTAGTCGCCATTGACACTCCCGCTAAATGCAAAGTATGGTATTGCCCTGTCATGGTTGTGTCCACAAAAGAGGCCGAAAAATTAGCCAGTTGATAAATCAAAATTGGCAAAAAAATCGAGATAAATAGGGTCATTCGTTCTTTTAAATTGCGAGCTTGGTACATAAAATCTCCTAAAATTATTCCTTCTCTCTTAACTATACTATAAGCACTCAGAATAGTCAAAAAAGCTAGGAGGAAATCCTCCCAGCCTCTTTTCAAACTCTATTTCTTCTCACGATTTAAAATAAGATTCAATACAATCGCAATGACACTCGCCATAACAATCCCGTTTGAGAAAAACATTTGCAAGCCAGTTGGTAGGCTGTTAAAAAGATTGCTTCCATTTAGGCCGACTCCTGCGGAAATAGATACAGCGGCAATCAAGAAATGGTGCTCATTGTGTTCAAAATCAACTCGTGCTAGCATTTGCATTCCCTGAACAGAAACAAAACCAAACATGACAAGCATGGCACCACCGAGTACAGGACTTGGAATAATTTGTGCCAAAGCTCCGAATTTTGGTAATAATCCTAACAAGACTAAGAATCCTGCTGCATAATAGATTGGTAGACGTGTTTTAATTCCAGAAAGTTTGACTAAACCAACATTTTGTGAAAATCCTGTATAAGGGAAAGTGTTAAAAATACCGCCAAGAAGCACTGCAAGTCCTTCTGCACGATAACCATTTCGCAGACGAATGCTGTCTAACTTTTCGTTTGTAATATCTGAAAGTGCAAAATAAACACCTGTTGATTCTACCAAAGAAACTGTTGCAATAATACACATCATGATGATGGATGAAAGTTCAAACTTAGGTATTCCAAAATAAAACGGTGTTGGAACATGTACAAGAGGGGCTTGAGTTACTGGCGCAAAATCTACTAAGCCCATAAAGCTAGCAATAATCGTTCCAATAATTAAGCCAATCAGAATGGAAATGGATTTAAGAAAGCCTTTCGCAAAGATATTTACTAACAGTATAATCAAAATCGTGACAGTAGCTAACAGCAAACTTTGTGCAGTGGGCTTTTCACTATTATTTCCCATATTGCCAATCGCAACAGGAATAAGTGTCAAACCAATGGTTGTAATGACTGAGCCCGTCACAATCGGTGGGAAGAAATTAGCAATTTTAGAAAAAATTCCTGCAATCAAAAGAACGTAGATACCGGAAATGATGAGCGCTCCAAACATAGCTCCACTTCCATGTTTTTGACCAATCATAATCAGAGGTGCAACCGATTGAAAAGCAACGCCAAGTACGACTGGCAAGCCAATTCCGAAATATTTATTGAGTTGCAATTGCAAAAATGTTGCCACACCACACATAAAAATATCTGTAGAGATGAGATAGGTCAGCTGTTGGCTCGAATAACCTAGCGCACCAGCAATCATAATGGGTACAAGGATTGACCCTGAGTACATTGCTAATAAGTGCTGCAAACCTAAGACAGCCGCCTGTGAATGTTTTTCTTCTTTCAGTTCCATTATGCATCAGCCTCCATAAATACAACTTTTCCATTTTCAAATTTTTGAATACGAGCCAAAGAAACGACTTTTCGCTTATCTTCTTCTAGTAACTTTCTTCCTTCTTGGAATGATTTTTCAATCACAATGCCAATCGCTTCCACATGGGCACCTGATTGTTCAATGATATTAACCAGCCCTTTAGCTGCTTGCCCATTTGCTAGAAAATCATCGACAATAAGTACTTTATCATAATGATTTAAAAATTTCCCTGCAATTGAGACCGTACTTGTCACTTGTTTGGTAAAAGAATAGACCTCGGTCGTTAAAATACCTTCCGTCATAGTGATGTTTTTTGACTTTTTCGCAAAAATCATTGGAACGCCCAATGCTTCTGCTGTATAAATAGCAGGTGCGATGCCAGATGCTTCAATTGTCACAACTTTTGTAATACCAGCCGAGCGAAAATATGTTGCAAACACTTTACCAATTTCTTTCATCAAGTTGAAATCGACTTGGTGAGTCAGAAATGAATCCACTTTTAAAATATTTTCTCCTAAAACATTTCCGTCTTTTAGGATGCATTCTTCTAATAATTTCATAAAATCTCCTTTTAGAAAAAACAAAAGACTTGCCAAAAGCAAGCCTAAAACAATTGGTTAACCAACTGAATACAAAATTCCTTGCTAAAAAACATAGCAGGAAAGTTGAAGACTTACTTATTGTTAGACATTAGGTGCCTTGTAGAAACATTACGCCAAATTCGTAATATAAATAAGTAATTATTTTATTGTTAATGAGCGTCACCATTCCAAATGGAATTTTTCACAATGACGTAATCTACGTGCTTAAGACCAGCTAAATCTCTTCCGCCGGCATAGGAAATAGCACTTTGCAAGTCCTGCTCCATTTCAACTAAAGTGTCAGCTAAATGTCCTTTAACTGGTAAAAGAATTTTCTTTCCTTCCACATTCTTATACGTGCCCTTTTGGTACTCTGAAGCCGAACCATAATACTCTTTGAATTGTTCACCATCTACTTCGACCGTTTGACCTGGACTTTCGATATGACCTGCAAATAGGGAACCAATCATCACCATGGTAGCACCAAAGCGAATGGATTTGGCAATGTCGCCATGCGTACGAATACCACCGTCTGCAATAATCGGTTTGCGAGCAGCTTTTGCACACCAACGAAGAGCCGCTAATTGCCAGCCACCTGTACCAAAGCCAGTTTTTACTTTTGTGATACAAACTTTTCCTGGTCCAATGCCAACTTTGGTTGCATCTGCTCCAGCATTTTCCAGCTCACGAACAGCTTCTGGTGTCCCGACATTTCCTGCAATCACGAAAGTATCAGGGAGTTCTTTTTTGATATACTGAATCATTTTAATCACGCTTTCTGAGTGACCGTGAGCAATATCAATCGTGATATATTCAGGGGCGTCTGCTTTCAGCTGACTAACGAAATCGTATTCATAATCTTTCACACCAACCGAAATGGAAGCAATAAGTCCTTGCTCATGCATGCGCTTGATGAAAGGAATGCGGCCAGCTTCGTCAAAACGGTGCATGATGTAGAAATAACCACTTTTCGCCAATTTTTCTGCTACATCTTCATCCAGAATTGTTTGCATATTAGCTGGAACAACAGGAAGTTTGAAGGTGTGATTCCCAAAAGTAACTGTCGTATCTGCTTCTGAGCGGCTTTTGATGATACATTTATTCGGAATCAATTGGATATCTTCGTAGTCAAAAATAGGAAATTCGTTCAGCATATCATTCTCCTTTAATTTTATGCTAAAAATGACCTACCTATGCTTTCGCATCGCTACGCCTTTCCTGACGTTTCCTTTAGTATTATAACACAAGGTACAGAAATTACAATATAATGACGTATAATATTTTTTATCGTTCGGAAATTATAGATTGTTCTTTTAGGTTCTAAAAAAGAGGTTTCCCTCTTTTACAATAGCAAATCTTTAATGCGTCCAATATCTGATTTTTTCAAGACTACATAAATCATATCTCCCAGATAAAGGCGCGTGCTACCATTCACTGTTTGATTTCTTCCATTGTGATGTTGCATGGTAATTAGAATATCTTTTGGTAGTTCTAATTCGTGCACTTGCTTGCCGGCTATTTTCTCAGAAACAGGAATTTCGATAAGCGTTGTCTCACTATCATCTGCCATGCTATCTGGAAGCAATCGCTCTAGCATAGCCTCATACACAGGTGCTCCACCCAGTAAATCCATTACAACGTATGCCACTAAAGTCACTAGACCAAGAGGCATGAGGTTTCGTATATCACCAACCATCTCAGTCACCAAAATGATGCCAGTTAGCGGAGCCTTTGAAATGGCACCAAAGTAGCCACTCATACCTAAAATAATAAAAATGGGAAATTGCTCTTGAGTTGCAAAGCCTAATCGCACACAAACGACACCAGCAATTGCCCCTAAAAGAGAGCCGAGAGCTAAAATGGGGAGAAAAACACCACCAGGAAGCCCACTACCATAACTAATCATACTCCAGATAAAGCGAATAACAAAAAACATCACTAATGTTAATAGCAGATAATGTTGACTGGTTAAAGAGAGAACCAGTTGATTGCCACCGCCTAAAAGCTGTGGAAGGAAATATCCTACTGGTAAAATGAAAATAAAGGCTATAATAGGATAATATTGCGGAGAAAGATGCAACATTTCACCAATCATATCATAAATACGAGGCATAGCTAGAACAACTTTTTCATATAAAAATCCTGAAAAACCAAGAAAAATTCCTAACAACAAATAAAGCCAGTATTGCCCTAGCCCCATCAGAGGAATATTATCTGGCATATTTAATACAGGGGTCATTCCAAAAATCATAAGCGAAACAAAATTCGCCGTTAAACTTGCCGCCAAAGACGAGACCCAAAAGAAACGCGAAAAATGATGATAGACTTCCTCAATAACAAACAGTAAACCCGCAATCGGAGCATTAAAAGCTGCTGCCAGCCCTGCTGCCGCTCCACTAGCAATCAAAGAACGCTCTTCCACAGGGCTTAAATGAAGATGTTTGGCAATTCCTTTTCCACCCATTGCTCCCAGCTGGATACTTGGACCTTCACGTCCTAACATTAAGCCACTTGCAATGGCTAAAACACCTAGAATATACTTTTTCCAGAGGACACTCCACCATGACAAGCTCATCAGTCCTTTCAGCTCTGCTTCCACTTGCGGAATTCCAGAACCTTTAATATTCTTTTCTGAAAGCGTTAATTTTGCACTAATCCAAATCACGCAAGCATAAAATAACAAAATAAAAGCAAACCAAATCATACTATCATGACCTTGCTGATAGAAATATTGAATGATATAAAATCCCTTTTCAATCAAAAAACGAAAAGAACCAACAATTGCACCCACGATAATCCCGACTAAAATTCCTCTTGAAACTTGCAGAATAATCGAGCTAGATGTAAACGCAAATTCTTTCTTGGTATTTGATGTTCTCTTTTCTGTCTGAACAGACATCATTACCTCCCAATATGTTCTCCTTCTATTTTAGCATAATTTTTCTTATTGCTTATAGAAATTATTTTAGAAAATGAAGTCTAGAGAAAAAATCAAACCAGCTTCATGCGAAACTGGTTTATGATAATATCCTTATTAAATCTCTACACTATTTATTTGCTGATCATTAATTGTATAACAATTACGATAAATCTTCGCTTTCTTCTTGTTTTTTACTATAAATGAGATTAAATAAATCTCTTTTTAAGCTGTCTAACTGCTAAGGTATAGAAGACAAAAATATAAGCACCATTGACAACTAAGAAAAGGATAAATTCAGATAAGGTAAAAGGGACTAAAGAACGAGCTCGATTACCAACAGCAATCTGAGCATAAGGGAAAATGCTAAAAAGACCTTGTCCAATAAATAGGGTCATAAGCCCTGCTATAGCCAAAATAGCTGATATAAGAATAGGCACTGCGAAATTTTTTAAGCGAATACTAAGAAAAATTTGAATGGTGACAATAGTAATGGTTGCTATCCAACCTGTGATAGACCAAAGCAAAAAGTCCAGTAGATAATTTGCAAAAGGTACCTTCAAAACCAAAGCGCTGATAATATAAAAGAGAAGAACTATCAGTTGACTAATAGCCATGACTAGTGATAAGCTGGTGATTTTTGATAAAATGATACGATTGGCTTTAACCGGAATACTTAATAAGCGCTGCCAGTTTTTATTACTTTCCTCGAATTGACAACTGATGGAACAGATAATCCCGATCAGAATAGGAGTAAATATCTGCGAGGAATAGAAAACTGTTTGTCCCCAAAGGACGCGAGCTTGTGTACCATCTAGGAGCACCTTTCGATTGAGAGCGTAAATCATTGCTCCCAATAAGGACCCAACAAGGTTAAAGAAGATTAGCGTTATCGGAATAGCACTTTTTTTGATTTTTTTAAATTCAAAAATAATCATAATAGATCCGCCTTTCCAATGAGTTTTTTACTGACAAAGATGCTTAAAAAAATGATAAGCAATAATGTGACTAATTTAAAGGGATAAGCATTATCATATTGAAAAAGATAAGTGTTAGTTCCAGCCACCCGTTTAGCGATTCCCATCATAGAGAAATATTGCCAAGGAATGAAAATACGAATAGGAAATGGTAACGCACCGATACCTACAAATGACAGGAAGGAACCAATTAAGCCTGTTACCACTGTCACACTTGGCTTTGGATAGATAAAAGCTAAGCAAAGATGTAAACAAGACAGAAAGAGACAAACCAAAAAAGTTGTGAACAAAAAGAGACTCAATGAAACAGGTGTCACACTGACCTGCATGCCTTGAATAATAAATTTCAGAAAAAGCGTTTGAATCAAACTGACAACAAAGGCAAAAATAGCCATCACAGTCAATTTAGCCTTAAAAAGTTGCCAAGGACTTTCGTTACTGGTTTGCAAGAGTTTAAAAGTTTTGCCTAGATGTTCCAATTCCAGTAGTCTAGACGCTAAAACTGCAATGAAAAGTGGCAAAATACAATCATTCAAGTAAGTCATGGTATAAATGGCATTATAGGCCTCATGCGTTTTAGGTAATTCATATTTGATAACAACGCCACTCCAAATCAAGCCCACTGCTACAATAGCAATCAAAGATAGCAAGAAAGAACGTCTTTTTAATTTGATAAATTCTAATTGTAAATTTAGCATTACAAAACACTTCCTTCCCGTCCTGTCATATCAAGGAAAACATCTTCCAGCGATCGACGAATCATACGAACTTGATAAATATCAACATCATTTTCAACTAAGAGTCGAATAGCAGTGGCTATATTAACTTTATCGTTATCGTTGACAATCAATTTTTTGTCATCATCCAAATTAAAACCATTGAACATTAGTATTCTTTTAGCAGTTACATCATCACTGGTCTCAAACAGATATTTTTCATCTTCTTTAAGGTCAGATAGGTGACCTTCAAAAAGTAATTGACCATGATTAATAATACCGACAGTCGTAGCCATCTGTTCAATTTCTGAAAGAATATGGCTAGAAACGATGATAGTCATATCGTATTTTTGTGGTAATGACTTGATGAGCTCACGAATTTCTTGAATACCAGCAGGATCTAAACCATTAGTTGGCTCATCCAGAATCAGTAATTTAGGAAATTTAACAATGGCTAGCGCAATTCCTAGACGTTGTTTCATGCCTAGTGAATAGTTTTTAACTAGCTTGTCTTTTTGATCGAAAAGTTTGACAATCTTTAAGACTTCATCAATATTTCTTTTTGGTAATTTAAGTAATTTTTGGATAATTTCAAGATTTTCATAGCCGGTCAAATTAGCATAGTAAGAGGGCTCCTCAATAAGGGAACCTACATTTGAGAGGAGTGATATTTGATTGCTATTAAAGGTTTTGCCAAAGAGCTTAATGGAACCATGGGTTGGTTGCAACAATCCCAAAAGCATTTTCATAGCAGTGCTCTTACCAGCACCATTTGGTCCTAAAAAACCATAAATTTCATTTTTTCTAATATGAATAGAGAGCTGATTAACGGCTACTTCACCTGAAAAATCCTTACTTAATTGGTTGGTTTCAACGATATAATTGTTCATTTGTTTTCTCCTTTAAAAATCTTAGAGTGATGTTATATCCTTTCGCTATTTTTATTATAATGAAACTCCTTTATTTTAACCTATTCATTACCTTAATTCTTCCTTAATTTTTACTTTAAAGTCCTTGACCAAGGAAGCAATGTGTTATACTAGTCTTATTGAGGTAATAGTATGAATTATAAAGAAAAGAAGATCTTAATTTTAGACGATAACCCAGAAATTTTAGAAATGGTGCAAGAATCATTGAACATTGCTGGTTTTAGCAATCTAACAAGTGTACAATCACAAAAAGAAGCTTTGGAGCAATTTGAAGAAAAATCTTTTGATTTAGTTATTTTAGACATTATGCTGCCTGAAGGATCAGGATTTGAAGTTTTAAAAGGTATCCGTAAGACTTCAACGGTTCCTGTTTTGTTTTTGTCGGCAATCTCCGATATAGAAAAACAATATCAGGGCTTTGAGTTAGGGGCAGATGACTATATTATCAAGCCTTTCCGCCCAAGAGATTTGGAGTTGCGTATTCTTTCCATCTTAAAAAGAGCCTATCCCGAAAAGGAAGATACCCTTGTTTTGCCTGCTTGCCAGGTGCATTTTAGCCAAGCCTTGATTACCAAAGGAAAACTAGAGATTCAGCTGACAGCTAAGGAATACAGTATTCTTAAGGTCTTATATGATAATAAGAATCGCATTGTTACTTTTGACCAACTCTTAGAAAAAGTCTGGGGCTTACAATACCAAGGCTATGATAATACCCTAATGGCTCATATTCGTAAGATTCGACAAAAGATCGAAGCCAATCCATCTAAACCAGAAAGCTTAATAACGGTTAAAGGTTTGGGTTACAAACTAAAGGTGAATTAAATGGATACCGTTAAATTTTTTACTAAGTTATTAACCAGGTATGTTCTATTACTCTTGGCTTTAATCATAGGACTTGTTTTTGTTTATGGTTTGGTTTTCTCATCCTATTTTAGTTTCTATGGAAAGGAAAAACCGGAACTACTTTACACTAAAATCGCTCAATCGAGTCAACAGAATAATTTTAATTTTGATAAAAGCAGCAAAATTGAAATGGATAAACAAAATACTTGGGCTATGGTACTGAATCAAGATGGCAATATTGTCCAATCTTATCATTTACCTCAACAGCTCAAAAGACATTATACCAATGCTGATATGGTTAAATTTTCACGTTGGTATTTAGAAGATTACCCTGTTTTCTCCTATGTACGAGGTCAGCAAATTTTAGTTTTGGGCTATCCTAAAAAGCATTCCTTAGCAAAATTTAATTTCTATGCTAATACACAATTTATTAGGAATTTTCTCAGTTTGGGACTTGTTTTCTTGGGTATTATTCTTTTACTTATTTTTATTCTTTTGAGCCGATCAAAGCTACGCATTAAAAAGGAAATGGATCCGATTATTACTGCTGTCACTTCTTTGTCTCAGGGTCAAAATATTGCTCTTAATGAAAAGGGAAATTTCTCAGAAATTAAGACAGCCCTTAATGAAACATCTCATATTTTGGAAGAAAGCAACACGATGAAAGAGCAATGGATTAGAGGGGTCAGTCATGATTTACGCAATCCTCTTATGCTCATATCAGGTTATAACAGTCAGCTAGAGCAGCAATATGGTAAAGGAAAGCAGACGGAGGAAATTGAAAATCAGATTCAAACTATGAAAGAAATGATTTCTAATCTCAATATGAGCTACTTATTGGATAATCAAAAGCATCACTCCGAATTTTCGAGTCTTGATTTGGTTGCAGTCCTACGAACAGTAATTGCCGATATATTGAATAATTATGAAACAATTACACTTCATTTTGATTTGCCTACCGAGGCAGTGTTGGTAAAAGGAGAGGTAACTTTACTAGAAAGAGCTTTTAGAAATCTCTTGCTTAATAGTATCATACACAGCGGTTCTAACCAGATTGATCTGACTTATCAATTATCTGATAATAAAGTGCTCATCATCATTGCGGATCAAGGAGATATTACAGCTCAAAAAATTACTGAGCTAAATCAAAAATCGACTAATTATGAATCACATGGTATGGGAACGGTTATCACTAAACAAATTATTAAATTACATCAAGGTGAAATTGTTTTTTTAGACAATCAGCCAGGCTTAAAAGTCATCATTTCTTTACCTTTAGTAAAGGACTGATGACCTACCTAAGAACAAGCTTACACTCAGAAAACTAACCATTTGGAGCATCGCAACACATTATTTATCTTCTAAATATTTCTAAATGCTATTTTTGGGGCAAAGTATTCTTTCGTCTAATCATCGTAAATTTTTGATAAATAAGTAGCAATACTATTCTATTTATCAAAAATTTTTCTGTTATACGCAAAAAAAGAGTGAACAAATAAAGTTGCACTCTTTTACTGTTAAAATGTTTTGTCAACAACTATATACGAATTACACTAAAAACGCTTTATAAACTCAATATCTTATCTTTATTTTTCAGCCGTCAATGCTGCCATTGTAATGTAGTTATAAGGTTTATTAAAGTGTGGCAGGAAGAAAATATCTGTCAAAGCTAGTTTATCAATGGTCACTTTTTCTTGGATTGCAAGTGAGAAGAGATGAATGCCCATTGAAATATCTTCGTGTGAAGCCATTTGTGCTCCAAGGATGACACGTGTATCTTTATCAAATACGATACGAATGGCTACTTCATGGTTATCGTGTTTGATAAATTCTGGCTTTTGAAGGTCGTTAAAGCCAGTTTCAACCGCATTGTAGCCAGCAGATTTTGCTTTTTCCAAGGTCAAGCCAGTTGAAACCATTTTAAGGTCGTAGATGTTGATACCGTTTGAGCCTTGCACACCAATACCTTCTAATTCATGACCGGTTGCATTGTAAGCTCCAACGATACCTGAACGGACAGCGTTTGAAGCAAGGGCAATGTAGCTCATTTCATCAAGGGCGTTGTCATAAATCGTCGCACAGTCACCAACTGCGTAAACTCCTGGAATGCTTGTTTCTTGTTTTTTATCAACAAGGAAGGCACCATTACGGAAAAGTTCAATCTTGCCAGCGCCAAGGGCAGTGTTTGGTCGGAAGCCAACAGCCATAATGACCATATCTACGTCAAACGTTTCTTTATCTGTTACAATACGTTCAACTTTGCCTTCGCCTTCAACTGCTTGCACAGTTTGACCGTAGGCAAGTTTAATGCCGTGATCTGCTAAGTTTTTACTCATCAAGTCAGATAATTCACGATCGTAGTAACCAGCAAGGCAAGTATCTGCCACATCAATTAAGATTACTTCTTTTCCAAGGCGTTCAAAAGCTTCTGCGAGTTCAACACCAATGTAGCCGGCTCCAACAACAGCAACGCGATTGATTCCTTTATTGTTTTTCAGCTTTTCAATGACTTCTGCGGAATTTTGATACAATTTTACAAACTGAACGTTTTCCAGAGTCGCTTTAAATTCACGATTTCCTTCAACAATTTCAACACCTTTAATCGGCGGAATGATTGGTTGTGAACCAGTCGCAAAAATCAATTTGTCATAAGATTCAAGGTGTTCTTGACCATTTACAAGTGCGGTCACTTCTTTTTTGTCATAATCAACTGACAAAACAGGACTTTCCATGTAAACTTTAGCACCTTTTGCTTCAAGTTTTTCCTTATCTGAATAGAACAATCCTTCTGGACCGTCAATTTGCTTACCAATCCAAAGCGCCATTCCACATCCTAAAAAAGAAATGTTTGAATTTTGGTCAAACACCACAACTTCATTTTCATTTCCGAAGTTGTCTAACATCGTATTGATACAAGCTGTACCAGCATGGTTGGCACCAATAACAACAATTTTACTCATAGAGCAATTCCTACCTTAATTTTTAATTTACTAAAACATTATAACATTACGTGTTAGCGTTTACAATATATTTGCTCATAAAACTGAAAAATATTACATTTTCTATCAATTTAAGAGAACTTTTCATGAATGCTTTCATTTCTAATCTCAATGTAGTTTTTATCTCATCTTGTAGACAGACAGCTTTGTCGAAATTGTCAGAAAATTATAGAAAAAGTTTGTGAAAACGTTATCTATCTGTTATAATAGGTATGTATTTTTTATTTGTAGAAAGGATGTGATATAGTGGACTTCAGCTCTCGTTCCATTCACTTAATGGGAACGACGATTACGATTTCAATTCTGCATCCGCAAGCAGGTTTGCTACTTGACGAAGTTATTCAGCTACTTTTTCTGTATGAGAAACGCTTTAGTGCAAATGATGATGCTTCGGAGTTGATGAAAATCAACCATCAAGCTGGAAAACGATGGGTTCAGGTGCATCCTGATTTGTTTGAGCTAATTGAGCTAGGAAAACAGCATAGTTTAGCTCAAAATAGTCACTTAAATATTACTATCGGACCACTTGTACAAACATGGCGAATTGGTTTTTCAGACGCTAAAGTGCCTCAGCCGGAAGAAATCAAATATTGCCTTTCTTTAATAGAACCTACTTTTATTAAACTCGATTCTACTTCTTCTAGTGTTTTTTTGGCAAAAGAAGGAATGAAAATTGATCTTGGAGCACTTGCAAAAGGCTATATTGCTGATAAAGTGATGGAGTTCTTAAAAAATAAAGGCGTGACTTCTGCTCTCATCAATCTAGGCGGGAATGTATTAACCCTAGGAATCAACCAAGTTTCCAAGCGTCCTTGGCGGATTGGGATTCAGCATCCAAAATTAACACGCGGAAATAACCTCGCCATTCTTCCTATCGTGAATCAATCCGTTGTGACTTCAGGAATTTATGAGCGAACCCTTGAAAAACAAGGACATTCCTATCACCATATTCTTGATAGCAAGACAGGCTATCCTGTGGAGACAAATGTCGCTAGTTTAACGATTGTGTCTAATCGCTCTGTAGATGGTGAAATTTGGACAACACGATTATTTGGTGAAAGCCCATCGTCTATTCTAGAACAAGTTGAAAAAGAAGAACAGATTGAAGCGTTAGGGATTACAAAAGATGGTCAATTATTCTATTCTTCTGGTTTAAAGCCAGAACTGCTATTTTAATATCGGAAAGGAAATAATTATGTTAAAACTCATCGGTTTAGTTGGTACAAATTCAAAACGTTCCACCAATCGCCAACTATTACAATATATGCAAAAACATTTTGCGAATAAAGCAGAAATTGAACTGGTGGAAATCAAAGACATTCCCATTTTCAATAAACCCGCAGACAAAAAACTTCCAGCTATTGTAACGGAAATTGCTGAAAAGATAGAAGCTGCTGACGGGGTTATTATCGGAACGCCTGAATACGACCACTCTATCCCAGCTTCACTCATGAGTGCTCTGGCTTGGTTATCTTACGGTATTTATCCAATGCTCAATAAACCCGTGATGATTACAGGCGCTTCCTTTGGGACCTTGGGTTCGTCTCGTGCACAGTTACAGCTTCGCCAGATTTTGGATGCCCCTGAGTTAAAAGCTTCCGTCATGCCCGGATCTGAGTTTTTGCTGTCACACTCTCTGCAAGCATTTGATAAAGATGGCAATCTTATTGACCTTGAAATTATCCAAAAATTAGATGCACTTTTTGATGATTTCCGCCTTTTTGTGAAAATTACCGAGAAGCTATCCAGCGCGCAGGAATTATTGCACAAAGAAGCTGAAAACTTTGACTGGGAAAACTTGTAAGTAAAGGAGAATGACGCAATGAAATTTGTAGGAATTGTAGGCTCAAATGCAGAGCAATCGTATAATCGTAAATTACTGGAATTTATCAGAAGACATTTTAAACTAAAATTTGAATTGGAAGTCTTGGAAATTGATGAAGTTCCGATGTTTAATCAAGACGAAAAATGGGACGAATCTTTCCAACTTCGCCTCCTGTACAACAAAATCACCCGTGCAGACGGCGTCATTATCGCAACACCTGAGCACAACCATACCATTACTGCCGCTCTGAAAAGCGTGCTTGAATGGCTGTCATTTGAAGTTCATCCATTTGAAAATAAGCCTGTCATGATTGTGGGCGCTTCTTACTACGATCAAGGAACTTCACGCGCACAGGTCCATTTACGCAAAATTCTTGACGCACCAGGTGTCAATGCTTATACTCTTCCCGGAAATGAATTTCTGCTTGGAAAAGCCAAAGAAGCCTTTGACGATGAGGGAAATATTACCAACGAAGGAACCGTCAAATTCCTTGAAACCTGCTTGGATAATTTTATGAAATATGTAGAGGTCGTTTCAAAATTGAAAAAACCAAAACCAATTGAACCAGAAAATTTAGATGTTACCAAACCTATCGCAACAACGATTCAAGGCATTGACCCAGATGATCCTGAATGGGTTGAAAAAGCCGCTGCCATGGTGGGCGCTGTCTCAGGAGATACCTATGTAAAACTAGACCACGGTATTTTAACGGTGGATCAGATCAATATGTTCTTGAAATCCATGCCTTTTGAACTGACTTACGCCGATGACAACAATCAATTCCTCTACTACAACAATGCACATCAAGACCCTGATACCATGCTGGCAAAACGTATACCATCTCAGTCAGGAAACCGCCTATCAACGGTTCACAATTCACTTCCGACTGGCAGAATGAAAAATGTAGAGTGGGTGGTCGGAACCTTGCGTAACGGCAATCAAGAATATGTCCGCACCCTGATTCCAAATCCGCATTCACCAGTTTTAAATACACATAACTATCAGGCTATGTATTATCCAGATGGTTCTTACGCAGGTATTAATGAAATTGTCTTCAATTTTAGACCGTGGTTAGAATGGTACTTAGAAACGACTGGTCAGCAGCTAGTTGGCGGAAGCGGTCCATTCGCTCCTGCAGGAGGACAGGCTAAAGCTGATGCAACTTCCGGTGCTTCGGATACAGGTAGTCACAGCGAGAGTACGAGTGAGGCAGATGCTACTTCTGCTGCTTCCAGTCATTGATCTAAAGAAATCAAAGAAAAGGTTGAGCAATTTTGTCTCATCCTTTTTTCTGTGTAAAAGATCATTCCATAAGATTCACTTGCACAGATTTCGTGAACTTGTTATAATAATGAATATACGCAAACGTTTTCTGCCACAAGGAGATAATGATGATTGAAGCAAATCAATTATATAAGACATATAGTATTGTCGAGAAAGAATTAGGCCTTAAAGGTTCTATCAAAGCCTTTTTTCACCCTAAGAAAAAACAAATTCACGCTGTACAGAATATTTCATTAACGGTTCAAAAAGGTGAAATTGTTGGTTATATTGGTTCGAATGGAAGCGGAAAGTCCACGACTATAAAAATGCTGACAGGTGTTCTTTATCCAGATCGAGGCAGTGTTAAAATTAATGGACTTACCCCACAGAAACATCGGACAGCAGTCAATAAGCAGATTGGCGTTTTATTCGGACAAAAATCACATTTACGTTGGGATATTCCTGTGCTGGAATCTTTTATTTTGCATGCTAAAATCTATGACGTTCCTGATAAAGTTTTTGAGGAACGCTTGGAGCAATTAATTGACCTGTTGCAGCTAGGAGATTTTATTCACCAGCCTGTTCGTAATCTTTCGCTCGGGCAACGAGTTCGCTGCGAATTTGCTGCTATATTCATTCATCAACCAGCCGTTGTTTTCTTGGATGAACCTACAATCGGCCTTGATGCCAGCGTAAAAGAAACAATCCGCTCCTTCATTCGCTTTATGAATAAAGAACATCAGACAACTTTCCTCATTACGTCTCATGATATGCAAGATATTGAATCACTCTGTGGACGAATTTTTATCATTGATAAGGGCAAAAAGGTTTATGATGGAAGTCTGACGAAATTAAGAGAAAAGTTTTCGACAGTTAAAACCATTTCTTTCAAAACGCAAACGCCAATAGAAGAGCTATTCCAAATCAATGGTTTTCGTTTTGAGAAAATTGACTCTTATCATTTCAATATTCATTATCAGACAGATATTTATACTAATGCCCAAGTTATTAATCAGATTTTTGATCATTATTCAATCGAAGACCTAGCTATCAAAGAATTGACAATTGAAAATATCGTCAAACAAATTTATGAGGAGGGGCTTGATGAGTAAATATATCCATATCACACGATTAGCTCTTATTACGCAACTTCAATATAAATCTTTCTTTGTTGCAACCCTGATTCGTACTTTCATACAAGTTCTTGTCTCCATTTTTGTTTGGAAAACCATTTTTTTCACCCAATCTCATGTTAATGGTTATACTTTAGAAACGTTCACTACCTATATTATCTTCGCAAATCTACTAGGAAATCTAAATAGTTTTAGTATTGGACGGGATCTATCTCTGATGATTGTAGATGGGAATATTACTGGTGAGCTACTTTATCCTTACTCTTTAATTACTTCGCTCTTTTTCCAAGACTTTGCTGTCAAAATTGTTGAAATTGTTAAATTCATTCCAATTTTATTAATTATCCCTTTGCTTCAAGGACAGTTTTATCTTCCAAATTGGCAGACAGGATTGCTTTTCTTATTTTCTAGTTTATTAGGAATGTTTATTATCCTCTTACTAGATTTAGGATTTAGTTTAACCGCCTTTTTCACGGCAAATACATGGGGAATATTGATTCTCAGAAATGGCCTTTTTTCACTCGCTTCTGGAGCGCTTTTGCCACTAAGTTTTTATCCAGAAAATATTGCAAACATTTTGAAACTATTACCTTATAGCTTTGCTGTTAATTTTCCGGTCAATATCCTTTTGAAAAGACAGGTTAATTTTGAACTCTTCTGGATTCAATTGGCTTGGATTCCGATACTTTCAGCTTTCATTGCTTTTCTTTGGTATCAAGCTAAACGTCGTTTAGTCATTTTAGGAGGTTGAAGATGAAATACATCAACATTTATTTTTATAACCTCAAAGCTTACTTGATTGCTAGTATGTCTTACCGAATGGACTTCTTCATCGGACTTGTTTCTTCCTTGATTGAACAGATTGTTTATTTAATCTTTTTAAATGTATTATTTGCAAATATCAAGGAAATTGCCGGATTCAACTATGGACAAATGCTATTTATTTATGGAATGGCAACTATCGGACGTTCAGTTCACCTGATTTTCTTTGACAATCTTTGGATGTTTGGAAGCCGCTATATTCGCAAAGGTGAGTTTGAACGCCTGCTTATCATGCCCATCAATCCTCTTTTTCAGCTAATTTGTGAACGCGTGCAGCTACAAGGCTTTGGCACAACACTGATGGGAGCTATTGCAACTTATCAATCCTATCATTTACTCGGACTGCATTGGAACATTTTTCATCTACTTCTCTTTGTCTTTATCTGTATTTGTATTGGTTTACTCTATGCCGCTATTCAATTAGGACCTACTGCTCTTGCTTTTTGGATTGTCGAATCTTTCCCTATCACAATGGGGATTTTCTCCCTCAATCAAATGGCACAATACCCTATCAAAATTTACCCAACCTTTATCCAATTGATACTAATTTTTGTATTTCCTTATGCTTTTACTTCTTTTTTTCCAGCTCTTTATTTTTTAAATCTAAGCTGGATTGGTTTGCTACTTCCTTTAGTCCTACTTGTTATTTTTACTATCAACTACGCTCTATTCAAATACGGCATGAAAAAATTCTCCAGTGTTGGGAATTAAATATTAAAAACCAACTGAAATCTTTCATCAGTTGGTTTTATTTGCCCTTGGAAAATAGAGACGAATCTCCGTATAAGTATTTTCTTCAGATTTAATTTCCATGTGATAGGATTTACCAAATTGTAATTGCAAACGTTGGTCAACATTTTTCAGACCTACACCACCCAAGCGAACGAGTGTAGCATTTGTAGTTTCGCTGGCGACAAAGCCACGACCATTGTCATAAATTGAAACGATGAGCTGCGTGTCATTTTCAGAAACGCTAACTCGAATCCTCCCTTGACGATTCATTTCTTTGATACCATGGTAAATGGCGTTCTCAACCAAAGGCTGCAAAATTAATTTTGGAATTTTGTAGTCATCATATTGCTTCAACTCTTTAATCTCATATTGCAATTTCTCACCATAGCGCTGTTTTTGAATAAAGAGATACTGACGCACGTGGTCAATTTCATCTTTAAGAGAAATTTGTTCATGTCCTTGGTTCAAAGCTAAACGGAAATACTTAGCTAGTGATTTTGTTACTTCTACCACACGCTTGCTGTCATTAAATTCTGCCATCCATACAATTGTATCCAACGTATTGTACAAAAAATGCGGGTTGATTTGGCTGGAAAGCGCCTGCAATTCATATTTTCTGACATTCTGTTCCTCTTCTTTGACTGCAATCATCAATTGATCAATCCGGTCTAACATAATATTAAATTGTCTTGCCAAATCAACTAATTCAGGAGAGCCGGTTTCATTAGCCCTCAAATCTGAATGCCCACTTCCAACCTTTAAAATGGTTGCTTGCAAATCTCGCAAAGGCTTAATCCAAAGCCGAAGCACAAACCAGATCCCTATTAGACAAACACCCAAAGCAAACAGACCTGTTCCAATAAAAGACCACAAAATCTGCGTTTGAACTGCATGCAATTGTTCCATTGAAGAAACCCCAATCAATGTCCAACCACTATTTGGAATTTGATATTGAGATACATAAGCTTGTTTTGATTTGACATATCCATTTTTTACAGAAAGATAAAGCGCCATCGCTTTCATTTCAACGTGAGAAGAATAAACTGCTTTTTTAGGATGATAGACAAAGTCATGATTGGCATCGACGATAAAGGTAAATCCTTCTTTTCCTAACTGTAGTTGATCTAAGTAAGCTTCCAACGTCTTGTATCCAATATCTAAGCGAACAACCCCCAAATTTTTACCGTCTTTATCTACAACTTCCTGCATGATTGAAATCACCCATTTTTCACCAGTTGTATGACTGATGGTTCTTCGTGCTGGTGTCAAAATCGGCATAGCACCTTTATGGATAGCATCCTGATACCATTTTTCTTTCATCATATCAGCGGATGTCTTCATGGTTAATTCAGGATCTGTTGATATGAGATTTCCGTCTTTTGTTACCAAAATAGCAGATACCAAATCCAAATCTGTTTTTAAAATCGTTGCGAATAATTGCCGAAGTTGTTCAGCGTTTTCTTGGCTTGGTGTTTGTGCGTATGTCTTTATTTTCTCATTTTCAGCCAAACTACTCGTTGTCTGTTTAACTTTTTGTAAATAAGAAGTGATAAACTGACCACTTTGCTGAATGGTCTTGCGTGTATTTTGCTCAGTTGTCTGGCGAATAGCAACCGAACTAGTCTGATAATAAATCCCACCGACAATTCCCAAAAGAGCTAATATCATGATAAAAACATAAATCACTAACTGAATCAGAAGCGAATAACGTTTCATTTCCCTTCTCCTCGTTTAAATTGCCGCGGTGTCACTCCAACGACTTGTTTGAAGCGTTGAGAAAAATAGTTCATATCTTCAAAGCCGACCTGCTCTGCAATTTCATAAACCTTCAAGTCAGTTGTCAAAAGCAGTAATTTTGCTTTCTTCATCCGTTCTTGAATTAAGTAATCCTGAAATGGCAAGCCCAGCTCTTTTTTGATGAGAACGCTCAAATAAGACGGACTAAACCCTAGTTGAAAAGCGAGTGATTTAAGAGACAATTCTGTATCGGTCAAACGATCATGAATTGCTTGTTCTAAATCAGAAAATTCTGCTTGCTCAACCAGTTCATGAACTTGCTGCTGCTTTCGCTCCTTGTCCAATTTCTCTTTGACTTTCAACAACATCGTTTCCACATCTTCCCGCGAAAACGGCTTTAGTAAATAATCATCAGCACCTAATTTTACTGCTGACAAAGCGTAGTCAAAGTCATCATAACCCGTTAAAAAGATAATATGAACAGAAGGATATTGTTCTTTGACCAATTGAGCTAGTTTAATCCCGCTTATATGTGGCATATTGATATCTGTCAAGATAATATCGGGCTGTGCAAGCTGTATCTTTTCCCAAGCATCCAAGCCATTTTCAGCCTCATCCATGACTTCCATATCAAATATTTCAAAATCTACTAAAGACGAAATACCTTGCCGAACAAGGTATTCATCTTCTACAATCATAATTGAATACACTAGCGCACCCCTATTATTTATTAAACTCATTATAGCAAATTTCTGTGAAAATTGCTGTTACACATAGTCTAATAAATATCCATAACCTTTACTTTCCATTTGGTCTTTCGGAATGAAACGAATGGCTAAACTGTTAATACAGTAGCGAAGTCCGCCCTTATCTTTTGGTCCGTCCGTAAAGACATGCCCTAGATGAGAATTTCCAATACGGCTTCTAACTTCCGTCCGTGTCATATTAAAACTATGATCTTCCTTATAAGTTGCGACATCTGGGCTGATTGGACGGGTGAAGCTAGGCCAGCCACAACCAGACTCAAATTTATCTTTGGAAGAGAAAAGTGGCTCACCTGTTACAACATCTACATAAATACCTGCATCAAACTTATCCCAATAGCGATTAGAAAAAGCACGCTCAGTATCATTTTTTTGTGTTACAGCATATTCTTCATCGGATAGTTTCTTTTTAATCTCTGCATCACTAGGCTTTTTATATTTGGAAGCATCAATAACTGGATAAGAAGCCTGCTTAACATTGATATGGCAATACCCATTTGGATTTTTCTTTAAATAATCTTGGTGGTACTCTTCAGCCTTAATAAAATGTTTTAATGGTTGTCTTTCAACCGCCAACGGCTCTTTAAATTTTTCTTTCTGCTCGTCAAAGACTTTGTTAATTGTTTCTACATCAGCCTGATCTTTATAATACACACCTGTACGATATTGCACTCCATGATCATTGCCTTGCTTATTTTTGCTGAGCGGATCAATGATTCTAAAATAATGTAGCAAGACTTCTCTTAAAGAGATTTTATTGGCATCATAGGTTACATGAACCGTTTCTGCATGTTTTGTCTGCGAGATTAGTTCGTATTTCGTGGTTTCGCTAGTGCCATTAGCATAACCAGAGACTGCATCAACCACCCCATCTACTCGTGAGAAATATTCTTCTACCCCCCAGAAGCAACCTCCTGCCAAATAGATATGCTTTAAATTTGCATTTTTCAAGTCCGCTTTCTTTTGCTTGACCGGTTCAGTCTGGCTAACAGCTGCTTCTTTAATCTGATTAATAGCAGACTGATTTTTAAGGGTTGGTATCATGCGACTTCCCAGCACAAATAAACCTAAAACCAGCAGGAGTGCTCCACCCAATAATAACCATTTCATTTTATGATCCATCATCCTCCCCTCCTATTTAATGCTTTTAAGAGTTGATTCAATTTCTGCTTTTTTAATAAGTCCAGGACGAGTTTTTACCAATTTTCCATCACTTCCAATAAATGCAGCTGTCGGATAGGAACGAACACCATATTGCTCCAATAATTTACCACTAGGATCTAGTAAAACAGGTAAATGTTTATAATTTAGTTTCTCATACCATTTTTTAAAGTCTGCTTCAGACTTTTCACCGACATGCCCCGGTGAAACAACCGTCAAAACTACATAATCTTTCCCAGCATTTTTAGCTAACTCATCAGTATCTTTCAATGTAGACAAGCAGATAGAGCACCAAGATGCCCAAAATTTGAGATAAACTTTCTTTCCTTTGAAATCTGACGATTTATAAGTTTTCCCGTCAACCCCTTTTAGTTCAAAATCAGGAGCAGCCTCGCCTTGATTCAACTTTGTAGCTGTCGTTTTATTTGTAAATTGTCCGTGTCCAGATTTAGTTCCACTAGCTGATTTTTGATTTCCACAGGCGCCCAACAAAGCAACACAAACAAGACCTGTGATGACTAACATTGTTTTTTTCATGAGATTCCTCCTTTTATCCACCAAATATTGAAGCTAGAACATTAAGATTTCCCAGCATAAGTAAAATTCCCATCAAGATGATAAGTAACCCGCCAATTTTCTTTAGTAGTCCCATATAAGGTTTTATTTTCCCAAAATGGCGTAAAACAATAGAAGAGGCAAGCGCCAAAATGAGAAATGGGATAGCAAGACCAAGGGTATAAACTAACATGAGGAAGCCACCTTGTACTGCTCCATTACCACCAGAAGCTGCAATTGCGAGAACAGAACTCAAAACAGGACCTACACAAGGTGTCCAACCAAAGCTAAAGGTCACACCTAGCAAGAAAGCATTGTAAAAATCATTTCTATTTTTATCTTTTTTTAATTGAACACTTTTCTGTCGTTGTAGTAGCTTAAAATTGATCAGTTCCATTTGATGAACACCGAGCAAAATAACAATTGCTCCTAATACATAGCGGAACCACTCTGTATAGAGAACTTTTCCCAAAAAGCCAGCGCCATATCCAAGAATTAAAAAGACTACGGACAATCCTGCAATGAAAAATAGTGTTTTTATAATTCCGTACCAAGCAATCTTCTTTCCAAAAATAGTGATTGTTCTTGGTTCATCTGTATCCAATAAAATACCAACATATACAGGAAGCAATGGCAATATACAAGGCGAGAAAAATGATAAAATTCCCGCTAGAAATACAGAAATCAAAAACACAATAGATATCATTATCTTTTCCTCCTCATTTTCTTTCTAGGAAAAGTATACACTGGTTCACTATCTAAAAATAGAGGATACGATTTGTAAAAACTTGAATTTGATATGGTCATAAAAAAACTATCACTTTTCGTGATAGATATTTTTAATTATTCCATTTCAAATGTGTCACTCTTTTGTTTATTTGGCAAAAACAAAGACAACATAATCCCGACAATCGTTGGTACCAGCCAAGGAATTGAAGCTTGCGCAAATGGCAAAGCATTGATTAAATTGCTCACACTAGTCAATTTAAATTGCGAGCCAATGATATTCGCAAAGGCAATAATTGTTACAACTGCGACCGTTAGCTGCATTCCAATCTTAGATAAGGCAACAAACTTATTGACAATCACAATCATTACAATCGCAATAGTAATCGGGTACAAAATTTGTAAGACAGGAACTGAATACTGAATGATCGCTCCCAAACCAAGATTTGCAATTGCAAATCCAATTAATGTAAAGACTGTTGCATAAGTTTTGTAGCTGATTTTAGGAAAGGTTTTATTGAAAAATTCTGATGTTGAAACAATCAAACCAACCGTAGTCGTAAAGCAGGTCACTGTTACCATGGCTGCAAGGAAAATCTGTGCTGTCGGACCAAAAATAGCTTGTGTAGCTTGAGATAAGACATAAACTCCTTTATTGGCATCAGAAGCCATTACATCAGCCGGAATTGGGAAATGATTTCCAAGAAATCCCAATCCGATATAAAGCGCACTAAATCCCAATGCAACAACAATTCCAACAATCCAAATCGTTGAGATATATTCTTTTTTATTAGCAAAGCCGAGTTGGTTCAATGTTTGCACAGCGATAACGCTAAAAGCAACAGAGGCAAGTGCATCAAGCGTATTATACCCTTCAAGAAAGCCAGTTCCAAAAGCTGCTTTTGCGTATTCCGTGCTAGCAGCTTGCGGTGTAGCTGCTCCATATTTTATCGCCCCTAAAATGACTAGAATGACAATCAAAATGGCAAACACAGGAGTCAAAATCCGACCAATCCGATCCAAAATTTTGGAAGGATTTAATGAAATCAAGTAAGCAGCCACAAAATACAAGATTGTAAAAATAATAAGTCCTAATCCAGTCATATTACTCGAAAGCAATGGTGCAATCCCAACTTCATAAGAAGTCGTTGCCGTCCGAGGAATGGCAAAAAATGGACCAATCGCTAGATACAGAACTACCAAGTAACTGGTCGCAAACCAAGGAGAAACCTTTTTAGAAATTTCGTAAACATAGCCTTTGGGATTTAAAGTACCGATAATCAATGTTAAAATAGCAATTCCAACTCCTGAAAGTACGAATCCTGCAATTGCTGACCAGAAGTGTTCGCCAGACAAAGCTCCTAAAGTTGGCGGAAAGATTAAATTCCCTGCGCCGAAAAATATTCCAAACAAGAGTAATCCTGTCAGTGCTCCTTTTTTAATCATCTTCTCTCCCTTTTCTAAAATTCAGTATGTTCAACCATTATAACAGATTCTTACAATACTTCAAGTGATATAAAGTATAAAGTTAAAATATTGCACAAATTCTGAATGTTTGAGCAAAACAAAAGCAGCATAATCAAGTCATGCTGCTATATTCTTATTTAATCCCTAGAGCAATACGAGCGTAGCGACTCATTTTATCAACAGTCCAGGCAGGATACCACACCAATCTCACTTCCACTTTGCTCACTTCGGGCACATCTGTCATTGCATCATGAATCTGATCAGTTAATAAGTCAGCCAGTGGACAGCCCATTGTTGTTAAAGTCATATCAATTTGTGTCTCACCATTTTCACCATTGAACCGAATTTCATAAATCAAACCAAGATTTACAATATCAATTCCTAATTCAGGGTCAATAACTTGTTCCAAACTTTCCAAGATACGATTTTTAATATCATCAATTTGTTCATTTGTGTATGCCATGGTGCCTCCTTTTGTCTACTAATCCTCAATAAAGTCACGAAGTGGCTTGCTACGACTTGGATGACGCAATTTGCGTAGGGCTTTGGCCTCAATTTGTCGAATCCGTTCACGAGTTACGTTAAAGACTTTTCCAACATCTTCCAGCGTACGCATTTTCCCATCATCTAGACCGAAACGCAGACGTAGTACATTTTCTTCACGGTCTGTTAATGTGTCAAGAACCTCGTCTAATTGCTCACGCAGAACGATACGTGTTGTATAATCAACTGGATTTTCAATCACTTCATCCTCAATGAAATCGCCAAGATGACTATCATCTTCTTCTCCAATTGGTGTTTCAAGAGAGACCGGCTCTTGAGCAATCTTCAAAATTTCACGAACTTTGTCTGGTGTCATATCCATGCGCTCCGCAATTTGCTCTGGCGTTGGATCTTGCCCCAATTCTTGCAAAAGATTTCGTTGTTCCCGCACTAATTTATTGATTGTCTCAACCATGTGAACCGGAATCCGAATCGTACGAGCTTGGTCAGCAATCGCACGAGTAATTGCTTGACGAATCCACCAAGTAGCATAGGTTGAAAATTTGAAACCTTTGGTATAGTCAAACTTGTCAACGGCTTTCATCAATCCCATATTGCCTTCTTGAATCAAGTCAAGAAACTGCATGCCGCGTCCAACATAGCGCTTAGCAATAGAGACAACCAACCGCAAATTAGCTTCTGCCAAACGTTGTTTCGCTTCTAAGTCGCCTTGCTCCACAAGAACAGCTAATTCTTGCTCTTCTTCATTGGTCAATAACGGAACAACACCAATTTCCTTTAAATACATACGGACAGGGTCGTTCACTTTAGCAGAATTGCTACCAAGCAACTCCTCATCTGTTAATTCAGCTTCTTCTTCCTCTGTATTTAAAACCCGTTCACTTGGGTTGCCCTCTTTATCCGTAATAGCAATCCCTGCGTCCTGAATCCGTTGAAGAAGATCTTCAATGCCATCAGCTTCCAAAGTAAATGGAATGACTAGCCGATCATTGATTTCATCATCGGTTGCTGTACCAGTTTTTTTATGGTTGCGAATAAATTCTGCAACTTGAACATCAAAAGTTGTTACTTCTTTTTGTTTTGTAGCCATTCCTACTCCATTCTCCTTTTTTGAGCAATAAATCGCTCTAGCTCTTCTAATGCCGTATCTGCATCCCCACTATGAGATGCTTCACGGACTTTTTTACCAATCAATTGATTTTCTTTGCGAAGCAATTCCTTATCTCGCGTTTGCTCCACTTCAATCAGTTCCTGCTCAGAAACTTCCTCTGGTAGATTTTCTTCTAAGACCCGATACCAAGCTTGCTGTACCGAATCATTTTGCTCAGACAAATCTTGTGGCGTTACCTCGCCATTTGTTTTTAAAATATCGTACAAAGTCTGCAATTCTACTGTTGCGAAATGAAAATCTTTCCTCAAACGATAATCATTTAAAATCACAGGATTATCAATCATCCGCTGCAGAAGATGACTCTCTGCCTTAATTAGCCGCGATACTTGCTGTGTTACCGGAATGTCAAGTCTTGACACTTGTTGATGCGATTGCTGTTGTTGCTCTCTTCTATTTACTAAACGATGATTATTAACAGCTTGCTCCACTTGCTGGTAGTCAAAATCAGGTAACAATTCAGCTAACATATAAATATAGGAATTTTGTGCAGTGATTGATTGAACCTGCGCAATCAGCTGAGACATTTGTTCAACAAATTCAATTTGAGCTTGCAAGTTTTCGATATTATCTGGTTTCAAATAGTTCAAAAGAAACTCTATATCACTAATTCGTGTTTTAGTCAGTAAATTTTGTAAATCATCAGCAGAATTCTTTTTGATAAATTCATCTGGATCCATATTATCAGGAATCCTGACAATTTCAACTGACAAATTGTGCAATTCATTCAGAGCTTTTGCTGTCGCTGCTTGTCCTGCTTTGTCACCATCGTACGTTAAAATGACTTTCTTTGCGAATTTACGAAGATGCTCCACATGATCATGCGTCAAAGCAGTCCCCATAGAGGCCACAGCATTTTCAATTCCAGCACGATAAGCGGCTATAACATCCATAAAGCCTTCCATTAAGTAAATTTCGTGACTTTTCTTAATAGTCGGTTTGGCTTTGTCCAGATGATACAACTCATAACTTTTATTGAAAATCGGTGTACCTCGGCTATTCTTATACTTAGCAACTTTCTGATCTATATCGCTTGCTTGCCAAATACGACCTGAAAAAGCAATGATTTGTCCTTTATCATTTGTCAATGGAAACATAATCCGATTTTGAAAGGCATCATAAACCAGATTGTTATCAGCTAAGTTAAACAAACCAGAATTTATAATGACTTGCTCATCAAACTTTCCACTAACACTTTTATAAAGATAGTTATTTTCATTGGGCGCTAAACCAATTTGAAAATGCTTGATAACCTCATCTGTTAAACCACGTTCATAAAGATAAGAACGTGCTTCTTCTCCTATCTTTGTTGTCATCAATACTGCATGGTAAAACCTTGCAGCTTCCGCATGAATGTCATAAAGTGCCTGATGACGATGTGTATGTATTGACTGATCTTTTCTACTATGCTCTATTTCTAATGGAATCCCTGCACGATCTGCAACAATTTGTACAGCGTCCATAAAAGAAACACCACGATAATCTTCAATAAATTTAAAGACATCACCTGACTTTCCACAGCCAAAACAGTGATAAAATTGCTTTTCTTCTACCACGTTGAATGACGGAGTTTTTTCACCATGAAAAGGACAAAGCCCTAGATAATTCCTTCCAGCTTTCGTTAAAGCAACGACTTCTCCTATGATTTCGATGATATTGACGCTATTTTTAATATCAGAAATGATTTCTTTATCAATCAATAGACAATACCCCCAATTTATCATAGAATAACAACTTACATTTTATAACAAATTTGTCAAAAAGTAAAATATTCACTATGCTTTTTAGACATTTTATTGAACTTTTCCCTTTTTTAAGATATAATATGTTTTAGTATTTTGAAAGGAAAAAGAAAATGTTAAAGGAGCTTAAAGAGTTTTTGCTTCGCGGCAATGTAATTGATTTGGCAGTTGGTGTTATCATTGCCAATGCTTTTGGAGCTATTGTGACTTCGCTTATTGGAGATGTTATTACTCCACTCTTTCTCAATCCAGCTTTAAAAGCTGCTGGTGTAGAACAAATTGCTGGTTTAAAATGGAATGGGATTGCATATGGTAGTTTCTTAAGCGCTGTTATCAATTTCCTCGTCATCGGAACAGTTCTCTTCTTCATCGTCAAGTCTGTTGAAAAAGCGCAAAGTCTTACTAGAAAAGAAGACACTGCTGAAGAAGCTGCAGGACCAACTGAATTAGAAGTTCTTCAAGAAATCAAAGCATTGCTCGAAAGCAAATAATTATGAAAAAAATTCACTGATGAAAATCAGTGTTTTTGTTTACTCTCACGGTTTCTTGATATTCTGTTTGCCTTAACCTACCCCTCTAGCTGCTACTTCTATTAATCTTGCGGTGGAGTTTTGAGATGACAGATAACGTCCATACGGTAAAATTGCTAAAGCTATTGATTTTTATTGAGTACGAATTCGATTTTATCTAAATGGAAACAAAAAACAGACCGAAGTCTGTCATTTTGCTCAATTAGAATTTTTTACGTTTACGAGCTGCTTCTGATTTACGTTTCCGTTTTACAGAAGGTTTTTCATAGAATTCACGTTTGCGTGTTTCTTGAAGAGTACCAGCTTTAGTAACCGCACGTTTGAAACGACGAAGAGCATCGTCAAGGGATTCATTTTTACGTACTACTGTTTTTGACATTTTTTTCACTCCCTTCAAGCTTAAAATCTTTTAAATTTTATCATATTAAAATACACTTGTCAAGTCCCAGAAATTAAGGGAATGTGTAAACTTTTCTAGAACAAGCATTATTATTAACTTAAAAGGAAGTTGATTTTTAGCAAATTTTTCAAAAAATCTGCCAACTACTTCATTCTGTAATCTAGGCTACAAATTTATCGAATTTGTTCAAAATGCAAATGAACTGCGATATGATCGCCATAACCGTTCCGGTCTAAATCACGTTGCAAGCGGTAGGAAATATAATGTTCGGCAATAGTGATATAACCAGCACCTAGCAGGCGATTTTCTACCATAGATTGGATCATACTGATAGTAGCTCGTTCAACACCAGCTTCCTCCAAATCCAACACTACTTTTTTAGTTACAAGCGCTAGATTTTGACGCAGATCGTCTGTCAAGACATAAACCGTTTGTGCTGCTTTCAAAATAGCTTGATAAATTTTATCTGGATTAAAATCAGTAACTTCTCCATTACGTTTGATGACTTGCATAGAAAACTCCTTTAGTTTTATTCGTTTCATTAAGAGAATACAGTTTATTATACTATTTTTGTGCTGATTCTCAAAATGATAGATACTTTAAATATCTATCAGGCAGAAGTTACATTTTATTTAAATTCTATTTTATTATCATTTCTTCACTGTTGATTTTAATTATCTCAATCAAAAAGACAAACACTCAAAAACAGAGTTGTTTGTCTTTGGGAAGAAAGATTAGATTTTTTCTAAAATCTTCAATTATTTAATCTTCGTTATTTCTTTTACGACGGCGAGCACTAGCTAGAGTTCCCAAACCAAGTAGCAAACCTAATGCAGCAACCTGATCTGCTTTAGTACCTGTAGCAGGCAGAACTTTTTGACCAGTATTTTGTTGTCTAACTAACAATGGTTTTGGTTGGTAAGTTCTAGATAAGTGTAATTTTTGTACTTCTCCATCTGTTTCTTTTTGAGCTTTCGGAGGAAGTTGACTTTTCAATTGCTCATAGTTTTCTTGTAACTTGGTATAAATTGAACGAGAAATCTCTAGTTTTGCTTCTTCATCTTTTAACGTTTTAACCTTAGAGGCATAGTCAGCTTGTGCAGCTTGAAGAGCCTTTTGAGCTGCTTCAAGTGCTTGTGGTGCATTTTGTAATTTTTCCAAGTTATCTTGTGCTTCTTTTAGTTTGGCTTGACTAGTTCGCAAAGCATCTTTTGTCTTGGCAACATTTAATTCTGCTGTAATTAAGACTTTCTTGAGTTCTGCTAATTTATTTTTAGCACTATCTAGCACTTTTTGAGCTTTTTCTAAAGCTACTTGTTTTGGTGCTAACTTGGACGCAATAGCTACAGTAGCGCGCTCCAAAGCTGCTTGTTTTACCGCAACATTTTGCTTTGCTTTTTTCAAAGCTGCTTCAGCTGTAATCACTCCAGCATTTGCAGTAGCAAGGGTAGCTGAACGATTCGCAGCCAACTTTTGAAGCTCTGCTAATTTTGCCTTTTGAATATTTAAAGTAGATACATAACCCGTTCTTTGAGCTCGCAACACGCCTAATTGTTTTTTCGCTGCTGTTGCTTGTGCATTTGCAGCTTTTGCAGCACCAGCAAAATTACGGATTGCTTGCTCATACGCGTCTGCGCTAAGAAGAGTGCCATTATTAACACGCGCATTAAAATTATGATCGTTATAGAATCCAACTTCAGACGTTCCATATATATTGCTGTATTGATTTGGAACTTGATCATATGCAGCTGAAATGGTATTAAAGTTTTTATCCATCATTTGAAGATAGTGACCAACTCTATAGAAGAAAGCAAGTTGACCACGATTACGTAAGGTGGTATAAATTTGATTGGAATCAATGTCTCGCTCATTGGTTGTTAAGCCATACTTAGCTGCCTCAGCCATATAGATAGATTTTTCCTTATGCCAGAAGTCAACGGCTCCTTTTGGAGTAAAACTAATCGCCACATTTTCATTTCTCAAATATTTACCCATATGCCAATCTGCTCTTTCAAAATAAAGAGTTTGGACTTGGCTGGCTGGATTTTTGTAAGGATCAATCAATAATTCTTTTAATCCAGCTTGTCTACGATAAGCATTGATCGCTCTAACTAACTCAATTGCTTTTAAATTATTTTCTAAAGTTGCTGGGCTTGTTGCGTCAGAACCAACTGTAATACCGTCTTCACGTTTAGCTCTTTCATAAGTTGTTAGAGCTTCAGCAGCTGCATTACGAATCGCTTGGTTGGCTCCATTTGTTTTAGCGTGTTGTAAAAATTCACCGTAGGTTGCTTTGCTTAAATCAACGTTTCTTCTATTAGCAGCTGACTGTTCGGCACGAGCTACTTCACTGGCTTTTTGATCAATAGCTGCTTGATTTTCTGCAACTTTTTGCTCACTTTGCTTGACTTGCTCAGTCGCTGAATTGATTTCTTTAGGAAGATTAGCGATTTCTTCTTTCACCTTAGCAAGCTCTTTTTGCTTTTCTGCTAAATCTTTTTCTGCTTGTTTTTCTGCATCTTGTGCTTGGTTGAGCTCTTGCTGCTCATTTGCAACCGGAGCTTTTGCTGTATCTAATTCACGTTGTGCTACATCAACAAGTGATTGTTGCCCTGCAACAACATTTTCTTGATTTTTAACAGCTTCTTTTGCCTTTGTTTCAGACTGTTCTGCTTCTTGAACCTTATTTTCCTCTGTTGTAACCGCCTTCTCTGATGTCGCCACTTCTTCTTTTGCGGTTTCAATAACTTCTGGAGTTGCTTCTTTCTTTTCTGCCTCAGCATTTGCAACAGCTTTTTCGCTATCTGCTACCGCGTCCTTTGAAGTATTTACATCCCCTTTAACTTGCTCTACAACTTTTTGCTGAGCATCTGTCTGAACCTTTGCAGCATCGGCTTGCATCTTTGCTGATTGAACATCTGTTTCTGTAACTGGTTTGGTGATTTTTTCAGATGTCTTTGGCTCAGTAGATTGTGTTTTTACTTCTTCGGCATTTACTTGATGTGATAAACTGCCTGAAATAATAGTGGTTGCAGCTAAACCGGTCGCAACTACCGATTTTTTAATTTTTCTCTCCATTAGACGGCCTCCTAATATACTTGCTACTTTTCATTATAAACCATTTCAGCCTAAATTACAATTCCGCTAATGTATTACTCAGATAACTATTAGATTACAATTCTTTTACATCAATTATTGGTAGGGAGAAATCTATGGGGGAATCCTACACAATACAACTTATCATTTCCTGATTGTAAAAGATTTCAAAATACGTTACAATAGAGAAAAAATTCTTCTGTATGGGGACAGTTAAGATGATAAAACCTAAGTATCAATGTATCATAGATCAGATTAGCCAAGATATTAAAAGTGGGAAATTGTCCAAGGGACAAAAGATTCCTTCTGTCCGTCAGCTGGCAGACGACTATCGCTGTAGCAAAGACACAGCCCAGAAGGCACTGATAGAGTTGAAATATCAGAAGTATATCTATGCAGTTCCTAAAAGTGGCTACTATGTGCTGGAAAATAGTCTGGAAGACCAGCAGGACATAGAATTAACCGTCAGAGATGACCACTACCAAATTTATGAAGACTTTCGACTTTGTCTTAATGAAACGCTGATTGGACGAGAGAATTATCTTTTTAACTACTATTCTCAGCAAGAAGGGCTGGAAGACTTACGACAATCTGTCCAGCAGCTGCTTCTGGATTCAGCTATCTACACCTCTGCTGACAGGCTCGTTCTGACATCTGGTACCCAGCAAGCTCTTTATATTCTTTCGCAAATTGCCTTTCCAAATAAAAAATATGAAATTCTAGTTGAGCAGCCGACCTATCATCGGATAAATGATTTGCTAACTGCGCAACAACTTCCTTATCAAACAATTGAGCGAACTCCAGAAGGGATTGATTTAGAAGAATTGGAGCGGATTTTTCAATCTGGTCGTATCAAATTCTTCTATACTATCCCGCGTTTTCATTATCCCTTGGGGCATTCTTACAGTCGAAAGGAGAAGGAAGAAATCATTCGTCTCGCTCGGCTTTATGATGTTTATATCATAGAAGATGATTATTTGGCTGACTTTGACAGCAAACGCGAACTGACCTTTCATTACTTGGACGACAGCCAGCATGTCATCTATATCAAGTCATTTTCTACTAGTCTCTTCCCCGCCCTTCGGATAACAGCTCTGCTATTTCCTCCAGCTATTCAATCTACTTTTATTACCTACAAAAAAGCAGTAGATTACGACAGCAATCTCATCATGCAGAAAGCTCTATCCCTTTATATTGACAATCTCATGTTTGAAAAAAATCGTCTTTCTCTGCTCAATCAACAAGAAAAAGAATTGACGAGAGCTAGAAAACTTTTAAGCCAAAATCAGCTCAAACTTTCCTACTTTCTCAATAGAGATGGTATCTTACTAGATCTACGTGGACTTAAATCTATCAGTTCCCTCAAACATAGCAATCTGCCATTGGATTTTTTTGAAGCAAGCTATATACAGGATTGTCCTTATCAATATGCAAAAATTAAATACGGGGATCTAGAAAAAACCTTAGAACACTTAAATGAATATTTATAAAAAGGAGCCGAAACTCATTTTCTCTTTAACATATCACTCTTCTTTCATCATTCCAGCCTGCAACTGATACATTTTATAATAGGTTCCCTTAAGCGCTAGAAGCTCTTCATGTGTGCCAGATTCGACAATACGCCCCTGCTCCATGACATAAATGCAGTTAGCGTCCTGAATGGTAGACAGCCGGTGAGCAATGGCAATCGTTGTTCGTCCTTGGCGCATTTTTTTCAGCGAAGTCTGGATAAGTTCTTCGGTCTCTGAGTCGATATTAGCGGTTGCCTCGTCCAAAATCAAGATTTTAGGCTTGGTAGCGATTGTTCGAGCAAAAGCTAGCAATTGCCTTTGTCCACTTGAAAAAGTCGCACCTCGCTCAGTTACGGAACTGTCATAACCTGCAGGAAGCTGATTAATAAAATCGTGAGCATCCACAAACTTCGCAGCTTCTACAATATCCTCTCGACTCATATTTTCTTGATACATTTGGATATTAGAAGCAATGGTACCGTGATAGAGGAAAGGATCTTGAAGAACTAAACCAATATTGCGGCGTAATTCAGCTTGACTGTAATCCTTAATGTTTTGATTATCAATTAAAATTTCTCCTCTTTCAAATTCATAAAAACGCAGAAAGAGATTGATAATCGAAGACTTGCCTGAGCCAGTCGCACCGACAAAGGCGATTGTTTCCCCCTGCTTGACTGAAAATGAAATATCTTTCAGAACATCACGCTTGCCGTCGTATGAAAAGGAAACATGACGAAATTCAATATTCCCAGCTGTAATTTTCAATGGAAGATTAGCTTGCTTGGGCTCATAGTCCTTACGATCTATTATTTCAAAAACACGGTCTGCAGCCACCATAGATGTCTGTAAAACAGAGTAATTCTGCATCAAATCAATCAGAGGATTAAAAAGTTGATTGACATATTGGATAAAAGCATACATGACTCCTGCTGTCACTCCTGCAACCTGCCAAGTAAAGCCAAAGTAAGCTAAAATAACTGCATAAGCTAAAATTTTTAACAAAGACATAGCTGGACGCAGAAAAAGGCTATTGATATTGAGGTAGCGGACTGTATACTCCAAATGCTCGCCGTTAATCGTTTCAAATTCATTTATCAGACGCTTTTCCTGACTAAATGCCTGAATAATTCGCATTCCCTCAATACTTTCAGAAAGTTTAACATTCAAATCACTCAGTTTGCTTCGGACGAGTTTGAGGAGACGATTAGATAAGCGTTGATAAAGTAAAATGGAGCCCAGCATGACTGGTAAAAAAAGTACAATAAGTCCTGTCAAGCGCCAATTCAAGGTGCACATCGTCACTACTGTTACAACAAGAATAAAAATGGAACTTAGAAAACTTGAAAATATGCTACTAAACATATCTGCTACCGCTTGTGTATCATTCGTCAAACGGGAGACAATCGCTCCTGCAGCCGTTTGATCAAAATAAGCCATACGTAACCGCTCAATATTTTCAAAACTCTCCTGACGCAGATCGCGAACAATGCTATATGCCACACGGGCAAAAGAATACTGTCCTAAGAAAGTAAATAGCACCCTCAACAGAAAGAGAGCATAATAGAGAATCAGAATATAAAATCCCGCCATAATCTGATGACGACTGATAAAATGGTCAATGAAATACCGAGCCAAAAGTGGCAAAGCTGTCGTTACCAAAGTTGTTGCAAAGATAAAAGCAAGTGCCAAAATGCTCACCCATTTATAACGCCACATATAAGTCAGAAGGCGATGAAAAGTTGCTTGTTTTTTCATAATCACTCCTCCTTCAGACTTTCTGCCAATTGCTGATTATGATAAGTGCGCGCATACCAACCGTTTTGAGCCAGCAATTCTTGGTGTGTGCCTCGCTCTTTAATGCGCCCATTTTCCATAACTAAGATCAAATCTGCATGAACAACTGCTGACAGTCGGTGAGCAGTAATAATAGTTGTTTTACCATCTCTTTCTCCCTTAAGGTTTTCTAAAATCAAATGCTCTGTTTTAGCATCAACAGCAGACAAAGAATCATCTAAGATTAAAATATCTGGTTTCAGAACGAGTGCACGACTCATCGCTAAACGTTGCTTTTGGCCTCCTGAAAGTGACACTCCACGTTCACCAACAATCGTATGAAAGCCTTCCGGCATGGCAATAATATCCTCATAAAGGCCACAAAGTTTACTAGCTTGAATCACTTCGTCATCTGACAAGTCTGGATTTGCAAAACGAATATTGTCCGCAATTGACATCGCAAAAAGAATCTGCTCTTGTGGCACGTAACCAATCAAGCTCCGCAAATCATTTAAGCTATAATCTCGAATATCATGATCATTCAGATAAATAGCACCTTCTTGAATATCCTGTTCTCGCATGAGCAGGCGTAATAGTGTTGTTTTGCCAGAACCTGTTTGTCCAACAATTCCTAGCGTCTGCCCTTTTTCTAATGCAAAATGAATATTGGATAAAGTGGTTGCTTTCTCGTAAGAAAAACGCTGAATATCATAAAGCAAACGACCATTTTGTATAGGGGAAACGGGATTGTTGGTCTCTTTGACATCCGACTTTTCTGCCAACAGTCGCTCAATCCGCTCATAAGAAACCATTCCTCTCTGGCTAATATTAAAGAGATAACCCATCGCCTGCAAAGGCCATACCAGCATATCTAGATAAGTAATAAACGTCACTAACTCCCCAACTGTAAATTGCCCTCTAGAGATGAAGATTCCTCCAAAAATCAAAGTTAACGCATAAGATAAGCCAATGAAAATCAGAACCATAGGGTCGAAGAGAGAATTGTATTTAGCAGCGAGAATATTCTTCTCATAGACATCCTGATTTGTCCTAGCAAAAGAGTGACTTTCTGCTTTTTGATAGCCAAAAGATTTCGTTACTTTAACCCCTGAAACGCTTTCCTGTACCTTGTTATTCAAGTCAGAAAAAGCCTCCTGAGCCGCTTTAAAGCTCTCATGATTTTTTCGTCCAATTAAACTGGTTCCCCAAGAAAGAAATGGCAATGGCAAAATAGCAATCAAAGTCAAGCGCCAGTCTAAAACAAAAAACATAGTCAACAGCGTTACCAGAGCTGTGATAGTGGCATCTACCGCCGACATAACGCCTCCACCTGCCACGTTCACAACTGCATTAATATCATTTGTTGCATGCGCCATCAAATCTCCCGTTCGATATTTTTGGTAAAAAGACGGTGCCATTTGGGTAAAGTGCTCAAAAAGCTGAGAACGCAAAAGTCGTCCCAAATGATTTGCTGTACCAAAAATATATAGACGCCAAAGATAACGCAGACCATACATAATAAAGGCTGAAGCAACCAAAAGTAAAAGATTTAAAAGCAACTGGTCTGACGTTAGATTTCGGCTAGCAATGCGGTCAATCACCACGCCGATTACTCTAGGAGGAATTAAATTAAAAACACTAACCAAAGACAAGGCTAGAATTCCGATAATATAACGTTTTTTCTCCAGTTTGAAAAACCAGCCCAATTTTCTGATAAGATTCATATTTTCTCCTCTGCTATTACTAATTACCATTATACATTATTTTGTTGCATTATCTGTAAAAATAAAACGCAGCTAGCGCAACCTAACTGTGTTCCTCATTTCTTTTGGGTCAATTCAAAACTCTTATCTAAAAGGGAAAAAAGTTCTGTATCCGTCAAAGTATCATCCAAGGGCAGGCTCAGCCAATATTTTTTATTCATGTGAAAGGCTGGGTAAATCCCTGCTTTTTTATGTAAATTAGCTACTTGATTGTTTTTGACATTCAGCACTTCTATTGGACCAGTTTTGCCATTTTCAAACTTCGACCAGTCTATCGTCATAAAAATGCCATACCATTTTTTAGTATCCTGATGTCGAAAAACACCAGCATGAAGATTGCTATTTTTTGAAGAATTCTCCCAGAGATATTCCAGTCGTCCGCCATAGGTCTTCGCTACGTACTCCTGCAAGCGGCTACTCTGTTCATAAAGAAAACCAATTTCTTCAAAACAATTAGCTCGAATCGTCAAAAAAATCTCCTGACAGGCTTCACGGACTTGACCGACAAACTCACCCGTCATAGTCTCTATTTTGACTTGCACGTATTCATCACCAGTCTCTTGATCAAACACTTGATAGTCCAGCTTCTCACCCTGCAATTTTAGCTGTAACAGAAAATCACCATTCATTATTTCCTGAGAATAAACAAACTCTTCTCCTCTTTTTTCAAAACCAAAAGCTTGTAATTTTTCTGGATTTGCTTGGTATTTCTCAAATAAGTCTAGCATGATCTTCACTTTCTAAAATACAATCTTGGTGCCATGAAGTTGATTGACCCCAAGCTTTGCAACAATTTCATCACGATTATCAACCGTAATACCGCCTCCTGGTAAAATATCAATCCGACCAGCTGCATGATTTATCAATTCATATAACCAAGAAAAATGCTCTTGAATCGGCTCTTCTGCCAGTCCACCGTGAGTTAGAATCCGTTTCACGCTATGTTCCATTAGCCAGTCCATTTCACTAAATTGATGTTCTCTTGGAATGGCGTCAAAAGCCATGTGAAAGACGATTTCCAGCCCTTGCGAGGCTTTTAATAATTTTTCCATTTTTGGATAATCAATTTTATTAGCAGTTGTCAAAACACCAAAAACAAGTCCGTGTGTCCCAGCGCTGCGCGCCATTTGAATGTCTTCTAGCATGATTTCCATTTCCAAGTCATTGTATACAAAGTCTCCCCCGCGTGGACGAATCATCGTCATAACGGTCACATTGTAAGGTTTTGCTAGCTCAACAGCTGCTTTTATGACACCGTAACTAGGCGTTGTTCCGCCAACTGCTAGATTATCGCAAAGTTCAATTCGTTGAGCACCAGCCTGCATGGCTTTTTCCAAATTAGTCACATTTTCTGCACAAAATTCATAAATCATTTTTGACCTCTTCTATGTGAAAGTGTTTTCTTGTTTATTATAACATAATCACTATTTATTCTTCAAAATCTTTCGCGACCGCTGGCACCAATCCAACCATTTTTTCCTATAATCCGACTCAGGCAAGATACGATTTTCTAAATCTTTTATCGTTAAAATTCCTTTTTCTTCACAAGTTTGAAGACAATAGTAATAGAAATCCCAATTCAAATCGTCCTCTTCTGCATAAACTGGAATCTCTTCAAAACCAGATTGATAGGCTATAAATGCTCTGCTGTGGCCATCAGTGAAAAAGATTTTACCTTTCAATCGCTTAATTGGTAAAGGATTTAAGGCGTTTATGTCCTTTGTATCGAACCATATCTGTACCTGCTCTAATTTCTTTTCAGAAAGATAAAATTGACTTGGTTGAATAGCTGACAAAGGAAGCATCAAATCCAAAGCATAGCGATGCCCATTTTCAGTCTTTTCCAAAGGATAAAATCCTACTGACTCAAACATCTTCTTAGATGCTTCATTGTCATCATAGATTTCTTGAACATACAAGCGCTTATAGCCCAACTTGCGTCCGCGTTCAACCAATACCTGAACAACTGTCCTCCCGATTCCCTGACCACGATAAGCTGAGTCTCCAATCACAATCGGCATGTCCTCTTGCCAAAAACTCACATCACCAATCGGCTGCCAACCTGCATTTGTCAAAACTTCAATAAAATACACTTCTCCATGACGAGTAAGATAGTCATACATTTTCTTGATTCGTTGAAGTGTGTAAGGCTCTCGACTACCATCAATCAAACG
The DNA here is from genome assembly GCF_001839535.1 of Streptococcus sp. HMSC36C04. Taxonomy (NCBI): domain Bacteria; kingdom Bacillati; phylum Bacillota; class Bacilli; order Lactobacillales; family Streptococcaceae; genus Streptococcus; species Streptococcus sp. HMSC36C04. Next base: position 10,403 of record NZ_KV841567.1, on the reverse strand, counting down.
GATTACCTCAGGGTCTTGATACCAAGAAAAGGCAAGATGAGCTTGTCCATCATACTTTCGCAAACGTAAGGAAGAATCAATGAAAATATACTCCGGTTGTTTCTTTACATCTATCATAATATTCTCCTACTACTGACATTCTAACAGAAATTAGACGGATTGTTTAGAAATTCTGTCCTATTCTATCAAAATTTTCTCTTGACATTATCTGCAAAAACAGTATACTATACTTATGTATATACAGTTAAAAGGAGGAAATTATGAAACCTAAAACAAAAAATCAATTTATAACTCTTACAGCTCTCTTGACTGCACTAGCTATTGTTATTCCAATGGTTATGCCTGCAAAAATTATTATTCCACCTGCTTCTTATACTTTAGCAAGCCACGTTCCTATTTTCTTAGCCATGTTTATCTCGCCGTTAATGACTTTGATTGTTATTTTAGGTTCTACTTTTGGTTTTTTAGTAGCTGGTTATCCCATTGTTATCGTTCTTCGCGCCCTGTCACACCTATTCTTCGGCTTGGTAGGCGCTCTTTATCTTAAAAAATATCCTAAAGCTTTAGATAAACCAATCCAGACTTGGATTCTTAATATTGTCCTTGCTTTTATTCATGCGATTGCTGAAGTCCTTGCTTGCCTCATCTTTTACGCCTCAACTTCTTTTCCAGCAAATATGTTTTATCTTCTTTTCATACTCGTAGGAGTTGGAACTATCATTCATAGTATCGTTGATTTTATCATTGCACAATTTATCTATAAAGCTCTACAAAAAATCCGCTAAATCTTGAATATTTAACAGATTTATTCTACAATGAATTTATGATAAAACAAAGAAGAACAGATTTATTACAGCTTTTAAAAACTGCAGAAACTCCCTTAAATGGACAAATTTTAGCTGAGAAATTCCATGTTACTCGGCAAATCATTGTGCAAGACATTGCCGTTTTACGAGCAGATGGTGCCCCTATTATTAGTACAAATCGAGGCTATATTTACAAAACGAATGATAGTGCTAAATATTATCACCAACTTTTTAAAGTTAAGCATACGATTAAAGATATTGAAGCGGAATTACTGGCAATTGTAGATAACGGTGGACGAGTTCAAAATATTATGGTAGAGCATCCCGTTTATGGGGAAATTCAAACCTATCTGAAATTAACTTGTCGCAGAGATGTTCGGCATTTCATCCAACAAATTCACGAGACCAATTTCCGCGGTTTATCTGAATTGACAGACGGTGTCCATTATCATCTAGTAGAAGCTGATTCGCAACAAGATTTAGACTATGTCGAAAAAGCATTAGAAGAAATGGGATTTTTAATATAAAATTCAAACATGCTTTCTATATAGATTGCAAAAAAATAGAGCCTGAATGGCTCCATTTTTATTATATGACTTTTAGTCCGTCTCGCTCCGTAAGGTGCGAGACAAATAAACCACCCGCTATGCGGGTGCGAATCGCAGGTTATACCAAAAAACTCCAAACGTAATACAATAAAGGTGTTCAAGCCTATTGCAAAGCGAAAGGAGAAAAATATGGCACATAAGGCACATAGTTTATCACATACAAAGTGGATGTGTAAATACCACATTGTGTTTACACCTAAGTATAGACGAAAAGTTATTTATAATCAATATAGAAGCAGTTTAGGAGAAATATTTCGCCGTTTATGTAGTTACAAAGGGGTTGAAATAATCGAGGGGCATCTGATGCCAGACCATGTTCATATGCTTGTCAGTATTCCACCAAGAGTAAGTGTTTCAAGTTTCATGGGTTATTTAAAAGGTAAAAGTGCTCTTATGATGTTTGATAAACACGCGAATCTCAAATACAAATTTGGCAATCGCCATTTTTGGGCAGAGGGTTATTATGTAAGCACGGTAGAACTTAACGAAGCCACGATAAAAAAATATATCCAAGAACAGGAAAAACATGACATTGCACTTGATAAATTGAGTGTGAAAGAGTACGAAGATCCCTTTAGGGATGATGGTAAGAAATACTAACGCCTCTTTAAGAGGCAAGTGACGAGTCAAAAGCGATTAGGCTTGAACAAAGTGAAAGCCAGCGTCTTTAGGCGCTGGCTGGTGATGTGGGCTTATAGCCCTTGTTCAAACCATCCGTTTGACGGGTGGTTATGATTTCTCATCAATAACAATTCTGACTTTTTTATCTTCGGTTGGGACAGAATAAACAATCGTTCTTATCGCAGAGATCGTGCGACCTTTACGACCGATTACACGTCCAACATCACTAGGGTCAAGATCTAAGTGATATTCCAAAAATTCTGGTGTATCTTCCATCTTGATAGTTAAAGCATCTGGTTGTGAAATCAAAGGTTTCACTATCGCAATAATAAGATTTTCAATCGTATCCATAGTCAACCTGCACTTCTATTATTTAGAGTATTTAGAATCGTGGAATTTCTTCATCACACCAGCTTTTGAAAGAATGTTACGAACAGTATCAGAAGGTTGAGCACCTTTTGACAACCAGTCAAGAATACGATCTTCTTTTAAAGTTATTTGGTTTTCAGCAACAAGTGGATTGTATGTTCCAACTGTTTCGATAAAACGTCCGTCACGAGGTGAACGTGAGTCTGCTACGTTAATACGGTAGAAAGGGTTTTTCTTAGAACCCATACGAGTTAAACGGATTTTAACTGCCATTTTAAAAATTTCTCTTTTCTCTTTTTTATTTTTAGGAATAGCAGAGCTACTCCCAACATACTCTATCTTATCACAAGAAAGAAAAGGTGTCAAGAAAAAATCTTGACATCTTTTGATATTACCATTCTACGACTTCAAAGACTGTAGCTGTCAGATCTTCAACAAAAGAATCGCTAACTTGACGACTATTTCCAGCTACAAGTTTCAAATTTCCAATATCTTCAATATTGTATCTATCACCACTTGCATTAAAAATTACGAGGTAATAATTATCATCTTTCACTTCAAAAATGACAATTCCACTTCCGGAATGCGCTGAATGTACAAAGGCATGCTGGTAAATGTCATCATAATGCTGGTAAGAAAATTCTTTTGTTGTCGTTTTTAAATGAATCATCTGTTTGATATAGTTGATACTTTCTTGATGATGAGCTAATAAATCCCAGTCTACTTGATTGACAGCGTCAGGAGCGTTATAACTGTTCATAGCACGCTTATGATCTGCCTGAATGGTATTCCCATTTGCTCCAGTTGCCACTAGTTTGCTACGTGAAAATTCCTGTCCCAGCTCCATAAAACTCATACCTTGCAAGAGGAGATTCATCGCAGTCGCTAATTCAATCCGCTTAGTACGAGTCAATTCATCATCATTTGGATGAAGTTCGGCTAACAAATCGTGCAAATTGTAATTATCATGTGCTTCTACATAATTAACGACTTGTTTTGGCTCTAGATAGGTTCCTAACTCACTGCTTCCCAGAATTGCCTTGGCAACAATTGACTCTGTCGCTTGACCACTTACAAAGCCGGCTTTTAAGCCGCCGTAGACTTCTGCTCCTTTGATAGCATCACGTTCAGTATCGTTGAAAAATCCGATATTAGGTAATTCAAAGGCATTGTCTTTTTTTGCTTTGTCAAGCGGAAGCAATCCTGTCCCCATATCCCAACCTTCACCGTATGTGAGAATTCTCGAGTCAATTTCATCTAACGCTTCCCGAATTTGACGCATCGTTTCAATATCATGAATGCCCATTAAATCAAAACGAAAACCATCAATATTATACTCTTTTACCCAATAAAGGATAGAATCAATCATATATTTACGAAACATTTCATGCTCGCTGGCTGTCTCGCTCCCCACACCTGTTCCATTTTGGAAAGATCCGTCTGGATTCATCCGATAGTAATAATCAGGCACTGCTTGTTGAAACGGTGAATCATGAGTCGAATAAATATGGTTGTATACAACATCTATCACTACGGAAATGCCCGCATCATGATAGGCTTGAATCATCGTTTTTAAATCCCGCATTCCTTGAGACGGGTTTGCTGGATCTGTTGAAAAACTCGTTTCAGGAGCATTGTAATTTTGAGGGTCATAGCCCCAATTATACATTACATTTCCATCTTGGTCATACTCTTTGTGTCGATCAGAGATGGGCTGCAATTGTACGACATTGACACCTAATGATTGAATATAATCAAATCCTGTCGCTTGACCTGTTCTATTTTTTGTTCCTTTTTGACAAGCCCCTAAAAAGGTCCCTCGGTGTTTTTTAGACACGCCAGAACTGTTAGACTTCGTCAAATCTCGTACATGCATCTCATAAATAACAGCTTGACAAGGATTCTCTAGACGCCAAATTGCTTGTTGCCCTTGTTTCACTTGGAAATGTTTTGGATTTCGCTCCGCAGGCGATAAAATGACAGAACGCTTTCCATCTTCCGTTACGGCTTCCGCATACGGATCGCGTGTTACTGTTTTGTGATGTTCAAACTCTAGCTGATACTGATAGGCTTTATTTGCCAAGTCATCCGAAATCACCCGAGACCAGACTCCGATTGTATTTTTAGCATGATCTTTGGAAAAATCTTTTCCTCTTTGTAAGTCGTAGACCTTCCAGATTTTCGCTTTGTTAGTGCTATTCTTATAGACTACTAACTGAACTTTTTTTGCAGTCGGTGCCCAGAGTTTGAATTCTGCTTGCTCACCATTATACCGGCATCCCAACCAACCTTGGTACCCCCAATGCTGGTCAAAATGTTTGCTGTCCAATGCCATATCAAAGGCGTGAGGATCACACTTTGCGTAATACGGACTAGTCATAGCAGCCTGCCTAGAATAATAAACTTGACTGTCTCCTTCGATAATCCAAACCTCAGTCACTAAATGAGGCGGTAACAACTGAATGGAGTAGTCAACCGACTGGTGAGACCAATCGGTTGTTTTTACAATGACATGGACATTACTCAAAGCTTGTTCGCTTGTATAGGACAAGGTTCCTTGAATCCCAAAATCATCATACTGGAAAAAAGCACTCTCTTCTCCCCATTTATTCATTTGCCATTTCCACATATTATAGGCTGCATAATTTCCTAATTGATTATGGTAATGGATTAAGACACGATAGTTTAACATCACATTCTCCTGATTATTCTTTATTCTCCAATGACAAAGCACTATCGCTAATCTCATCAATATTTGCAAAAAATTCTAAATGGTTATGAAGAACTTCCAATTCAACAGGAGTATCTCCACCATATTCGCCATCCAGATTTAACATGAATGGGGCTTTTTTGTCTAAAACTTCTAACTTTAACTTACTTGTTTTTAAATATTCTACATTCACATCTGTCACATGTTGACCACCATTGATTGCTTGAATCATCAACGCCAACATATCAAACAACCGAGCAGTTTTCACCAAAATTAAGGTAAAATTACCATCATCTAACACTGTATCTGGCGCTAATTTTTCAAAGCCACCGATTGAATTTGTCAAGGCAACAAAGATTAAAGAAACTTTACCTTCAAACACACCGTGGTCATGTTCAATGTGTACCTTGCGTAATTTAGATTTTGGCAGCATTTCTGCTCCTTTTGCGACATAGGCAAGGTAGCCTAGACGTGACTTGACTTCACTTGGAACACTATAGGTCAATTCTGTCAAAGTTCCCGCTGCAGCAATGTTAATAAAATATTTTTTCCCATAAGCCTGACCAATATCCATTTTTATGGTTTGATTTTTTTCAATAATCCGCGCAGCTGCCACCGGATCCCCCATTGGAATCTTGAGAGCACGTGCATAATCATTGGTCGTACCAGTTGGAATAAAGGCTAACTTAGGTCGATTTTCCAACGGTGCTACCCCATTGACCACTTCATTGATTGTCCCATCTCCACCAGCCGCCACAATTAAATCAAATCCTACTTTAGCTGCTCTCTCTGCTTCATTTTGAGCTGATAAAGGAGCTGGGGTTGTCTGATAAGCACTTGTTTCATAACCCACATCTTCTAAAACGTCTAAAACTTCTGCGATATTTTTTTTAATAATTTCCTGACCAGAGGTCGGATTATAAATCAATCGTGCTCTTTTTCTAGCTGTTTCCATACAAACCTCTATAAACTCTCAAGCCAAGCTTCATCACGAATGGTTATGCCCAACTCTTGAGCCTTTGTTAATTTACTTCCTGCATCTGCTCCGGCAACGACTAGACTTGTTTTCTTAGAGACCGAGCTCGTCACCTTTGCACCTAAACTTTCTAATTTCTTTTTCGCCTCTGAACGATTGAGACGCTCCAATTTTCCTGTTAAAACAACGGTCAATCCAGAAAGCGCTGCATCTGCTGCCACTTTTTCGCCAAGGTAAGTGAAATTTAACCCCGCTTCTTTTAATTCCGACAATAAAATATGAGTTCCTTCTTGTGCGAAATAGCTAGAAAGACTCTCAGCAATCACCATTCCTAGACTATCCAGCGCAGCAATTTCTTCTTTTTCTGCTTTTGCTAATTGCTCCAAATCATGAAAATGCTCTAGCAAAATCTGACTGGCTTTACTTCCAACATGGCGAATGCCCAAGCCAAATAATAATTTCTCGGCAGAATTTTCCTTAGAAGTCTGAATAGCAGTATACAACTTATTAGCTGATTTTTCCTTAAAATTTTCCAATTGCAGCAAATCTTCAACAGTCAAGCGATAAATGCCAGCCACATCATTTACCAACTGCTGATCAAATAACTTTTCTACAACAGCAGGACCAAGACCTGTGATATTCATGGCATCGCGACTAGCAAAATGAATCAAGCCTTCTTTGATTTGTGCAGGACAACGTGGATTGATACAGCGTAAAGCAACCTCATCTTCAAAGTGAATCAACTCGCTGTTGCAACTTGGACAATTCTTTGGAATCTCCAATTTCTCTTCTGATTGGCGCTTACTTTCAACCACTTGCAAAACAGCTGGAATGATGTCACCTGCTTTGTAAACGATGACCGTATCGCCTTTGCGAATGTCCTTTTCAGCAATGTAATCCACATTGTGCAAAGTAGCTCGGCTGACCGTTGTCCCCGCTAATTGCACAGGCGCCAAGTTGGCGGTTGGCGTAACAACTCCAGTCCGTCCAACTGTCCAGTCAACTGATAAAAGCTGCGCTTCTTTTTCTTCAGCTGGGAATTTGTAAGCAATCGCCCATTTTGGTGCTTTTACAGTAAAACCGAGTTCTTCCTGCATAACCAAATCATTTACCTTGATTACAACACCGTCAATATCATACGGTAACTGGTCGCGTTCTTGAGTGATTTGTCCAATAAACTGCCACACTTCATCCATCGAATGTGCTAAAATATGCCGCTCATTCACACTGAAGCCATTTTTAGATAACTGATTTAAAACAGCTTCTTGGCTCGTCACACTTGTCGGACTGGCTTCTTGATAGAGAAAGGTTGCAAGATTACGTTTGGCTACAATTGCCGTATCCAACTGGCGTAACGTTCCTGCCGCTGCATTTCTCGGATTAGCAAATTCTGGTTCTCCGTTTTCCTGACGTAGCTGATTCACCGCATCAAAAGAGCTACGTGGCATATAACATTCACCACGAACAGTCATATCAACTTCGCTTGGCAACTTTAAAGGAATATCTTTCACTCTTTTCAAATTTTCTGTGATATTTTCCCCGACAGAACCGTCTCCGCGAGTCGCTCCTGCAACTAAAATCCCCTTTTCATACATGAGAGAAATAGAGAGGCCGTCAATTTTTAGTTCACATAGATAGCTAACATCTGGAAAATCTTTCCGAATCCGTGTATCAAATGCATCTAACTCTTCACGTGAAAAAGCATCCTGCAAACTATAGAGCGGATACTGGTGTTGGTATTTTTCAAAACCTTCTAAAACCTTACCTCCCACACGATGAGTTGGGCTATCAGGCTGAACGAACTCTGGATACTGCTTTTCTAAATCTAATAATTCATGATACAACTTATCATATTCACTATCCGATACGCTTGGATTATCGGTGGTATAATATTCATGAGCATACTGATTGAGCAGCTTCACCAGTTCTAACATTCTGTCTTTCATATTTCTATTTTATCATAATTCATGCGTTTCTACAGCATTCTTACCTATATTCTTTACAAAAAATTAGACAAAAATGTAAAATAGCAGAAAAATAATCTTCATCACATCAAATATGATAAATTTCAAAAATTTAATTGATTAAAATACATAAAAGAAGTAAAATATACTATAAATAAAAAAGCTAGGAGAATTGTTAGTATGAATATTACAATTGCAGGTGTCGGTGCCATGGGTAGCCGCTTTGCTCTGATGTTGCATCGAGCAGGACATAAAGTGACTTTAGTAGATGGCTGGGAAGAACATGTCACAGCTATTCAAAAAGATGGTTTACAAGCGAACTTAAACGGCGAAGAAGTTGTTGCCAAGTTGCCCATCTATTTGCAAAGTCAAGTAGATCCAAGTTTATCTAATGACTTAATTATTCTATTTACGAAAGCTATGCAGCTAGAAGCGATGTTAGCAGATATTCAACCTTTGATACATGATGATACAGCTGTTCTCTGCCTATTAAATGGGATTGGTCACGAAGAAGTCATTGAAAAATATGTCCCAAGAAATCAAATTATGATTGGAAACACCATGTGGACTGCTGGTATGGAAAAACCTGGACGTGCAAAATTATTCGGAAACGGCTCAATCGCTTTGAAGAATTTAGTCGCAGATCCAAAAGCTGCACAAGTAGCTTATAAAGTCATTGAAACCTTGAATTCTGCTGGATTAAATGCGCAATATACAGAAAATATCTTATATGCCATTTATAAAAAAGCCTGTGTCAACGGAACGATGAATAGTTTGTGTACCCTTTTGCTTGCTAATATGGCAGACTTTGGAGACACTACTCCTGCACATGCTATCGTTGAAAAGATTGTGAGTGAGTTTGCAGCAGTTGCAAAACACGAAAATGTAGACTTGAATGTCACAGAAACCGTGGACTATATTGAAAAGAACTGCTATAATCGCGATACAATTGGCTTGCATTATCCTTCCATGTATCAAGATTTGAACGAGCACAATCGTTTGACAGAAATTGATTATATCAACGGAGCTATTGCACGAAAGGGACAACAATATGGTGTAGACACGCCATACTGTGCCCTTATAACCGAACTCGTTCACTGTAAAGAACAATTACTTGGTGCCAAATAACATCAAACTTGCAATAGATTTTACTATTGATTATGCTTCTTGCTCATTGGAAATGACTCATTTCTGTCATTCATGAAATATAAAAAAACATGCTGAGAAATCCCTTGGCATGTTTTGTTGATATGTTATCTTCCTAAATCAATCCGTTTATTTAGCTTATCCATTAAGATTCCACCAATAATGAGTGAAGCAAACTCTCCTACCGCTGTCGTAAACCAAGTCAAGAAAAACGGTGCTTTAGCGACAAGATACAATTCAGCTGCAATGGTCACCATAGAAAGTGAAAAGAAAATCGCAAAATAAAAGAAAGCTTTATTGATCAGTCCATTAAACAAGTATTCATTCATGTATTTTCTAAAGAAATACACACCTAAGCTCAAAAAGACCAAAGTTGAGCCACCACCGACAAAGACATCGATGATTCCAAAGCTAAATAAATTTGCAATCATACAACCCAGGGTGACTCCGATGATGTACTTAGGTTTATAAAAAGCCATAAAGTTCATCATTTCAGAAATCCGAAATTGGTAGGCACCATAGCTAATAGCATTCAAGGGCGGTGTCATTGTTAGTGCGATATAAATCGCAGCAACAAGAGCAATCTGAGCCATATCACGAACAGTAATTTTTTCCATGTTTTCTCCTTTAGCGGCCAAACCGCGTGTAATATGCTTGGCGAAAGGGAACTAAGCACCAAGGGCTGTATTGACAAAACGAATACAGCTTTTCAAGTATAGCACATTTTTTGCAAATATGATAGACTAAATCTATGAAAAATTATATAAAACGCTTTTTCAATAACGAAATCTTATCCTATTTATTTTTTGGTGTTGCTACAACTGTTGTTGCAGTTCTTACACGTATGCTTTGTTATACTTTCACGAGTAATGAATTGCTTTCTACAGCGATAGGCAATATTGCTGGAATTCTTTTTGCTTTTGCGACAAATGACACAATTGTTTTTAAGCAACAAAGAAGGGGCTGGGGCGCTCGTTTTGTCAAATTTGCTCTTGCGCGACTTTCCACTTTTCTGCTGGACATGGGGCTCACATTCATTTTTGTCACAACATTTCCTAGCATTATTGGTCAATTTGTCCACAATGACATCAAAGCAGTTAATACCATTGAAACCTTATTTGCTCAAATTGTTATTATTGTGCTCAATTATGTTTTTAGTAAAGTCTTTGTATTTGATAAATTGCAAGAATAAGTGCAACATTT
>NZ_KV841566.1:0-27838 GCF_001839535.1 Streptococcus sp. HMSC36C04 | reverse complement strand
AATAAATGTTGCACTTATTCTTGCAATTTATCAAGTTAAAAAATAAGCCATTCTACTTTATGAAGATAGCAACTACTCCCCTCCTTCAACTAAATATTGAACCTATTATACACTTTTTTCGTATAAGTACAAGAAAAATCATGATTTTTTAATATATTTTTCGGATTTTCTGCTATTTAAAAACAAAAAAAGAGACATCCAGAGATAAAATTTACATTTTTTAGTTTCTAACCCCATCTCTCAGAGGGGTGGTTATTCAGCAATCTAGAAGGCTAGTGAGGTAGGGACGAAGTTTTCGTCACAAAAAAGCGAGGCAGAAATAATATTGTCCCCGCCTCGTTTCTCTTATAAATATAAAATTGCAAGTGTTAGTAAGCTAGCTACAAGACTAATGCCCCAGAAAAAGAAATCGACCTTCCATTCGCTCCAAGCTTTACCATGTCCTGACAAACCACCTAATTCAAAATGATGATGAACTGGTGTCATCCGGAAAATCCTTTTACCACCGGTCAATTTGAAATAAGAAACCTGCATCATGACCGAAGTTGTCTCAAAGACATAGACAATTCCAATGATGAGAAGCGTCCATTCTTGATGAAGCGCCATCGAAATGGCTGCTAACATACCGCCAAGCGCTAAGCTCCCTACATCACCCATAAAAATTTTAGCTGGTTTATGATTGAAAATGAAGAAGGCAAGCAGACCGCCAATCATACTCAAAATGACAATTAAAATATCAAAACGATGCTGAACAGTCGCAATAACTGCATAAGCTGCTAAGCTGATTGTAACAGAAATGCTAGCTAACCCATCAATACCATCTGTTAAATTGACTGCGTTGGAAAAACCGACCAGCCAAAAGAGGGCAAAAGCGATATAAAGATAACCTAAATGAACTGGGAAACCAAAAACATTGAGTAAGTCACCGCCACCATGAGTATCAAAGAAAAAGTAAAAAACAATACCACCAATAATTTGAAGAACCAATTTTTGTTTGGGATTTAAGCCTTCATTTATTTTGCGAAAAATCTTTAAAAAGTCATCCAAGAAACCAACAATACCGTACAAAACAAGAATAAACAATATCATCAAAGCAGCGCTTGAGAGTTCTCTTGATATAAGTGCAATCACAAAACTGGACAAAACGGAGGCTACCAAGAAAACAGTCCCACCCATGGTTGGAGTTCCCGCTTTTGCTTGGTGCTGCTTCACATCCTCGTGCATTTGTTGTCCAGAAATATGAGCTTTATGATAAAAACGAATAAAAGCAGGTATTCCAACCAGAGTTAGAATAAAGGTCACAACACCTGCAACGATAGCTTGTAACATGCTAATCTCCTAATGTAATTGTTATTTCTTTTATTTTCTTGAGTGATGCGTTGGTTTTGACACTTTGGGCAACGACCTTAGAGCCTTTACCCTTAACATGCACTTTTAGGCCCAACCATTCACCGAATGTTTCAGCATTTTTCTTGGTCCAACCGTACATATCCGGCATTTCAGTAAAGTGATCTGTTAAGACAAGGATTTGCTGATTGGATTTCAGTGCTTCACCTGTTCTTACAGAAACTTTCTTAATATTTTTACCAGTACCTAGGATAATAGGTTGTACAAGATTGCGCCGTAACTCATCTGCTAAATCACCAGGGCTGGTATTTTTAGTAGATGGCATTTTATAAGTTATTTCTTTTGAAACTGACTTTAAAACAGGTGATTGCGTCGTCAAGTTCAACGTATCCTTCATCGCTGCAGCTTCTTCTAACACCGGATTGACCACCTCTTTCCAGAAGATTGGTTGGAAAGATTCTGAGGGCTGTTTCAGAGTTACATACATGATAAAATCAGGATTTTCTGCTGGTGTCATTGCCACAACAGAATAGATGTAATCATTTGCCCCTGTCAGATAACCACTGCCATTTTCTCCTGCAATCTGCGCTGTACCGGATTTAACTGCCACATTTTGATTAGGCACTTTGATAATCGGACCTTCTGCCTTGCTATATAATGTTCCGTAAATAGGATCTGTACCGACAGTCACCATATGGTCTCTCGTTGACTTAGCGGCATCTTTGGAAACGGGGTGCCCGACAATTTCTGTAGAAGCCTTACGCGCACTCCCGCTTTTGGAATCATAAATGGCACTGATGAATTTTGGTTCAACCATTACACCATCATTGGCGATAGAAGAAAAAGCACGTAACATTTGTATTTGAGTAACCGAAATTCCTTGACCAAAAGCACTCATTGCATACGTAACGATATTATCTGCTGGAAGACCGCCGTAATCTTCATAATTCATTCCAAAGCGTGTAGGTAGTCCAAATTTAAACTTGCTAAGATAGTCTAGCCATTTTTCGTCACCCATTTTTTTCTCAAGAGAAGCCATTCCCACATTACTAGAAAGAGCAAAACCTTGAGCATAGGTTAATGTCTGTCCTTCAGAAAGTCCCATATTGACATTCCAGTCTCGAATCGTTACATCCGCAATTTGTAAGCCACTATTATTATACGTTTCATTTTCTGGGAAAGTGTTATTGTCTATAGCTGCAGCTAGTGTCATGACCTTCATCGTTGAGCCAGGTTCATACTGATTTTGATAGAGAGCACTAGACCAAGCAAAGTCTTTTGTCAGATCTTGCTTCGTATCAGCATCAAAACTTGGACGCTGCGTCGTTGCAAGAATTTCTCCAGTTTTTGCACTGACTAATGTGGCACTGGCATAAGTTCCCTTAGCTTTTTCCACAAAAGCATTCATCCGCGTTTCAAGGAAAGACTGTAGGTCTGAGGATAAGGTTGTATAAACATCTTTTCCATCTTGTGTTTGCCTTGAAACCTTGTCTGAGCCCGGTACTATATTTCCATTTTTATCTTTTTCATAGGTGATGACACCATTTGTTCCGGCTAACGTCTTGTTTAAAGCAGCTTCTAAACCTGTTGTTCCAACAAGTGTTTTACTACCATCTTTATTTTCTTGTAACTGAGCCAATCCAACAAAAACAGAAGCAAAATTCCCATTTTTATAGCTTCTATTTGGACTAGTTGTGAAATCAACTCCCTTTACTTTTGCTTTTTTCAATTCCTCACGAATGGTATTCATATTACTATAACTGATACCATTCCCTTGAGCACCAAACGAAACTTGTTGTAATTTTTTTCGAGATAGTTGTTTTTTGACGTAGTCCTTATCCATACCAAGATACTTGTTAAATACATCAGCTACCTTATCGTATTGAGATTCTTCTACATAGAGAATTTCTCCTGTTGCTGACTTATAGCTTTTATCAATAACAGCATAAACATTATAAGAAGTTGCATCTTCAGCTATTGGCAAACCATTACGGTCATAAATAGTTCCACGTTTAGCTGGGACGATCTTTGTGATTTGATGCACTTGACTTGCCTGTTCAGCTAAATTCACACCAAACTTCTTTCCCGTTCCAATGATAATTGCAAAATTGATTAGGAAAATAAAAAAGACAAAAACCGTCAAAACGCTTAGATTTTTCCCTACTCGTCTACGGTTGTAACCAGGATTCCTACGATTTTTCAAAGCATGGTTTAAAATTCGTCTTCTGAGTCCATTCATGCTCTACTCCGCCGTTCTGATATTTTCATTATTCTGAGTCATTTCCTGTGAACTTGCTAATTTTGACAAACGTTCACTACGAATCAATTCGTTTACTTCTTGTTTAGCATCATCTAGTTCTGTGCGCTTTGCTTCAATTTTTGAATTGACAGTTGTTAAATCACGTTGCACCTGCAATAATTTTGTTTGCATAAAGACAACGCTTGTCGCTAAGATAACTGCCGTAAAGACTATAGCGCCATAAAATGCCTTTTCAACACGAGAAAATCTTTGGATACGCGCCTGAAGTATCTGACTAGTCGTTCTTGGTCTATTATTTGCCATCTTAATCCTCACTTATGTACTTTTTGCGCTACACGCAGCTTGGCTGAATGCGCGCGATTATTGTTATCTAGTTCTTCTTTACTTGGTAAAATAGGTTTTCGAGTAACCAATTTCATTTTAGGTTGTAAATCCTCTGGAATAAATGGTAAGCCTTTCGGCACATCCACTGTTGATGCCTCTTTAAAAAGTTGCTTGGTCAAGCGGTCTTCTAACGAATGAAAAGTAATCACAGAAATCCGCCCATCAACCGCTAACAAATCCATCGCCTGTTGAATGGACTCGTCTGCCGCTCCCAACTCATCATTGACCTCAATACGAATGGCTTGAAAAATCTGTTTAGCTGGGTGACCTTTTTTCTTTAATTCCTTGGCAGGCTTAGCAGATTTAATAATCTCTGCCAACTCCGTAGTGGTTTCAATCGGTTTCTTTTCACGCATTTGCTCAATTTTACGAGCAATTTGTTTTGAAAACTTATCTTCTCCATACTTAAAAAAAATCCGCACTAAATCATGATAGCTATATTGATTAACTACTTCATATGCTGTTAGCTTTGCCTCACGATTCATTCGCATATCAAGCGGAGCATCTTGTTTATAGGAAAAGCCACGCTCACGCTCATCAAGTTGCGGACTCGAAACTCCTAAATCATAACAAATACCATCAATTTCTTCAACACCCAGCTCATTCAAGCGAGCTTTTAAATGACGAAAATTGTCATTGATAAAAGTCACCATTCCTTGTTCAACATACGACGCTAAGCGTTTTTGAGCATGCTCAATAGCAGTCTGATCTTGATCAAAAGCATATAGATGACCGTTTTTCCCTAATTTACTCAATAAATATTCACTATGTCCTGCTCCACCTAATGTTGCATCAACATAGACTCCATTTGGTTTTATATCAAGTTGATCAATGGTTTCGTGCAGAAGAACTGTTACATGATGAAATTCATTTGTCATATCTTTACTATTATACCACAAAGATTTAAAAAAAGAATTTTAGAATCATGTAAAGTTTTTTGTCAATTATATTTGACATATTTCACAAGTATATTTATAATAAAAGGACAAAAGTCACTTATATTTGACACTAGGATAAGGAGAAATGCATGAATCACGTGAAAGATTTCCGAAAAAATCTAGGACTCTCGCAACTAGACCTTGCCAAACAAATCGGCGTTTCGCGGCAGACAATTAACATGATTGAAAACAACAAATATAATCCCACACTAGAACTTTGCATTAACCTAGCACTAGCTTTGAAGACAGACCTAAACACACTTTTTGGGAACAAGTAAAAAATAGAAAGGCTACATTCAAATGAAACTTCAACAATACAAAAAAATTATCTTACCTCTTCTAGCTATTCTCCTTATCATTTCCTTCTACTTTTTCTTCACCTTGACAGATCCGATATTGTTTTGGGTAGATGTGGCAGTGATTGCTGGTTGCATATTTTTCGGTCGAAAACTTTTAAAAAAGGACTAGACTTCTTACGCCTTCCTTCTCGTCTTTTAAGCTGCTTTGTGGTAAAATAAAGTCATTATTCTATGAAGGAAATTACAAATGTCACGTTTTTTATCAAGATTATCTCCTGCTAGGCGCATTTTATTGAGCTTTGCCCTTGTAATTGTGGTGGGCTCTCTTCTTTTAAATCTGCCTATTATGCAGACAGCGACTTCTAAAGCTAATTATTTTGACCACCTCTTTACATCAGTTTCAATGGTTTGTGTGACGGGGCTTTTTACGCAGTCTGTTGCAGATACTTACAATGTTTGGGGACAGATTATCTGTATGCTCCTCATTCAGATTGGCGGATTGGGGCTGATTAGCTTTATTGGGCTGATTTATGTCCGCTCCAATCAGAAACTCAGTTTTTCCAATCGTACTACTTTACAAGAAAGTCTTAGTCGAGATGAGACAAATTCTATTCGCGACTTTCTTCGCTCCATTTTTCTCATTACTTTCAGCATTGAAGCTCTTGGAGCATTTATCCTCAGTTTTCGCTTTGTCCCCCTTTTAGGATGGGGAAAAGGACTTCTAACCTCCATTTTCCTTGCTATCTCTGCATTTTGTAATGCTGGATTTGACAACTTAGGAAGCACTAGCTTGCTAGCTTATAAAACAGATGCCTTGGTCAATTTGACCATTGCTGCCTTGATTATCATGGGAGGCTTGGGTTTTTCAGTTTGGTTTGACTTAAAAACAAATATCCAGACAAAAGGACACAAGCGGAAATTACGCTTTCACACAAAATTGGTTCTTGCTTTAACAGCTTTCATCTTAATCAGTGGAACCTGCTTGACATTTCTAACAGAATACCAAAATGCAGCTACGATTGGGCAACTTCCTTTTGGAAAAAAACTGTTAGTCAGCTTCTTTCAAACTGTCACCATGCGGACAGCAGGCTTTGCAACGATTGATTATACACAGGCTCGCCCAGTCACATTGCTCCTTTATATCATTCAAATGTTTCTAGGGGGTGCTCCCGGAGGAACAGCGGGCGGGCTGAAAATTACCACTTTTTTAGTTGTATTAGCTTTTGCTCGGACAGAAATTCTTGGCTTGCCTCATACTAATTTTGGACACCATACGTTTTCTCCCTCTACCATTCAAAAAGCCTTTAGTGTCTTGATTGTCTTTACAACAACCTTTATCATTGGCTTGACTTTTTTGACTATGGTTGCTGATAACGGACATCGTTTTATTTACTTAATGTTTGAAGCCATGTCCGCTCTTGGAACGGTGGGCGTAACGGCAAATCTAACACCTACTTTAAATCATGCTGCCTTAACGGTGATTATGTTTTTGATGTTTATCGGACGTATCGGACCATTGACCTTAATTGTCAGTCTTTCCAATCGAAAACCGAAGAAAAAAGACACAATTAAATTTGCCAATGCAAATATTATTATTGGATAGGAAGGAATCTTATGGATAAACGAACAATCGGTATACTAGGGCTGGGAGTTTTCGGTCGCAGTATCATTAACACACTTCGCAAATACAACTGCGATATTATCGCTGTCGATGACCATGAAGATGTCATCAATCATTTTGAACCCATTTTAGCGCGAGGTGTGGTCGGCGATATTACAGACCATGATTTGCTTCAGGCGGCAGGGATTGATACCTGTGATACGGTCGTGGTCGCTACTGGAGACAATCTAGAATCGAGTGTCCTTGCTGTTATGCACTGCAAATCGTTAGGCGTTGAAAAAGTAATTGCCAAGGTGAAAAGTAAAACAACCAGAGAAGTCTTGCTAAAGGTTGGAGCAGACCGCTGCATCTCCCCTGAGCGTGAAACAGGAATTTCACTTGCAAAAAATATCCTGCATCAAGCTACGACTGACGTCATTGAACTAGATAAAAATGTATCTATTATTGAATTTTATCCACCTCAGTCTTGGATTGGTAAAAATTTAGCTCAATTAAAACTTCGTCAAAACTACAACCTCAATATCATTGGTTTTCGAGAAACGCCCAACGGTGTTCTCAACATTGATACATCACCTGACTATACCTTTAAAAAGGACGAACTGTTGATGGCGGTTATTGACAGTCAAACATTTGACCACTTTGAAGATATTACAAAATAGATGAACAAAAAATTGCTGAGAGACATTTCTCAGCGATTTTTTGTTACCTTTATTACGAATTTGGGTCATCCAAACTTCGACCGTGCAAACCTTTTTCACGTTGGACTTGGCGAAGTTTTTCTGGCGTGATGTCATTTCCCTCTTCATCCACAATTTTAATCCCTTCAATGTGGTGGCGAACGCTACGACGATAGCCTTCAATGTATTCTTCACGCAATTTAGCTTGCTCTACTTTTTCTTCTGGCGTTAGGCCAACTGTTTTTTTCTTTTTGGCAAGTTCATTGATGCGTTCAATTTTCTTTGGTTCCATTTTTCCCTCCTTGGATTATTTTGTATTGATTTGGTTAAATTGTGCCACTTTTTTGGCTTTCGTCATTAAGGCAACTAAGAGTGCCAAACGATTTGCTCGGATTGCTTCATCTTCAGCCATAACCATAGTATTGTTAAAGAAATCATCAATCACTGGACTTAAAGCGAAGAGTTGCTCAATATTATCTGCTAAGTCATCAGATAACGTTAAGTTTTCTACTGCTGCATGAAGAGCTTTTTCTTCGGCATTTTCAAAGAGGCTCTCGTCCACAACACCAGCCGTTTCTGCTTTTTCTGCCAAGTTAAAGACACGTGCTAAACTTTCGACCGACGATTTGAAAGAATCTTCTTGTGCTTTTTCTGCCAAAAGACTTGCTGCTTCAACCAAGTCCCGCACAACAAACGTTGAACTATTTAAAACAGAAGACACGATATCTTTTGGAACATCGCTGTCCATCATTTTTTCAATACGTGCACGGAAGAAATCAAGCACTTGTTCTTTATTGCTATATGTGAGACTGTCAAATTGCAGCGCATAAATCTCTTCTATCAATTCATCTAAAGCAATGTGCCAACCAAATTTATCCAAAATGCGCACGACACCTTGCGTTGCTCTACGAAGAGCATAAGGGTCATTTGAACCGCTTGGAATGAGTCCGACTGAGAAAAAAGAAAGAATCGTATCCATCTTGTCTGCAATGGCTAAAATGGCACCAATTTTCGTGTCTGGCAATTCACCATCACTGGCAGTTGGCAAATAATGCTCCCGAATGGCTTTAGCTACTGCTGTGTTTTCTCCTGCAAGCAGGGCATATTTTTCCCCCATGATACCTTGCAGCTCATCAAACTCACCAACCATACCAGTCAACAAATCAAACTTGTAAATAGCTGCAGCTCGCGCTACGTCTTTCATTTCTTGCTTAGATAACTGAGCTTTTTCTGCTAAAAGGGCTGCAATTTTTGCTGTTCGCTCCATGTGCTCTGCTAGAGAGCCGATTTTTTCATGGAAGGTCACATTTTTCAACTTTTCAACCAAATCAGAAATAACCAATCGTTGGTCTTCGCGCCAGAAAAATTCTGCATCTTCCAAACGAGCTACCAACACTTTCTGATTCCCTTTGACCACATTTTCGAGATGTTCTGCATTTCCGTTACGTACCGATACAAAATATGGAAGTAGCTTGCCATTTTCGTTACGAACAACAAAGTAGCGTTGATTGACTTTCATGGAAGTCACAAGGACTTCCTCAGGTACATCTAGGTAACGCTCGTCAAAACGTCCGATAAAAGCGGTTGGGTATTCAATCAAATTCAGCACTTCGTCCAGCAAATCTTCGTCAATCTCCACATGAACATTGTGCATTTTCTCGATTTCTTTGATTTGATCCAAAATCATGTTTTCGCGTTCCATTGGGCTGGCAATGACAAAAACTTTGCGCAAGTCCTCTTCATAAGAATCTGCTGACTGAATCTTCACTTCATGACCGAGAAAACGATGACCCCGACTTGTCCGTCCGCTTTCAATATCGAACAAATTCATCAAAAAGGACTCATCGTCCAACAACACAGTTAGGGTATGAACGGGACGGATATATTCAAATGTATTGCTCCCCCAGTGCATATTGACCGGAAAGCTTAGTGAAGTCAGCACATCAACAACTCCGTCAATCAATTCTTCAACAGGTTTTCCGATTTCTTGCTTGGTCACATAGACATATTCTTCGCCTTTGATGTCACGAAATGTGATATCTTCAACCGTCAAGCCTTTTCCACGAACAAAACCTTGCGCGGCTTTGGTGAAATTTCCCTCTGCATCCAAAGCAATCTTCTTGCTTGGACCTTTAAAATCTTCTGTTAAGTCCGTTTGCTTCTCACTTAAATTGGACACGCGCACAGCCAAGCGACGAGGAGTTGAAAACATTTCAATCTTATCAAAAGTTAAACGATTGTCTGTTAAAAAGGCTGCCATTTTATCACGTAATTGCTTCATACTTGGTGTTACGACATAGGCCGGCATTTCTTCCAGCCCTAACTCAACCAATAAATTCTTTGTCATTTTTATTCCTCCTCAGCCAATAATTTCTCACGTGTTGCTTCATCTAATAATGGATAGCCTAGTCGTCTGCGCTCTGCCACAAAAGTTTTAGCAACAATACGTGCCAAATTGCGAATCCGAGCAATGTAACCTGCCCGCTCCGTCACCGAAACAGCTCCACGAGCATCCAATAAATTAAAAGTATGAGAACATTTCAATACATAATCATAAGCAGGATGAACGAGATTGTATTCTAAACAGCGCTTCGCCTCTGCTTCAAAATGATCAAAATTTGCTAAAAGCAAAGCTTGGTCGCTCACTTCAAAACTGTATTTTGAATGTTCAAATTCTGGTTGGCGGAAGATTTCTCCGTATTTTACGCCATCAGCCCATTCAATATCATAAACAGAATCCACCTCTTGGATATAAGATGCCAAGCGCTCCAAACCATAGGTAACTTCAGATGTCACTGGGTTGGTAGGCAAACCACCGACCTGTTGGAAATAAGTAAACTGCGTGATTTCCATACCGTCAAGCCATACTTCCCATCCTAGACCTGCAGAACCTGTTGAAGGATTTTCCCAATTGTCCTCTACAAAGCGAATATCATGTTCCAACGGATTAATTCCCAATAACTCCAAAGACTGCAAATACAGCTCTTGAATATTACTTGGACTTGGTTTCATCACAACTTGAAACTGGTGGTGTTGGTAAAGGCGATTCGGATTTTCACCGTAACGTCCATCTGCTGGACGACGTGAAGGCTCTACATAAGCTGCATTCCACGGCTCAGGACCAATGGCACGCAAGAAAGTATAAGGACTCATGGTACCAGCACCTTTTTCATTATCGTAAGCCTGCATAAGCATACAGCCCTGATCATTCCAGAATTGCTGCAACGTTAAAATAATTTCTTGAAAAGTCAACTTCTTTGACATAAGATACTCCATTCTTTTTATGATAATATTCTTACTAACCTGAGTTTATAGTAGAAATAACACTAGCGTCAACAAGTGAATCAATTTGACTGACAAAACAAAAAGCAGAACTGCACTTGACACGATACCTATACAGATTTGTATAGGGGCGTCAAAACGCGGTTCCACCCTAGTTTATTACTTCATTGTTAATATAGCCTTAAGATAACATCAAGGACTAAAATTTACCGAAAGCTCCATCTTCATTTAGCTCTTATCTGGCTTCCACCATCCCAGACTCGCTAGCAAGTAATTGCATGAGACTTCTTTCATACAAAACATTATAGCAAGAAATAGGAAATTTGTAAAAGGAAAATATTTTATTTTACATTGGGTATCAAAAAAAGTCAACAAAAGTGTCTAATTTTTCTTTCTTGCACTCTTCACTAAAGTTTTCAAATCTATTTTTTACCTTGTTCATTCATTTCTTGCTTTCTCACAATTTCAAATTGAATTTTTGAATTTCCCGTTGTTTGTTTTAATATCTTTTCAGCCATTTTTTCTGGGGTTACTAATCTAAATGTACTATCCCTAATATATTTAGTTAAGTAGGTTTTAAATTCATCACATTTTTCAATTAATCTCGTTTTCTCCGAGAATTCATCGGCAATTTTTGTATATTCATCAAAGTTATTTACCTTAGAAATTTTTTCAAAAAAATTACTAAATAGGACAACTTCCTCATTAACTGCTGTTTTTAACTGAGAAAGTTTGACATCATCTTGAATGACGATACTTAATAACAAATCATCTCTTAAATCTATATAGTGATAATATTTATTAATTAAGTGTTTATAATAATATTTAACGAACTCAGTTTTGAAATCCAATTTCTTTGCAACATTTTCGACAAACCATATCCCCTCATCACGAAACATTGTCTCAGCCTTTTTCAACTCATTCAAAATTTGATAAGATCTTTCAGCTCGTTCAATCGTAAATTGTAAGAAGATGCGTTCTCGTTCGTTTTCCTCTTGTTTATCAAAATATTCTCGTTGTAGCTTATGTTCTTCTTGTAATTGCTTTGTTTGTTGTTTATTCTGGATATGTGCGACATACACAGCTATCCCACCACCAACCAATGCTCCAAGCGTTGAACTGATAAACTGTGAATTTAAAAAATTACCCAAGTTTTGACAAATATCTACCTTATCCATAATAATTTCTATCACCTATACTCCAAATTTCATTTAATTATCAATTGATATACCCTTTTCATCTAATAGTTTATTAAATTTTGAAGAATATTCATCGTTTAAAATATTCAATATATCCTGAGATTTATGTTGTATATCAGGACAAATAAAGCCTTAAATTATTTTCATCCGAATCTTTTTTAGAAAATAATACATACAAAATAGTAAAATTGTACCAATAAATCCTCTAATAGTCAATAAATTCATCTCTTCTCCCTAACTTTTCAATTATCTTCTAGCATTCTTTCGTTTAGCACACATAAAGAAAAGACGTTTTTCGTACCATCACAATATCAAAACCATTCCCAAAATCCAAATAGTATCAACCACAATAATTCTCCTTTATCTATATTTTATTAATTCCTCAACAACTTCATTAATTTTATCTATCTCTTCATCAACTATTTTCATGAAATTGTCAAAATTAATATCTACATAATACTCAATAAAATCCCTAAAATAATTGTCCGGAGTTGAAAACTGGGAATAAGGAATTTCTTTAATAGAATAATGAAAAATATTATTTCTAAATTGACTATCTCTAAGAAAATATTACCTTTTACGTAAATAGTAGTTTGTATTTTTTCTGCTAAACCAGAATTAATACTTTTGGAATATTTACTTAAAATTTTTGCTAAAGAATTGACGCTAACTAGATAAGATTGGATTTTTGAACGATAGAATATATTACCTTTATTTTAGAATACTTTCGGGAATAAGCTATTTAGAAAATTGTTCTGACATAGAATATTGAATAACTGTAATTGAACTTCAAGTGGCAGATTCCCTAGTAAAATATCTTGCCTTCTGTTATCCATTAAAAACTTATCAATATGTCTTAATTTACAACTTGAAATATCCAGTTTCATTGCTGGATCTAAATTAAAATCTTTTTCAAAATTTGAAGTGACCGAATTGATAAAAGCAGACAGATCACGAGAATAATCAATAAAAATTGGTTCTATTTCTTGTTCCCACTTTTCTATAGTTGTAAATTTATTTAACCTCAAAATATATACTCATTTGACTAATGTTTCCATAAGGAATATCATCAATAGTAAAACTCCCAAATCGTGCTGCACAAAGCAATAAACAAAAAATTTTTGATAAAAATTATAGTTCGACTCTAATAGGCGCTTTCTTTCAACCGCACTATTACTTAACTTATTACAAGCTTTTGCAAATTTATTATCAGAATAGAGCTTCACGCCAATTCTAATTTTTTTCATCATGGTTACAAGGTTTACATCTCTGATGTTTGGTAATTCTAAAATGATTCCTTGTTCTTGAAACTTCTCAATCCAGCCTAAACAAATTGATGATAAAAACGGGAAAAGTGGTATGAATATCTCAGAATTATCAAAATCGTCGGTAAAATTAGTTATTATATATAAAATTTGCTTTGCTTCCATCGTTTCTTGTAATAGAAAGTATAAATGATATATTTCCCAATAATTTTTCTTCGTTCATAATAATTCGCTTCCCATTTTTCACTCACCTGCAGTTTCATCAAGTTTGTGTAGGTTTCTTTTGATAGAATTATACCACGAAACCACCAAAAATCCCCTAGAAATCATTCTAAGGGATTGACTTTACCCTGCCATCTCTGCCACTTGTTCCGTTTTTGCTTTCTTGCTTGGACTGGATAGGCGGCGCTTGCTGTCGCGGATGGTGTTGAGGTCTTTGAGGAGTTTAGCAAAGTGGAGTTTTTCGGGATAGGCTTCTGCGGAGGCTGCGGTATAGCGCATAAAGAGGTCATAGATACGGGAGAGCTCGGTACGCAACTGCTTGGTTTTGCCGACTTCTTTGCTGGACTTGGCTGCACGCGCCAGAGTTTCTGCCCGGTCATAGTCTTCCTGAGCTGTTGCCACGGCGGTAAGCATCGGCAGAAGACCCAAGGTAGTCACTGCTGCATCATAAGGTTCCTCCTTGAGGGTTTTGAGGAGACTCTTGATTTCAGCAGTTGCGACATCGTTGGTATGCTTGGTGATGTCCTTATACTTCGCAAGGACTGGCGTTAGGGTTTCGTGGGCAGCTTTGAGATTGGGCTCCTTGATTTTGGCAAAGCCCCTATGCAAGGTAAACAGTCCGACTAGGGCACTGTCCCGCTCCTTATCCACTTCTGCTAGACTCAAGGTTTGTTTATTTTCTACGCTGGCCAACTGGGCTTGGAATTGCTCCAGCTTACTGTCAAAGACTTCAAGATGATCATCATACATAGCCTCATCCTTGTAGGACTTGGCAAAGCTAGTAAGAACCTGATGAGAGTCCGTCATCAAGCTCTCAAACTCACGGTTAGTAAAGTTGCTGTAAGGCAGGGGGCGAATGGTGTAGGTTTTTGTCATAATAATCCTTTCCACAAATATGATAAAACAAGTATAGCATGTGGTGATAAATCTTTGGCAAGGCTACTCTGAAATGTTGTTTTTAAGCTCCGAAAAGGCATTTTTCTCTTTTTCAAAGAAAAAAGGCAGCAAAAATCCCCATCTGATTGCTAGTAAACCTTCCGACGGGGACTATTTGTCTATAAAAAACGAATCATCCGATCATTCAAGACTTAGAATACCTAGAAACTTTAGTGATTAGTGTCATCCTAGACATAGAATGCCAATCAATTTTAGTAAATCCTGTCATTCGAGGGATAGATTATTTGGAAATTTTCATAAATAGGACTATCTGAAAGCTAGATTCCCTCCAAATTTTAGTAAGGAAGACGATTCGACTCCTAGATTGGAGTAGGACGTTGATAAATGATATTGACTGAAGCCTTGACTGCTTCTTTTCTTCCTTATCTTCCCACTCCC
Source organism: Streptococcus sp. HMSC36C04 (assembly GCF_001839535.1). Taxonomy (NCBI): domain Bacteria; kingdom Bacillati; phylum Bacillota; class Bacilli; order Lactobacillales; family Streptococcaceae; genus Streptococcus; species Streptococcus sp. HMSC36C04. Next base: position 13,009 of record NZ_KV841566.1, on the reverse strand, counting down.
AGTAGCTCAATAACCTCCTCAATCAGCCCTTTGATTTCTTTATCGCACAGAAGAGAAAGTTTTGATTACAGTTTCAGTCAATCATCATCTAAAAATCCATCTTATCTGGATCTGGAGCGCCGCCTTCAAGACCTTGAATGTTTTTCAACACTTCTAGGTCTGCTGGACTGAGGGTAATGTCAAAGCAGTCCAGATTGCTCTTGATTCGCTCAGGCGTAACCGACTTGGGCAGGGGCAGGAAGCCCTCTTGCAGGCTCCAAGCCAGAGCGATTTGGGCGACAGATTTGCCGTATTTATCGGCCACAGCCTTGACTTCTTCATTGCGGAAAAGTTCCCCTTGACCGAAGGGACCCCAAGCCTCTAGGAGAATATCATGCTTACGACAATAGTCCACTGTTTCAGCTTGATAGACACCAGGCGCCAGACGAATTTGATTGACCGCAGGCAAAATACGCGCTGTCTCAAGCAGAGGCTCTAGGTGGTGAGGCAGGAAATTGCTGACACCGATAGCTCGGATTTTCCCCTCCCGATAGAGGTCTTCCATAGCCCGCCAAACCTCCCGATTGCGCTCCTTCCAAGCTTCCTGCTCTCGCAGAGGTTTTGGATTGGGCCAGTGGATAAGATAGAGGTCCAGATAGTCCAGCCCCAAACGCTCTAAGGAGCGGGCAAAAGCTCCTTGAGTCTCCTCATAAGTATGATTACCATTCCAGAGCTTGGTCGTAATAAAGAGCTCTTCTCGCGGTATACCACTGTCTTTGATTGCACTACCCACACTTCCCTCATTCTTATAAACAGCCGCAGTATCAATGTGTCGGTAGCCTGCTTCAAGTGCTGTTAGCACCGCCTGATAGGCCTCTTCACCATCTTGAGCCTTCCAAGTTCCAAAGCCCAAAACCGGAATCTCTACACCATTGTTTAATTGATAACGTTCCATCTCCGTCTCCTTTATTAAGCAAGCAGGCAGCCCAGTCAACTACCCCTTCCAACAAAAAATCTATTTCTTAGCTTTCTTTTTCAAGGATTTGGGTTTAAAGACATTCTCCTTGGTTGGTGCCATTCCCCTGCCGAGAAAACTATAAGTAATAAAAGTTATGCCAACTACAATCATGAGCATACGACTCAGATAACCTCATTATATCACGCCCCTTATTGCAATTCAAATCCTTAAAAACCTTTTCTTAACTACATGTATTTTAAAAAGTAAAATGAAAAGAGTCGGTTTCCCAACTCTTTCAAGATAAAAAGATTCTATTTAGCTTCGTATCTCTTTTCGCCATCCAAGTAGGTCGCAACCAGTTCCAAATCCTTGTCCAACACAATGAAGTCTGCATCATGTCCTTCCTTGATTTGACCACAAACATCCTCAATATGAACGGATTTAGCCGGATTGAGGGTTGCCATCATAACTGCTTCGTGTGGGTTAGCAATCCCCCATTTGACAACGTTCTTTAACCCGTCTTTCAATTTCAAGATAGAACCGGCTAGGTTACCTGTTGATTTGAGTCGAGCAGTTCCATTTGCGACTACTACTGGAAATTCTCCCAACATATAGTCACCGTCTTCCAAGCCTCCTGCAGTCATACAGTCTGTGATGAGCGCAACATTTTCATGCCCTTTTTGCTTCATCAAGATGTCACAAGCCTTTGGATCCACATGGTGTCCATCACAGATTAATTCAGCATAAGTGTGTGGCAATTCATACATAGCGCCAACCATCCCCAACTCACGGTGGGTTAAGCCGCGCATACCATTATAAGCATGCACCCAGACACTGGCACCTGCATCTACCGCAGCCTTTGCTTCTTCAAACGTTGCATTTGAGTGCCCAAGTGCAACCGTAACCCCTTCATCAGTAATAGTTCGAACAAAATCTTCCACACCTTCTCGTTCTGGAGCTAGAGCGATTTTATTGAGCAAACCATTCGATGCTTTTTTCCAAGCACGAAATTCATCCATTCGAGGATTTTTCATGTAAATTGGATTTTGGGCTCCTTTATATTTTTCTGTGAAATACGGACCTTCAAAATATAAGCCACGAATCTTAGCACCTGTCGCTTCCTGATAATGAGCACCGATATTTTCTGTCACAGCCAAGAGTTGTTCATAGCTTGAAGTCAAAGTCGTTGGCAGAAAACTAGTCACCCCCGTCGTCAAGAGACCTTCACTCATCGTATGAAGGGTGCCCTCAATATTGTTATCCATGACATCGACACCGCCAAAACCATGAATATGGGTATCCACCAGTCCCGGTGCGATAGAATAACCTGTATAATCTATCACATCCGCACCTGCCGGAATAGCTTTCGTCCATTTGCCAAATTTACCATCTGTGATTTCCAAGTAGCCACCTTGACGGATACCATGGGGATAGAAAAATCGATCTGCTTGAATATATTTAGGCATAATAAAACCTCCTTCTTTCAGTGAGAGTTTATATAAGCTGTCACTTTAGACAACTGTAAATGGTATTTTAAATCACTCTCGCATTGTTCATTATGTCTCTTTCATTATATCGCTTTCTTTTCTTTTTGTAAATGGTATAGACCTATCTTGCTAGATTTTAAGTGATTGTATAAACACTACTGTTTATACTATTTTCTATACTGTCCATTTAACAAACTTGTAGTACACTTCGTTTAAAAGAGTGATCTAAATTCCATATTGGCAGGAGCTGACTTTGATGCTGCTTATTTTAGGACAAATACTAGTACTCATTCCATTTGCAAGTCTTGTTTGCTAGATATTTTTCGATATTAAATTCAGACCAACCTTATAGTCGTCTTGTTTTTTCTTGTTGTTTTCATATTTTTAGTACTAAATAGATAATTTCTGTCAAATGAATCAATTAAGGCACTCAACCTAAACCATCAAGTTTATATTCGACTTTCCGGTTACTACCTTATTTAAGTCTTTATGTTCTATCTTTTATTTGAATAATTGTCTGTATTGTGTTATAATAAATATGGAAAAAGTATTTTGTGTTGATTTTTGTCGCAAGGAGCTGATTCCCAATTTAAAAGAGACAAATCGGCTTTAAACGACTTTAGTCTGCGCCTAGCACACTTATCTTTGGAGGTGTATCATGAAAAAGAAAGTCTTTACAGTCGCTGTCTCCTTACTTACCATTCTGCTTTTAGTTGCTTGCGGTAATAATAAGAAATCAACAGACACATCATCTTCTGAAATACCCAAGACCAGTTCTAGTCAAAAAGCAGAACAAAGCTCAAAAACCATTGAATTTTCTACCACAGCTATTGACACAGTTATTTACGAAGGCAAAGGTGTCACACTTACCTATAAAGGGCTAGAAAAAGATGATTACGAATATACCCTTAAGTTAGCATATAAAAATACTTCCAATAAAGAATATGAAGTGCAAACTCGTAATGGTAAAGTCAATAATATTTCCAATAATGATGACCACAAAATTATCATTTGCTCTGATACCTTAAAAGCTTCTGCTACTTCTGAAGGTAGTATTAAATTACCAATAAATGCTTTAGAAGCAGCTAGTATTACCAAACCAAAAGTTTTAGAATGCAATTTAGAAGTCATTTATGATATTACAGAAACTGTTGCCAAAATACCAATTAAGGTAACTTTTGAATAATGCAGTAGGGCTAATTTATAGGTTTTCTTACATTATTTATGTATACCATTCAGCACACAGTGGTTAAACTAACTTTTGATATATTGTTCTAATAACAAACTAAACAACTAGCCAGTCCTCGCTTAATGAGGACTGGTTTTTATATGACTAGTTTCAGAGCAGATTTCGTTACCACTAGTTATGACAAGCCCTCATCACAGTGATGTTTTCATCAAAAACATAAGTTTATCTTACAAAACATACCAAAAACTTTTCTAAACCAATATCCACAATCCACTGATAACTAGCAATAAGAGGTTCGAATAGTTTAACAAATGCAACTTTACAAGAAAGATTTAATCAAAAGTAAAAAGTATATTTCGAAATTTATATTTTTCTCCTTGATGAACTGGTTTAGAGTTTGTAAGTTTTGATAAAGATAAACTGTGACATCTTTCAAGTTCTACTCTACCTCTATTTGCTCTATCACATTGGATTGATAACAGAGTCAAGCCAGTATTACAGCACAGATGTTCCACTTTTTCTTGTGTACCCAACTTGATCTCACAGAGTCATTATTAATAAACTTTCTACTTGATCATAAAAGATAAGTAGGGTACAAAAAAACAAACCACCTCAGCAGTTTGTCTCTCAATCTTAAATTTGTTCCGCTTGGACCTTTTCCGCTAAGTTCATGGCGTGATCCGCTACTCTCGTATAGTGAGAGATGATATCAATAAAGTTCACCCCAGCTTGCGTAGAGCATTCACCTCTGTTCAGACGATGAATGTGCGTTTTCCGTAGCTTTCGTTCCATTTTATCAATCGCTTCATGCTTAGCCACCAAACTATTGGCCAATTCAATATCATTATCTTCTACAGACTTCAATGATTCTTTTATGAAGCTGAGCGTCATATTGTAAATCAATTCCAACTCTTGCAAAGCTGCTGGAGAAAATTCCACCTTTTTCCGACGGATATAATCAGTCAAGTTAATCAGCGCTTCACCATGGTCCCCGATTCTTTCTAAATCTCGAGATGAATCCAAAATATTTGTCAGCACTTCACTTTCTTTTTGGCTAAGAGGCTCACTAGATAAATCAATGAGGTAACGTGTGAGATCTTCATCAATCTTATTGATTGCTTCTTCTACCTTGTGTCCCTTGTCTGCTGACTTTTCAGTATTGTTCACAATATAATCATAAGCCAACTCAAATGAACGCATCGCATAACGTCCTAAATGCAGCAATTCTTTTTTGGCATTTCCAAGCGCCAAAGACGGAGCTTGTTTGATTAAAATCGGATCTAAATAAAGCGGTTCATATTTCACAACTTCATCTTCACCTGGAATCAGTTTTGTTACCAAGGTAGCTAAAAAGCCAATAAATGGAAATTGAATAATGGTATTAGTAACATTAAAAGTTCCGTGAGCAAAGGCAATAGTCATTTCTGGGCTTAAATGGAGAGCTGTTTGAAACCACTGAATCAAGCTTGTAAATGGTCCTAACACAATCAAACACAAAATGGTACCAACCACGTTAAACATTACATGAGCACTTGCCACACGTTTTGCTGCAATATTGGCACCTAAAGATGCAATAATCGCTGTAATCGTTGTCCCGATATTATCCCCAAAAAGAACTGGCAAAGCTCCTTTTAGCTCAATCAAGCCACTTGCATACAGATTCTGCAAAATCCCAATGGTAGCAGACGAAGCTTGAATGAGCAATGTAATCCCTGTTCCTACAAACACACCAAGGACTGGATTTCCACTTAACTTTATCATGTATTCACGAAAAGCATCTAAATCTTTCAATGGCTCCATAGCGCCACTCATCAGATTTAAAGCAAAGAAAATCCCACCGACCCCAAATAAGACACGACCAATATTATTGATAGAGCGCTTTTTGGTAAAGAAGAGACAGACTGCTCCTAAAAAGAGAATGGGTAATGCATAATCGCCCAGTTTAAAACCAATGATAAAAGAGGTTACCGTTGTTCCAATATTGGCCCCCATGACAATCCCAATTGCCTGTCTGAGTGTTAAAAGGCCTGCACTCACCAATCCAACTGTAATAACTGTCACACCTGAACTTGACTGAATCAAGGCTGTTAGACCAATTCCAACCAGAACACCAAAAAATGGATTGCTGGTATATTTGTCAATGAAATAACGAAGCCGATCACCCGCAGCTTGCTGCAAGCCATCTCCCATCATTCGAATACTATATAGAAAAAGTCCTAAACCGCCTAAAAAGCTAAATATAATTTGCTGCCAATTGATGGACATCTTTTCTCCTCCGAAAAATCTGTAGCGGATTATCTCCTTTTCTATTTTAAAGGATAAGTGTAAAAGTAACAAGCCTTTTTTAGCATTTTTATCAAAAAAAGAAAGAAAAATAGAATTTCCTTTCTTTTTAAATATATTGATATAGCTAAAATCACGTTTTATTTTTGTTCTAAATCGCGGAGCATTTGGTCAATTTTATTCCCGTATTCAATGGATTCATCTTTGATAAATGTCAAATCAGGAATTTTATACATCTTCAAGTTGTGACCCAATTCACGTTTGATCGTTCCTTTGGCTTTTTCTAAACCAATTTGAGCTTTTTCTTGCTCAGAAGCAAGGTTGCTCATCAGCGTGTAGTATACTTTTGCCATTGACAAGTCGCCCAACATTTGCACATCTGTAATGGTAATTCCTTGAACACGCGGATCACGAACTTTTTTTTGCAAAATTTCATTGACTTCACGTTTGATTTCCATGCCCACACGATCCACACGAAATTGATTTGCCATGATATCTCCTTTCACTTACTTTAGAAAAAGGTTGAGGCAGACTTCAATAAATCATAGTCTGTCTCTCTTCCATTCATATCTTATTTTGTGATTTCTTCCATGATGTAGGCTTCAATCATGTCGTCTACCTTGATGTCATTGTAGTTCTCAACCATAAGACCACCTTCTTGCCCATTTCCGACTTCTTTCACATCATCCTTATAATGTTTGAGGCTAGCAAGCGCACCATCAAAGATGACAACACCATCACGAATCACACGAACCTTAGAATCACGAGTTACTTTACCGCTAACCACCATAAATCCGCCGATGGTACCGACTTTAGAAACCTTGAAGGTTTCACGGATAACAGCTTCACCGATAATTTTTTCTTCGTATTCTGGATCCAACATCCCTTTCATGGCATCTTCTACTTCTTCGATGACTTTATAAATAATGCTGTGAAGACGAATTTCGACATCATCGGCTTCTGCTTGTTGACGAGCTTGTGGAGTAGGACGAACATTGAAACCAATGATAAAGGCATTGGAAGCTTCCGCAAGAGTAACATCTGATTCGTTAATCGCACCAACTGCTGAGTGAACAATTGTTACTTTAACACCTTCCACTTCAATCTTCTGAAGAGATGCTGTTAATGCTTCCGCTGAACCTTGTACGTCGGCTTTGATAATAACATTGACAGACTTGACTTCACCAGCTTTAAGGGTATCAAAGAGATTTTCCAAACTAACACGATGCGTTGCTTGACGTTGTTTCATGAGAGCACGTTTTGCACGTTCTTCACCAGCTGCACGTGCTGCTTTTTCATCTTCATATACGGCAAAATGGTCACCAGCCATTGGTGTTTCATTTAAACCTGTGATAGACACTGGTGTCGATGGCCCCGCAACTTTCACTCGACGTCCACGGTCATTAGTCATAGCACGCACACGACCAAAAGTATTACCAACAACAATTGGATCTTGTACATTTAAGGTACCTTGTTGAACAAGCAAGGTTGCAACTGCACCTTTTCCTTTATCCAAGCGCGCTTCGATTACTGTACCAATTGCGCGAACCTTTGGATCAGCTTTTAGCTCTTGAATTTCAGCTACAAGGAGAACGGTTTCGAGCAGTTCATCAATATTTTGGTTGAACTTAGCTGAGATTTCAACAAATTCAGAATCACCGCCCCATGCTGTAGACATAACTCCATATTCAGCTAATTCACCGATGACACGTTCAGGATTAGCACCTGGCTTATCAATCTTGTTAATCGCTACAATAATTGGCACATTGGCTGCTTTTGAATGGTTAATCGCTTCAATTGTTTGAGGCATGACTCCATCATCTGCTGCTACGACAAGAATCGTAATATCTGTGACAGAAGCACCGCGCGCCCGCATAGAGGTGAAAGCTGCATGCCCTGGTGTATCAAGGAAGGTAATTTTCTTACCATTTTCTTCAATCTGGTAAGCACCAATATGTTGTGTAATCCCACCTGCTTCACCTGTAGCAACACGAGAATTACGCAAGGTATCCAAAAGTGTTGTTTTCCCATGGTCAACGTGTCCCATGATGGTCACAACTGGCGGACGCTCTACCAAGGCATCTGGATCAAGATAATCATCATCCACAAAGAAACGTTCGATATCTGCATTATCGACTTCAACTTTAGCATGTGCTTCAATGCCATAATCTACCATCAGAAGTTCAATAGTATCGCCGTCCAACGATTGATTCTGCGTTGCCATAACCCCCATCATAAAGAGTTTCTTGACAATTTCGGCTGGTTCACGTTTAATCCGTTTTGCAATTTCTGCAACGGTCATACCTTCTGTGTATTCAAATTCTTTAGGCAATTCATGGAACTTGCGTTCTGTAACTGGTTTTGGAGTTTGGTTATTGTTCCGATTATTCTTGCCTTTTTTATTTTTCTTGTTATGATTCCAATTACTATTTTTTTGATTTCTCACTTGATTTTGACTGCTTCGATTCTTTTGTTGTTTTCTTGGACCATCTTCTTCACGATCAAAGTCATCGCGCTTCTTGTCTGGCCGGGCTTGTTTTTTACGACGAGTGTCAACTGCGGGAGTTTGACTCGCTTCAGAAGCAACTTGGGGCTGTGGAGCTGGCTTTGTTGCTTCCACGATAGGCGCTGCTGCTTTGAATAATTCTTCTACAGGTTCTTTCCGTTTATTCTGCTCGCGTTGAGCTGCTTTCGCAGCCTGAGCTTGTTTGAAACGTTCTTCACTACCACGAGCGTATTCAGCATTTTGTTCAGCTTTCAGAGCTGCTGCACGCGCCTTGAAATCAATGCGTGGTCCTTGATTTGTTTGAGGGCGATTCTGATTTGCAATATTTGAACGATTTTGTTCTTGACGACGATTGTCTTGGTTTCGATGATTGCGGTTGTCGCGTTGTTCGTTGCGATTTCCTCGGTCATTGCGATTTTGATTGCTTCGATTATTACGCTGATTACGCTCATCTCGATTTCGTTTATCGCCATTTTGTTGTTTTTGCGGACGATTGTCTTGCTGTTTATTCCGTCGTTCTGCTTGCTCTTTTGCTCTTGCCTCTCGTTCAGCCTTAAAATTACGACTTTTTGGTTTTGCAGGCGCCGACTTCATTTCCACTTCCGACTTTTGCTTCGGAGCTACTGCCTTCGGCTCTGCTTTCTTCTCAGCCTCGGTCGTTTCTTTTACTGCCGTTAAAGCTGACGGTTGCTCTTTAGGCAACGATTGAGTCGGCTTTTGAGTCGTTTCTTTTTTAGGAACTGCTGCTTGAGAAAAGCTAGCTGTGATACGTGTTGCTATTTCACTTTCCACGCTGCTGGCATGACTTTTCACCTCAATACCAAGCTCTTTTGCACGCGCCACAATTTCCTTGCTTTCTTTTCCCAGTTCTTTCGCGATTTCGTACAATCTTACTTTAGACAAATCTTGTCCTCCTCTTCTATTCCATAAGAGACCTCATTTTCTTTGTAAATCCAGCATCAGTGATGGCAAGCACTTTTCTTGCCTTGCCTACTGCGGTGCTTAATTCCAGTGTTGAAAACACGGTTGATACTTCTACTTTGTAATAATGACTTTTATCAGTAATTTTCTTGGTCAAATTTGGAGCAGCATCATTGGCTAAAAAGACTAACTTTGCTTTCTTATCTTGTATTGCCTTAACAACCAATTCTTCACCCGATATGATGCGACCTGCTCGTTGTGCTAAGCCAAGTAAATTTGCTAGTTTTTGCTTATTCAAGACCTAACTCTCTTCTTTTGACCTTGTGATCCACATAAGCAATCAGCTCATCGTAAAAATCGTCTTCCACTTCCATATTGAAACTGCGATTAAAGACTCGTTTTTGCTTAGCTTGAAGCGCTTCTTCATTATCAAGCTTGATATAAGCTCCTCGTCCATTGGCCTTTCCTGTCGGGTCAATAAAAATTTGGCCTTCTTTATTTTTGACAATCCGAAGCAAATCACGCTTGTCAATAACTTCATTAGAAACTACTGATTTTCGTAAAGGGATTTTTCTTGTTTTTGCCATTTCCCCCTCCTTAGTCTTCTGCTTCAACTTCACTTTCTAAAAATTCTGTTTCCACAGGACTTTCAATTGTTGCAAATTCATCTGCTTCTTCAGCAAATCCACCAAGCTCACCTGCTTCTTCCATAGCTTCAAATTCACTTGCAGATTTGATATCAATTCTATAACCTGTCAAATGAGCTGCTAAGCGCACATTTTGCCCTCGACGCCCAATAGCAAGTGATAGCTTATTATCTGGTACAACAACAAGAGCATGCTTGCTATCCTCACTATCAAAGATAACTTGATCGACTTCTGCAGGAGCAATCGCATTGTAGATAAATTCTGCAGGATCTGCCACCCACTCAATGACATCAATATTTTCCTCTACAGGAATCATACGGCCAGATTTGGCATCATATTTAGCCGGATGAAATTTGCTGGTAATTTTCTTAATATTTGCACCACCACGACCAACAATTGTACCGATTGCATCTACATTGGGATTGTGACTGCGTACAGCAACCTTAGTCCGATCACCTGCTTCACGAGAAACACTCATGATTTCAACTGTTCCGTCATAAACTTCTGGAATTTCCTGCTCCATTAAGCGTTTAATCATTTCTGGATGGCTGCGGCTGACAAAAACATTGACACCGCGAGGATTGTCTTCTACCTTATAGACAAAGACTTCGATGCGGTCATGAGAAGCAAATACTTCACCAGGAATCTGGTCTTGCTTCGACAACTGTGCTTCAATGCTACCTAGATTGACATAGATAAAACGATTGTCAAAGCGCTCGACTGTTCCTGACATGATTTCATTTTCATGTTCTTTATACTTATTGTAAGTGATTGCGCGTGTCTGCTTGCGCATTTTTTCCATAATCGTTTGCTTAGCAGACTGAGCTGCTACCCGTCCAAATTCAGTTGGTGCCTCTTCAAATTTTATTTTATCACCAAGTTCATAAGCCGAGCTAATAGCAAGAGCATCTTTTAAACTGATTTCTAAACGGCTATCAAAAACTTCGTCTACCACTTCACGAACGGTATAAACACGAAAATCTCCTGTTTTTTCGTTGAATTCAATGGCTGCACTATCTGCTTGACCATAGCGACGACGATAAGCCGAACGAAGTGACTCCGTCACCGCTTCGATAATATCTTCTTTTTTGATCCCTTTGTCTTCTTCCAAAATACGGAAGGCCTCTAGCATTTCTTTACTCATGTTTTTTCAGCTTTTGTGGAAACAAAAGCAATCCTTTCTTTATTATATTCTTGCTAAAATTTGACTGCTAATCTTGCTTTGGATACTAGCTGGTAAGGAATTTGAACAACTTTCTTACGAGTCTTATCCATATATTCCATTGTTAAATGATCTTCCTCGAAAGAAAGCAGTGTCCCTTCAAAGACTTTACTTTTATCAAGTGCTTGATACAGACTAACATGGATATATTCCCCAACTGCAGCTGCTAGTTGTTCTTTCGTTTTCAGCGGACGTTCCAACCCTGGGCTAGTTACTTCAAGAAAATACTGCTCAGGAAAGGGATCCGGCTTAATCGTATCCAAAAGTGGACTGATGATGTCCGTCAATTCTGCCGTATCATTTACAGTGATTCCTCCTGGCTTATCTACAAAAATACTAAGAACATGGTCACTCCCCATTTTACCGTACTCAATATCCACTAATTCATACGGCTCTTGAACGACCGGTTCAACAACTTCTTTTACTAATTTGACAATCGTTGTGATAAGACTACACCTCCTCACAGATAAGAGGCGAAGATATTTCCTCGCCTCTCTTTCATATTCATTATCTACATTATAGCATAAGAAAAAGGAAAATACAAGAAAATTTATTCCTGTATTTTATTTGATGCTACACTTATCAATCGTAAGAAAATTAATTGATTTCAGCATTGTGGTTGACAGATAATTCTAAAAAGAATTGACTATAAAGTCAAATAGAATGACCTACAATCAAAATCACTCCTCATAAAGGTTTTTTATTTCGAAATTAAATAGCAAATAATTGACCTACAAGATAAGTTACTGTCATAGTCAAAAGTCCAATGACTAAGTTTCGAATCATGGCATTTTTTATCGGTGCTTTTCCTAACTTGGCACTGGTGTATCCCGTTCCCAATAGCGATAAAGCAACGATGACTACTGTCGCCGGAATTCTATAACTAGCAGAAAAGAAGACAATGCTCAGCATGGGAAAGATAGCTCCTGCTACAAAAGCGATAAAGCTAGAGATTGCTGCATGCCAAGGATTAGTAAATTCTTCCACTTCAATACCATACTTTTCCGCTACCAAAGCTTTGAGAGGATCCTTTAAAAAAGCTCGATTGGTTAAAAGCTGGGCAGAAGTCTCACACTCGCCATTCTGGATATAAGCTGCATAGAGCGACTGCCTAGCAATATCCGGATTTTTCATTAAAAGATCTCGCTCTCTGACAACTGCGGCCTCCTCCGTATCCTTTTGAGTGGAAACAGATACATATTCACCACCTGCCATGGAAAAAGCTCCCGCAAAGACTGCTGCTAACCCAGAAAGAAAGATAATCCAAATACTTTCTGTCGCACTTGCTACCCCTATTACCACACCCGCGATAGAAATAATACCATCATTGGCCCCCAATACTCCAGCTCGCAAAATATTAAGCCGACCGCTAAAATTCTTATCAATCTCTTGTTCTCTCATCATCGTCAACCTTCTCTTTCCTCTTTATTTAGAATTATTATAAATAAAAGCTTAATCAAGCACAAGAGAAAAGAACAAAATGAGAAAAGTTCTACTATTTTAATAAAATTTCTTGAACATCTACTTGGACAGCAACGTTTTACTTTTTAGTAAACTCAAAACAAGACCATTCTACCAAATCGCACACATATATATTTATGATAAAAGATCATCCGATTGATACCACAATCTTCTACAATGTCCTGAATCGTAAATTTTGTTAATAGCTTTTATAACAAAATGTTTAAATGAAACTTCTAAAGTTCATTTTGTCGCTTGAGACATTCTTTTGCTCCTCTTGTTTTTTAGCAATCTTCTCTCCTGAAAATCAGAAAAGGGAGTGGAGGCTGGGACAAAAGTCCGACCTCAAATATAAA
>NZ_KV841565.1:0-213 GCF_001839535.1 Streptococcus sp. HMSC36C04 | reverse complement strand
GCAGGCAAACTCTTTTCCCCTGTCTGAAGTGAAGGTTTTAAGAGCCTCTTTTGGAAATAGCCTACAAAGTTTTTCGATGGCTGAAAACATGGCTTTGGCTGTTCTATCTGGTATCTTGAAAGCTAAGTAAAAACGAGTTTTTCGCTCTAGAAAGGTCGCTAAACACCCCTTGCTTTCGCCTCTGGAAGACACCACAGTATCAAGCTCCCAGTG
>NZ_KV841564.1:0-46887 GCF_001839535.1 Streptococcus sp. HMSC36C04 | reverse complement strand
ATCATTTGAGCTATTTTGAACTTAACTAGCACCATGGGTAAGAAACTATATTTTAGAATCTCACAATCACACTAGCAAAGAAAAAGATTACCAATATAACGATTAAAACCAGTAAATAGATAATCCGTTGTTTCCTCATTTGAAGTTCTTCTTTTTCTTCTGTCGTCATGGAAAAAACAGCCTTGTTTCGGTTTAATAAGTACAAAATCAAGCCTTCTCCCCGTTGACCGCCAGCTGCCAAAACTCCCCAGAACTTAGGATGCTTCATCCCACGCGAACTGCAGCGTCTAATTCAACTAGTTTAAACAATTGATACACAAACAGCCCATTTGTTACGACGAGTAAACCAATCAAGGTCAGCAGATAACTCTTAGAAATTGGAATGATAAAAATAAAGAAAAGAAACAAGAGACAAATATTACATATAAAGGCCAGCAAAATCTTTTTGTTGCTCTTTACAACGTTTGTCGAATCCTCTAAGTGCTGAATCATGCGCTCATATCCTTTCAGCAATTCATCCAAACTAACCTGATACAAATCACTTAACTGCAAAACATACAAAATATCCGGATAAAATTTTTCTGTTTCCCAATTTGAGATGGTTTGTCTAGATACATTTAATTTTTCTGCGACATTTTCTTGTGTCAAACCACTCATCTGACGTGCTTCTTTTAATTTTTTCCCAATTTCCATTATCCCTCTCCTATCTTTCTACCTTTATTTTACTATTTTCGTTTATAAAATCTAGCAAAATTTTTTATATTTAGAAAAAATCCTGCCAAATAAATTTGACAGAGGATGTAATGCTTAAAGCTTTAAACTAATTTTGATTGCTTTTTCCATCGCCTTTTAAAATATTCATCAAAAAGGAGCAAAGCGGTGGCCAGAACCAGTGAGACAAGTACGTAATTCACCCAGATCCGGTCTCCTTTTATAAGCGGAGGATGAGTCATCAATCCATAATTTCCACCAGTTACGGCATTGACACCAACTAAAAACAAATCCAAAGCAAATGTGTAGCCCACAATCTCATACTTCTTCAACAGCTGCTTGTCATAGTGGTTGATAAGATAAACCAGCGAATTAACCAAGAGACAGTAATGCCCCAGAAGAAAAGAAAAGCTGGTGATATGCGGAAAATCATAGGGGTCAAAAACTGGATAACCAATGGCAAAAATCGCCCCGCTGACACCTAAAAGTGCAAAATACTGCTTGCTTCGGCATTTATCTGGCAGCAGCAACATGGCAAACATAGCTAAGCGGCAATGATAAAAAGGCAGATTATTTACAAATGAAATATGGAAACCAAAATACCAAGAATAAAGTATAACTAATTGAAAAGCTTGTAAATATTTAAAAGTTTTCTGATACAGTGGGTTTTGCGCATAGCGAACTGAAATGTAAATGAGGAACAAGAGAATTCCTATCATCGTCACATAGCTCATAGCAGAAATGGGAGGTGGTGCTGTCTTTTGAGTTGTTAAAAAATCATTCAGATTCAGCACAGCTTAATTTTCCTGTCTTACTGTTTCTTCTTGTTCTTGTCTCATTTGTTTAAAAATCAAAGAAACCACGAAAATTGCTAAAATCAAGGTCAATGAAACAAAAATATAATTAGCAATCATTCCATGACTTCCAACTAAAGGTGGTACTTTCAAAAAACCATAATTTCCGCCACTCACCAGATTTACAAATATCAATAAAAGATTCATACTAAAGCTAATCTCTACAATTCGCCGTAAATTCAACTGCTCACTATCATAATGATTCAGCAAATATGTGAGAGAATTTCCCAAAAGAGCATAGTGACCAATCAAATAGGAGGCTAAAGTGATGTGAGGAAAAGCAAATGGGTCAAATAAAGGATAGACCAATGCACAAATAGGTCCAAACACTCCTAAAAGCGCAAAATACTGTTTATAGGTTGAAGAATCAGGCAGAAACAAAATAGCAAACATCGCCAATCTGCAATGATAAAAAGGAAGTGATTCAGAAATTGGTGACAAGGTCACAATATACCAGCCATAAAGCACTAAAATTTGTAAACCTTGTACAGCTTTCAAAAAGTTCTGATAGCGCCTGTTTTTATGATATTTTACAGCACTATACATGACATAAATGATTCCTAAAAACATCATTCCATACCAAAATGGAGTTAATTGAGGGGCCTCCGTTTTATGACTTGTAAAAAATTCTTGTAGATTCATCTCCTACTCATCCATCCTATTACTTAATTCTTTGATAACACTCAGCTTTCTTGTTGTAGCAACAATACCTAACTTTTTTTCAAGAAAATTATTATTTAACTTCTTTTTTCTGGTAGCTCTTGGTAAATACATATAAAGGCAAGCTTCTCCAACTGCAAATATTTCGTCTGTAAAGTTCATTGCTTGTAGTTCTGCCAATTGCTCCGTTGGAATGTGATTGTTTGTAAAAACGAGATGAATCCGTGACGAATCCAACTCCTCAGAAAAGGGATTTCCTAAAATAGCATTTTCTAAATCGGACTTTTCTTTTACGATAATGGATAAATTTGCACCAATGTTTTCCAATATCACCTGATGCATGTGTTGGGCTAATTCTTCAGCTGGTAGGCTTGTTTCGCAAATCACATTGCCTGATTGAATATAACTTGAAACATTATCTAAACCAGATTGTTCCAACATTTGAACCAAATCACTCATCTTAGGGATCCGATTTGGTCCTGTTGGCATCACGCCACGAAGGAGGGCAAGATACTGTACTTGACGGTTACTCTTCATTCTCCAATTTCTCCACTAGACTGGCTAAATTCATAGAGTTACTTCCTTTTATCAGCAATTGGTCCGTTGGTTTGAGTGCTTCTTTAACAGCCTTGACTAAGTCAGAAAATTGATCTTTTTCAGCATTTTTTACAAAATAATGGGCTTTTCCAGGCGGGAAAATTTCCTTAGCATAGGCAAATAGAGCAGCCATGTCCTCTCCATAAAGGAAAATTTCTGAGAGAATTTCTGGATTTAGGCTGGTTATCATGGCACCGTGCATTTGTTTAGAATCAGCTCCCAATTCTTTCATATCAGCTAAAACTGCCAGTTTCCGACCTTTTTCATTAAACGGAATCGTTGAAAATGTCTCCAAAATCAAGCGCATAGCGGTTG
Organism: Streptococcus sp. HMSC36C04; assembly: GCF_001839535.1. Taxonomy (NCBI): domain Bacteria; kingdom Bacillati; phylum Bacillota; class Bacilli; order Lactobacillales; family Streptococcaceae; genus Streptococcus; species Streptococcus sp. HMSC36C04. The sequence goes on along the minus strand of NZ_KV841564.1, from coordinate 43,750 downwards.
GATTGGCATTGTAAACATCTGAAAGGATATCTGCACCATTTTTAGCTTTCTTCCATTCGGTTCGATTTCGTGTTAATTCAAGCGTGGCAAATGCTTTTTGGATCTTATCTTGTGTTACCCCTTCTTTCAATGCCACATAAGCTGAAATCATGGCATTTGTTGCATTGTATTTCCCAGTTACTGGAAGGTCAATGGCGTTATCTAAGAAATTGGTTTCAAAAGTCAAACTATCTTTTCGTTCTTCTAATTTCGTTAGGAAAATATCTTCGTCTGGACCAAAACGGACTACATTTTGCTGGCTCGGTAGAAAATCATTGATAATCTTGTCCGCTGGAACGATTAAAAGCCCCCCTTCTTTCATGCCGTTGGCAATTTGCATTTTTCCTTTTGCAATTTCATGACGACTTTTAAAGAATTCTAAATGCGCTTCGCCAATCAGCGTCACAATACCTACTTTTGGCTGAGCAATTGTAGACAGAAGGTGAATATCCCCCATGTGATCTTGTCCCATTTCCAAAACCAATTTTTCGGTGTCATCTGGCATGTGTAAAACCGTATAAGGAAGACCAATTTCATTATTGTAGTTTCCTTGCGTTTTATAAGTCTTGTAAGTTGTTGACAAGAGGTGAGCCAGCATATCTTTGGTCGTCGTCTTACCGTTAGAACCTGTGACCGCAAAGACATCTACCTTCATTTTTTCCAGATAATACTGTGCCAAACGCTGCAACGCTGCCAATACATCATCAACTAAAATATAAGGATAGTCGTCCAATTCTTTTTCTGACAAGGTTGCCACAGCACCATTTTCAAATGCTGTCGCAATAAAGTCATGCCCGTCACGTGCTCCTTTAAGAGGCAAAAATAAATCCCCTTCTTCAATCAATCGGCTGTCAAATTCTACATTTCTAAATGTACAATTCGGAAATTGATGAACATCATTTTTGGCTTTCAATACAGAAGCTACTTCATAGAACGTTAATTGCATTTTTCTCACCTATATGTCTTAAATTTCTCTAACTCTCTCATTATACCACAGAATAACCTACTTTTACACATACTAGCTAAAGACATACTAAAACAATAGAAAAAAGAACCTTTCGGCTCTTTCAATCTTGTCTTACAACAAATGTTTTTCATGTTTTGTAAACGTTTCTTGGGCTAAAAGGACTAATTTCTCAATCAAATCCGTATAAGAAATGCCCATATTTTCCCAAAGCAGCGGATACATCGACCATTGAGTGAAACCTGGCATCGTATTTAGCTCATTAAGGAGAATCTCGCCCTTATCAGTATAAAAGAAATCGCAACGAGATAAACCAACACCGCCGATAGCATGAAATGCTTTTTCAGCATATTGACGCATAGTGGCAATGACATCTTCTGAGAGTTTTGCAGGAATATCCATGGTGATTTTGTTGTCAATGTACTTGGCTTCGTAGTCATAAAAAGCAACATCTTTCACTACCTCACCTGGCAAACTGCTTTTGACTCCTTTATTTCCAAGCAAACCGACTTCAATTTCACGCGCATTGACACCTTGCTCAATTAAGACACGGCTATCATATTTGAAAGCCAGCTCAAGAGCAGAGCGCAATTCATCTTGATTTTCAGACTTAGAAATGCCGACGCTAGAACCCATATTGGACGGTTTGGTAAAAACTGGGTAGGTCAGATTGGTCTCTACTTCTGCAATCTTTTCGTCTATGTTTTCCCCTTCAATCACTGCTACATAGGGAACTTGCGGAATGCCAGCAGAAGCTAATACACGTTTAGTCGTGATTTTATCCATAGCCACACTCGACGAAAGAATATTGCAGCCAACATAAGGCATTTTCAACACTTCAAGAAATCCTTGAATAGACCCATCTTCTCCCATTGGACCATGAAGAACTGGGAACACAACTGCCCCTTCTTCGTAAACGTCACTCGGCTTAATTTTTTGACTCTCAATGACGGTATCATTGGTCATCAATTTTTCATCAGCAGCCGGTTTCTTTGAAAATTCTTGTGTCTTGATGAAATCACCTGCTTGTGTGATGAAATAAGTCTTCACAAAGAATTTATCATAGTCAATCGCACGCATGACACTCTCAGCTGATAAGACAGAGACCTTTCTTTCCGCACTGCGACCACCGTAAAGGAGAATAATTTGTTGTTTTGCCATTTTTATACCTAACCTTCTTATCTTAAAAGAAATCTACAAATTTAATCGCTTTTTAGTATATCATATTTTAGATTGTTTTTGAATAGAAAAAGAGCTTCCATTTTCTTTTAAAGGAAAGCTCTATTTTCTTTTTTACAATTCTGTGCGATTCTCAATAGCCCGAAGCAGCGTCACTTCGTCTGCATATTCAATGTCAGAACCAACTGCTAATCCACGAGCCAGGCGCGTTACCTTGATACCAGCTGGTTTTAACACCCGCGAGATATACATGGAAGTCGCTTCACCATCTGCTGTCGCATTGGTTGCCACAATTACCTCTGTTACCTCACTATCCATCAACCGTGTAATGAGACTTTTCAGATTGATGTCATCAGGCCCAACACCATTCATAGGAGAAATCAATCCCTGCAAAACATGGTACAAGCCATGGTATTCTTGAATATTTTCCATAGCAGAAACATCTCGGCTATCTTCTACAACCAAAATAGTAGATTGATCACGTGTCTCATCGGTGCAGATAGCACAAGGATCATCATCTGTTAGATTACCACAAATAGAACAATAGGTCAGCTCACGTTTTGCTGCAAGCAAATTTTTAGCAAATTCATTGACATCATCATCACTCATACCAATCGTATAAAACGCCAAACGCGTTGCTGTTTTTATACCAATTCCTGGTAATTTAGAAAAGCTATCAATCAATTTTGCAATCGGTGTTGGATAAAGCATAGTATCCTTTCTAATTCATTGGATGTTGTTGTTGATACAAGTTAATAATATCACGAGTTATACTATGGCTAACGGTTGACGATAAGTTTGTATTATGCGGGAACACAACTGCCACTGCAATCTGCGGGTTGTTACTTGGCGCATAAGCCACTACATTCGTATTAATGGCTTCCTTTCCACCCGCAAAGGTTTCTGCTGTCCCTGTTTTGGCGCTAATCGGCACTGCTTCACCTTGTGACAAAGTACGCCCTGTAGTAAATCCGCTTGTACCATGAACTACTTGATAAAAACCTTGTCGAATCAAATCCATATTCTCTTTTGAAATATCAACTTTATTCAGCTCTTTGGTTGACTTGGATTCAATCAGCTTTCCAAGACCACCCGTCTCATTATTGTCATAAATTCCTTCTACTAAGTGTGGTGCAATACGAGTACCGCCATTAGCCACCGTTGCAGCATATTGCGCCAACTGCATTGGAGTATAGTTATCAAACTGCCCAAAAGCATTGGTTAAGTAGTTCGCAAACGTATATTTCTTAGGTGTGTAACCTTCTGATTCACTTGGTAAATCAATTCCTGTAGATGCTCCCAAACCATATTGAGCAAAAGCTTTACGCAATTTGTCCATAGAGGAATCCAAATTCGTCAAATCAATCGCCATATTGGGCGTATAAGGCGTTCCCATCATATTTAAAGCTAGTTGAACCATATAAGTATTGGATGAATATTCTAGTGCCTCTAAAGCCGTAATTTGACGAGCTCCATATTGTGTGAACCAAGAAGTGATGGCAGAGGAGCCTCCAAAAGAAATTGGTTGATCCGTCATGACTTGATTTCCTGTGATGGCTCCAGATTCCCAGCCAGCTGTTAAAGTAGCTCCTTTCACCACAGAACCCGGTACAAAGTTGTTCATAATCGTTCCAAGAGAGTCTGTTGTTAGTTCTCCTGTATTGGTATCGTGCTTCAGACCAGCCATGGCTAAAATAGCACCTGTTTTAGGATTCATCGCAACAGCATAGACCCCTTCAGAATATGTCGCATTTCCGCTCGCTAATTCCGCACTAAAATACTTTCTCAAAATGTCTTCTACACCGTTCTGAAAAGCTAAATCTGTTGTTAATTTTAAATTATTTCCCTTACTACCATTGGAAATATTTTTCACGCTTTCCATATTTCCATTTTTATCAAGATTGATTTCTTTGACTGCGCGTTTTCCTTGAAGTGTAGACTCATATTGTTTTTCCAAATAACTCGTCCCAACACGATCATTAAGGGAATATCCTTTTTTCAAATAAGTATCCACTTCTTCTGCGGGTAGCCCTGCCTTTTCACTTGAAACACTTCCGATGATAGAAGCCAAAGAAGTATCCAACACTTTCCTGTCCCAGCTGGTGGTAATACTGATACCAGACAGTTCTTTCGAGCTAGAGGCGATTGTCGCAATCTGATCAGCTGATAAATTATCCGTACGAATATTTCCCGTTTCAAAATTAGAAATAGCATTCATCTGACTGAACAAATAAATAGCTTTTTTATCTTCATCTGAGTAGTTTAACTTTGCTACATCAACATTCTTAACGGCATTATTATAAATCTGAGACTCTGCCAAACGATTTCCATCTGTACCATATTTTTTATTTTTAGGCAGCTGATTAACGACCTTCTTATAAACCTCGCTGTCTGCCAAATAATAATCTACTTGTTGACGCTCAGTAACATCTGCGTTGGAAATAGAAACCAATGGAAGCAATTTTTGAGCAATTTCTTTAATCTTTGCAGCCGTCATTTTGTTGCTACGTGTGAAAGAGACAACTTGCTTAGTTGTATTCTCAACCAACGGTTTCCCACTCGCATCATAAATCTGACCACGAACCGAACTGGTCGTCACTTTAGTCTTGCTAGCTGTCGCTAATTTTTTTGTATAAAAACTCCTATGGATAACCTGCATATAGCCCAAACGCACAATCAAACTCATAAACAGTAAAATCACAATTCCAAATAATAAATTCAAGCGTCGTGGGATTGAATGGCTATTAAATGTTCTTTTTTTCTTAGACATGGTATCTCTCATTCTAGTCAAAATGCTATCTTTTATTGTACCATAAATCCACCTAAATGAAGTCGTGGAAAATGGAAAACACTGAGAAAAAACACAAACTAGAAAGAAAAAACTCGCAACACTTTAAAAAGCCCTGCTTGCGCAGAGCTTACAATATTTTATTGGGCTTATTTCCCAAGATAGTATTCGTTGACAAGATTCAATTTTTCATCAAATTCAAATACAAGCGGTGGGAAATTAGGAATTTCCACATTCATGATTTCATCATCTGATAATTGTTTGATATGTTTTACAAGGGCACGGATAGAATTACCATGTGCACCTACGAATACATTTTTACCGTCTTTCAAAGCTGGAGCGATTTTATCTTCCCAGAATGGAAGAGCACGTTCCAAGGTTACTTTCAAGTTTTCTGCATCTGGAATAACAGAGTCATCAAGGTTTGCATAGCGACGGTCAGTATGTGCTGAATATTGATCATCTTTTGCCATAGCTGGTGGCAATACATCATAAGAACGACGCCAAATATGAACTTGTTCGTCACCCCATTTTTCAGCTGCTTCAGCTTTGTTTTGACCTGTCAAACCACCATAGTGACGTTCATTCAAGCGCCATGATTTTTCAACTGGTACCCAAAGTTGATCTGCTGCTTCAAGAGCAAGATTTGTTGTTTTAATAGCACGTGTCAAAACAGATGTGTATGCTTGGTCAAACTCAATACCAGCTTCTTTAATCAATTTACCAGCATCAATAGCTTGTTGCGTTCCCTTTTCAGACAAATCAACATCAGCCCAACCTGTAAAGAGGTTTGCTTTGTTCCATTCAGACTCACCGTGGCGAGCAAAAACTAATTTTACCATTAGAAATTCTCCTTTGATTTTTGAAAACTGTCTCACAGTCACTACTATATTTTACAAAATTTTTTCAAAAAAATCCAGTATCAGTGGGAGAATATTTGATTTTTGATAATTTACTTTATTCAAGCGTATACATCAATTCCTTAACTATTTTTCGAGCACTCATGACAAATTCCGTACATCAAGACTTGTGTCTTTGTAATTTTATAACCTGTTTGTTCTTCAGCTTCGCGCTTCAAATCAGGTATATCTACATCTTCAAAGTCTGCAATTCGACCACATTTTTCACAGACAACATTCAGATGTTCGTGCCCCATAAAATCAAAATAAGTCGTTTTATCATGGCTAATCTTAATTTCTTCTACAAAGCCCTCTTCCACCAAAACTTTGAGATTATTATAAACTGTTGCTAAACTCATATTAGGAAAGTCAGGAAGTAAATCATGATAAATTGCTTCCGCACTTGGGTGTTCATGCGTCCGAATCATATAGTCAATGACTGCCTTTCTAGTCTCTGTAATACGGACTCCCTTTGTTTTCAATCGTTGAATAACGTTTTCATAATCACCTTGAACCGTGAGTTCTAAATAAGGATGTGACTTCATTTCCTACCTGCTCATAATTTTTTCCTTTATTATATCACGAAAATAGGAAAATGCGTATTTAGAATGATTGCAAATAAATGCAAATGATAAAGTTAGTCTCCTTATCTGCCCTTTTACAAGAAAAAAACCTATTGTTCAACGCCGAAACGTTGAAACAATAGGTTTTTTTAAAAATTGCATTATTTAACAGCGTCTTTAAGAGCTTTACCTGCTTTAAATGCTGGTACTTTAGAAGCTGCAATTGTGATTTCTGCACCAGTTTGTGGGTTGCGACCTTTACGAGCTGCACGTTCACGAACTTCAAAGTTACCAAAACCAATCAATTGAACTTTTTCACCAGCTGCAAGGTATTCAGTTACTGCTGCAAATACAGCGTCAACTGCTGCTGCTGAATCTTTCTTAGTCAATTCTGTAGCTTCTGCTACTTTTGCAATCAAATCTTGTTTGTTAGCCATTTAACAAATCCTCCAAAAAATTTTATGAGTTAGCAGTTACTAACTCTAACAAGTATTATCATATCTAAAAATTACTATTAGGTCAAGCACAAAACGAACTTTTTTCTATCTTTCCGAAAATATCCAACTTATTCATAGCGAATAAGAACTGCCCAAGCATTTTCCCCAGTATGTGTTTGGATAATAGAACCCGTTTCTAAAACAGGAATCGGAGCTGTCACAAATTGTTGCAACACCTGTTTCATCTCATTTGCCAACTCAGCAGTCCCTGCATACGAGATTCCAATCTCAGCCACTTTTTTATCTTTTAAGCCTTCAGCTAAATCATTGACCCATTTTTTAAAGGTTTTTACACCACGCCCCTTAACAATCGGTTGTAATTCGTGGTTTTTCATTTGCATAACCACTCGAATATTAAGCAGCGAACTGAGAAGACCAGTCACACGACTAATACGACCGCCTTTTACAAGATTTTCAAGCGTTGAAACACCAATATACAATTCTGTTTTTTCGCGCACTTCTTCGATTTTTGCTAAAATAGCATCAAAGTCTGCACCTTCTTTTGCTAGTTTTGCAGCTTCAACCACTTGAAACTTCAATGCTTGATCCGTAAAGGAGCTATCAATCACTGTTACATCCACATTTGCCAAGGTTGCACCTTGACGTGCAGCTTCGACCGTTCCAGATAAAGCATGCGACATATGAATAGATATGATTTTATCGGCAGTTTCTCCGAGTGTTTCAAAGATTTCTGCAAAAACACCAACTGGTGGTTGACTGGTCTTCGGTAGATTTTTACTTGACTGCATCAGATGAAGAAATTCTCCTTCTTTTAAGTCAGCGTCTGAATAAACAACACCGTCTACCATTACAGACAAAGGGACGATTGTAATCTCTAAATCCTCTACAACTTGCGGTTCAATCGTAATAGATGAATCCGTTACAATTTTGATTTTTGTCATGGTTTTCCTACTTTTATAAATTTTATCTATTTAATTTATTATATCAAAAAAATAACTTTTTGTGGAATAATTTTTCTGGATAAAATATGTAAAAGATGTGTAAGAACCTCTTACTTTTCTAAATAGGCATAATTATTAAATTTTCAGAAAATAATTGACAGTCTTTTATTTTTTTGTTAGCCTAGTGATGTATCTTGCTGAAGCAATTGCTTTTAAGAAAGGGTTGATAAATGAAACAGACAAAATTTTTAGGAATTCTTTGTCTTGCTCTGGTTATGATTTCAATTACAGTTGGTTCTAGCCACTTTTCGTGGTGGCAACTGCTATATGGAGATAAGCAGACCGGGCTGCTATTTTGGGAGTCACGCTTGCCAAGGACAATTAGTATTCTCCTAGCAGGCTTTAGTATGAGCATTGCCGGGCTTCTTATGCAGACTGTTACACAAAATCATTTTGCTGCTCCTAGTACAGTTGGAACGGTCGAGGCTGCGAAATTTGGTATGTTGCTCAGTTTATTTTTCTTTCCGTCAGCCACATTAGCGCAAAAAATGCTATTTGCTTTTGTATCTGCTATTTTTTTTACAATTATTTTTATTAGATTTATCAGAAAATTCTCATTTAAAGAAAAATGGTTGTTACCGCTTGTCGGAATTATTTATAGTGGGGTGATTAGCGCAGCTGGAGAAATCATTGCTTATCGTTTTGATCTTGTCCAAAGCATGACTTCATGGACACAAGGCTCTTTTTCCATGATTCAGAAACATCAATATGAATGGTTGTTTTTAAGTTTAATCATCTTGATTGCGGTATGGAAACTATCAGCCACGTTTACCATTATGAATCTAGGGGAAAATGCCAGTCATAATCTAGGCATTTCCTTTTACCAAATGGAGGGAATGACGTTGTTTCTCATTGCATTGACAACAAGTGTGACGATGATTACAGTCGGCTCTCTTCCATTTATCGGAGTCATTGTTTCAAACATCATTCGGAAATTTTATGGTGACCATATCACGCGCATTAAGGGACTGACCGCATTAACTGGTGCCTGTCTCATCTTAGCCTGTGATATTGTAGCGCGTCTAGTCATTCGTCCCTACGAAGTCTCCGTCAGCTTGATTTTAGGAATTTTGGGTAGTTTGGCGTTCGTGTATCTTTTGTGGCGAGGTGCTGCTCATGAATAAAATGAAGAGTCAAACAAGAAATCTCTTACTTCTATTGCTTTTGTTAGCCAGCTTGAGTGGCTTGTTATATCTCATGCCGATGGACTATCCTTTACCAGGTTTTATTATGAAATTGCGCTTGCAAAAGTTACTAGCCTATCTCTTAGTCGCCATAGCTGGAAGTCTTGCTACAATCAGCTTTCAAGCAATCACAGAAAATCGTTTTTTAACACCAAGCATTCTTGGAATGGAATCTCTCTATGTCTTTATGCAGACGATTTATCTTTTCTTTGCTAGCAAATTCATCGGCAATACCAGTCACCCTTTGCTTGAGTTTATCTTAGTCTTACTCATACAGTGCGGCTTCTTTTTCTGCCTGCAACCTGCATTAAAAAAGCTACTCCAGCAAGGATTTCTATTTATTTTATTGATTTGTATGGCACTAGGGACGCTATTTAGAAGCGCTAGTACATTCTTGCAAGTGCTAATGGATCCTAACGAATATGATAAACTGCAGACAAAACTTTTTCCTTCCTTTCAACGAATGAATATGGATATTCTATCTGTCGCTACAATCATCATTGGACTAGCAGGTTTGTATTTGTTAAAGAAGAACGCTATTTTGGATGTTTTTCATTTGGATAAAAAGACAGCGACGATTTTAGGTGTAGAAGTTGAAAAAGAGCAAAAAAAGATACTATGGGCAATTGTTTTGCTGACTTCAACGACAACTGCTCTCGTTGGACCTATGATGTTCTTCGGCTTTATGATGTCCAATTTAGCCTATCTGTTAATCAAAGAATACCAACACAAATGGTTGTTCTCAGTAGCAATTTTACTCAGTTTTCTTTCTCTGACCACTGGGCAAATACTGGTAGAGCGCGTCTTTCAGCTCCAAATCAATGTCAGCATGGTCATTGAGCTTGTCGGAGGGCTATTCTTCTTTTATCTTTTAGCTAAGGAGGCAAAACGCTAGAATGCAATTAAAAAATGTTGGCAAATCATTTGGAAATCAAGCAATCTTAGAAGATATTCAACTGAATATTTCACCGAGCAAATTCACCGCCTTTATTGGACCAAATGGTGCTGGAAAATCAACGCTGCTTTCTATTATGAGCCGTTTGCTCAAGAAAGATCAGGGGTTTCTCAGTATCAAGGGAAAAGAAATTGAAGCGTGGAACTCAAAAGAGCTCGCCAAAGAATTAACCATTTTAAAACAAAAAATCAATTACCAATCTAAATTAACGGTTGAAGAATTGGTTTCTTTCGGTCGCTTTCCTTATAGTCAGGATCGTTTGACAAAAGAAGATTTCAAAAAAGTAGAGCAAGCACTTGAATATCTGGACATTCTTGATTTAAGAGACCGTTTTATTGATACACTATCCGGAGGTCAATTGCAGCGCGTTTTTATCGCTATGGTGCTCACTCAAGACACTGATTTTATCCTTTTGGACGAGCCACTAAACAATCTAGATATTAAGCAAAGTATTTCTATGATGAAAATCTTGCGTTCTCTCGTTGATGACTTAGGAAAAACGATTATCATTGTCATTCATGACATCAATATTGCCAGTCAATATGTTGATGAAATTGTCGCCTTTAAAGACGGAAAAGTCTTTTACCAAGGCACAACCAATCAGGTCATGAGAAAAGAAATTTTAGATCCATTGTATGAAATGGACATTACCCTTGGTGAAATCAATGGTAAAAAAGTTTGTATTTATCTATAATATTAATTTTGGAGGATTTCTAATGAAAAAGAATACAAAAACACTACTTCTATCTCTCTTCACAGCTATTGCAGTTGTGCTACTCGCTGCTTGCGGAGCCACTAAACAGACCAATTCAAAAACGACAAATTCTTCATCTGCTTCTAGTGAAGTCACTGTCAAAACAGCAAATGGAGATGTGAAAGTCCCTACCAACCCTAAAAAAATTGTAACACTAGATTTAGGTGCAGCTGATACCATTCGTGCTTTAGGTAAAGAAAGCAGCATTGTCGGTATGCCAAAGAAAACTCTTCCTGCTTACTTAAAAAATTTACCAAGTAGCATTAAAAATGTAGGTAACATGAAAGAACCAGATATGGAAGCTATCGCAGCTTTAAAACCAGACTTGATTATTGCTTCTGGTCGTACAGCTCAATATGTCAAGAAACTCAAGGAGATTGCCCCTACTGTATTATTCCAAACAGACAACAAAGACTACTGGGGTTCTACCAAGAAAAACATCCTTTCTTTAGCAAGTATCTTTGGGGAATACGGAACCAAAAAAGCTAAAAGTGAATTAGCTAAATTAGACAAAGAAATTCAAACTGTTGCTGCTGCCAATGAAAAATCAAATAAAAAGGCTCTGACGATGATGTTAAATGAAGGTGCAATGTCTGCTTTCGGAGCTAAATCACGTTTTTCTTTTCTTTACAGCACTTTGAAGTTCAAACCAACAGATGCTAAAATTAAGGAATCAAGACATGGACAAGAAGTCAGCTTTGAAAGTATCAAACAAATCAATCCAGACATTATCTTTGTTCTGAACCGCACTCTTGCTATCGGTGGGGACAATTCGGCCAATAAAGACTTACTGAATAACTCACTGATCCAAGAAACAAATGCAGCTAAAAATAAAACTATTGTAAACTTGACATCTGACCTTTGGTACCTCAGCGGAGGCGGACTCGAATCAACAAAATTGATGATTGAAGATGTAAAAAATGTAGCTGGGAAATAATATAAAAGAGCTGAAGAAAACCTTAAATGGATTTCCTTCAGCTCTTTTATCGTCCCCAACTTCTAATCATCTTCTACCGCGAAACCATCATTTGTGATGAAATGATGTTCTAAAATTCCCTCATTTCCAAATAAAACTCCGTGGAGAACACCGCCATAGACAGCTCCGCCATCCATACCAATTTTTTGATCCTGCGTTTGCCAAAGGCGACTTGTCCCAGGCATCTCAGAAAAAAGATAAAAAGTCGGAGTATGCCCAAATACAATTATTTTCCCTGTTTGATTGAGACCTTGATGAAAGGGCTCACGTATCCAAACTTTTTGATAATCGCTTGTTTCATGCCAATCTTTTAAAGTTAAGTCAACTCCAGCGTGTACAAAAATATAGTTATCTGTTTCAACAAAGAAAGGCATCTGACGAATAAAAGACACGAGGTCTGGCGCCTCTTCCGACACGCGCTTTGCGTCTTCAACTCCATCAACAGGAGTATCTAAAGGTCGCCCCAAAATGGAATTGATTGTTGTATCTCCACCATTGCGACGATAATGAGCATAGCCACTCTCAGGATTGTCCAACCAAGTTAAAAACATGTATTCGTGATTTCCAGAAATACAAATCGCTCCTTGCTTTTCAACAAGTTCTTTCACACACTCCAAAACAGCGCGGCTATCTTCCCCACGGTCAATCAAATCCCCTAAAAAGATGAGTTGGCTTTTTCCATCCCATTTTTTGAGTAATTCTTTTAGCATTTTTGCTTTTCCATGTACGTCACCAATTACAAAATAATTTGTCATGATTACCTCCTGATAACAACTCATTTAGCACAAGCCAAAAGGTGTTTCATTTTTTCAAGAGCTCTCTAGCCTGCGTGAGGGCTGCTTGGGTCACATTTTCACCCGCCAACATTTTGGCAATTTCTTCGACACGCTCCTCATCTGATAACAAACGAACAGTTGAAACAGTCGAATGTTCATCAGATAATTTCTCAATGAAAAATTGATAATCCGCAATGGCAATCACTTGTGGCAAGTGCGAAATTGCGAGGACTTGTCCGTTTGAGCCAATTTTATGAATCTTTTGAGCAATAGCTTGTGCAACACGTCCCGATACGCCTGTGTCCACTTCATCAAAGACAATGCTAGTCTTGCCTTCCTTACGAGAAAAAGCAGATTTGATTGCCAACATCAAACGAGACAATTCACCTCCTGAAGCAACCTTAACGAGTGGTTTGTAATCTTCACCGGGATTAGTCGAAATATAAAATTCAACGTGTTCATTTCCTTCACGACTAAATTTCCCTTTGGTAAATTGAACTCGAAAATTCGCCTTTTCCATATAGAGGTCTTGCAGTTCTTGCTGAATCTCTGCTTCTAACTGCTGGGATAATTCGTGCCGAGCCTGACTAAGACTGCTTGCTAGAGAAACCAAGTCTTTTTCCAGCTTTTTCAGCTCTTTGTCCAAATCATCTGATGAAAGATTTTTCCCAGTAAGTAGAGCATATTCTTTAGAAATCTGCTCAAAGTAAGCTAGGACATCATCTACTTGACCACCGTATTTGCGAGTAATACTATAGATTAAATCTAGGCGATTTTCTACTTCTAAGAGACGGCCACCATCAAAATCCAAGTCTTCTAGAATATCCTCCAAACGCTTTGTCACCTCTTCCAACACATAGTAAGATTCAGAAAGGTTGGTCGCAATTTCTTTGTAAGTGGCGTCGTAGTCTTCAATAGCTTCCATGTCATTCATGGCAGATCGAACATTTGCTAAACTAGAAAATTCTTCATCATCCAGCATGGCATAAGCATTGGTCAAAGTGTCTGCAATCTGCTTATGATTGAGCAACTTATCACGTTCTTGATTTAAAGCTAAATCTTCACCTGCTTTTAAATTAGCTGCTTCAATCTCTGCAATTTGATATTCCAGCATGTCAATCCGCGCTTTATTTTCTTCTTGATTCTTTTGAATCGTCAAGACCTGCTTGCGCAACTGACGATACTGATCAAAAATCTGTTGATAATCAGTTTTGAGCTTGAAAAATGCGTCATCTCCAAACTCGTCCAACATGGCAATATGCAGCTGCGGTCGCATGAGTTCTTCTTGGTCGTGCTGACCGTGAATATCCACCAAATGCTGTCCAACGGCTCGTAAGACAGACAAATTAACCATTTGACCATTAATACGACTGACACTACGTCCATTTTGAAAAATTTCCCGCCGAATAATCAGCTCCTCTGTCATATCAAGTCCTTGCTGCTCAAAAATTTCAACCAAAGCCTTACTTTGTTCAATCGCAAACAGCCCTTCAATCTCTGCTTTTGATGCACCGTGACGAATCACATCTGTTGTCGCGCGGCTTCCTAGCATCATGTTCATAGCATCAATGATAATAGACTTTCCGGCCCCTGTTTCACCTGTCAAAACAGTCATGCCTTGCTCAAAATTGAGGGAAATCTCTTCAATAATTGCAAAATTTTTAATGGAAATTTCAAGTAACATAGGCTATCTACCAATTCCTGATTTGTTCCAATACCTGATGAGCCATTTCTTCACTACGGAAAATAAGGAGAATCGTGTCATCATCGGCTAAAATACTAAAAATGTCATTAGAGAAATCTTCTACAATTTGTCGCTTCACAAAAGCTGTGCTTCCAGGGACAAGATTGAGATTGATCATATTTCCCAATAGATCAAACTTTAAGATATTATTGTCTGCTAACTTCAAACTCGTACTAGCTGATTTCGGTAGTTCATAAATATAAGTGTTATTTTTCAGCGGAATTTTGACAATGCCCAATTCTTTAATATCACGCGAAACAGTTGCCTGTGTTGCTGTAATTCCTGATTTCTTCAAATATTCTACAATTGCTTCTTGTGTTCCAACTTCATAGTCCGACACAAAATGTCTAATTTTTTCTAATCTTTCCTTTTTATTCATCTTTAAATTCCTTATGTGCTGTCTCTACGACCGTTGTAATCATTGTTTTTACTAGATTTTCTGGGTGAGAACTTTTTTCTAAATAGGCTAAAAATTCCACATTCCCATGCCCACCTTGAATAGGGGAGAAATCCAGACCTTGGACAGAAAATCCGGCTTCAACCATAAAGTCCGTTACTTTTTCTAAAACTGCTTGATGCACTTTTTTATCTTTCACAATCCCATTTTTGCCAATTTGCTCTCTTCCTGCTTCAAACTGAGGTTTGATGAGAGCCACAACTTTTCCATTTTCAGCCAAAATCTTATACAGAGCTGGCAAAATGAGACCAAGCGAGATAAAACTAACATCAATGGAAGCAAAGCTAGGTGTCTCCTCAAAATCAGCTACTTTGGCATAACGAAAATTAAACTGCTCCATGCTGATGACGCGTTCATCTTGGCGCAATTTCCAAGCCAATTGATTGGTGCCGACATCTACCGCATAGACCTGTCGTGCCCCGTTTTGTAGCATGACGTCCGTAAAACCGCCCGTTGATGCCCCAATGTCCAACGTGACCTGATTTTCAACTGAAATTTCAAAAATCTGCAAAGCCTTTTCTAATTTTAAACCACCACGGCTAACATATTTGAGCTTTTCACCTTTGAGTTTTAACTCAATGCCTTCATCAATTTTTTCGCCAGGTTTATCAAAACGCTCACCATTCGCAACAGCAACGACTAAGCCCGCCATCACACCGCGCTTGGCCTGTTCTCTTGTTTCAAAAAGCCCTTGCTTATAAGCTAGAACATCTACTCTTTCTTTCGTCATTGAGTTTTAAACTTTCTATTATCTTTCTGATAGCCGCGCCTGAAAAAGCAATCTCTGCTTCTACTTCTGCCAATAAATATTCTGTTTCCTCTAGCTGTTCTTCAAAGAATCGCTTTGCTCCATTCAAGCCCAAAATAGCTGGATAGGTGGCTTTTTCTGCTGCCACATCTTTCTGCGGTGTCTTGCCCAAGTCTTCAAAGTTTGCTGTGATATCTAAAATATCATCTCGCACCTGAAAGGCTAGTCCCAGCAGCTGACCTATTACTTTCAATTTTTCCTGCTGTGATTCTCCTACTTCAGCAATCAAACCCGCAGCAACAAACGGATAGGTCAGGAGTTTGCCAGTCTTATTGGCATGAATATTCTGTAGCTCTACTAAACTGATGTCCTTTCCTTCACCCTGCATATCAAGGACTTGACCTCCGACCATACCAAAAGTTCCAGCCGCTAATGACAATTCTGCAATCAAATTTACCTTGATTTGACTAGGTAGTGCCGCTTCTGCTATCAAGGCATAAGAATCCAAAAAGAGAGAATCTCCCGCTAAAATAGCCATTGCTTCGCCAAATTTCTTGTGGCTGGTCAAGCGACCACGACGATAATCATCATCGTCCATAGCCGGCAAATCATCATGAATCAAGCTACCTGTATGAATCATTTCAAGTGCTGCTGCCACTTGGAAATGTGCTTCTGTCAGTTCAAGTCCTAGACCTTCTAACAATTCTAAAAGTAAAAGAGGACGAATTCGCTTACCGCCTGCATTAACTGAGTAAAGAATCGCTTCTATCAAATCAGCAGATACTGCTTTTTTAGCATAAAAAGTCTCAATAGCTTGCCCAATTCTAGCTAATTTTTCGTCTTGTTTCATTCCATTTCCGTTTCTGTGCCATCAGCCTGCATAACTTTTACCAGCGTTTTTTCTGCCTGATCTAGTGTTTTTTGCAATTCTTTTGAAAGCTGCATCCCCTTTTGAAACTCAGAAATCGCTTCTTCCAAAGGAACATCTCCGTTTTCTAACTTTTGTACAATGACTTCTAAGTCTGCTAAATTTTCTTCAAATTTCTTTTCTTTCGACATTTTTTACCTCAACTTCTATCTGACCATCTCGCATCAAAATGGTTAATTGATCTTTTTTATTGACTTTCTCAATAGATTCTAACACCTGTTTATCTTTTTTGACAATAGCATAACCCCGAGCCACAATTCGGCTAGTATCCAGCATGAGCAAAGCGTCAGACAGACGCTTGACTTCAGCCACTTTATGGTCATAAACAACTGCCATATTGCTGCGCAGAAGCCGTTCCAACTGAGCTACACGCTCTTGATAAATCTGAACCTGACTTAAAAGAGCTAGAGCCTCCAAACGATGTTGTAAAAGCCTTGCTCGCTGCACTTCCTCGTTATAATATTCGCGAATTTTTTGCTTGAGCCGTAAATTTAGTTGATCTAATTTTTGCAGGTAGCTATCATATAGTCGTTCTGGTTGTCGAAAAATGACAGACTGACTCAGCTTAGCTAGTCGCTCACGATTGTAAGTAAGACGATTAGACATGGCGGCTGCTAACCGATTTTGTTGCTGCTGCAAGTGTGCTAGGAGATCCAACTTTGTTACAGGTGTTGCTAATTCAGCAGCCGCTGTCGGCGTTGCAGCCCGTCTATCTGCAACAAAATCTGCCAAGGTCGTATCCGTTTCATGCCCTACACTCGAAATAATCGGAATGTGAGATTCAAAAATTGCACGGACAACCACTTCCTCATTAAACGCCCAGAGATCTTCAATTGAGCCACCACCTCGACCGATAATAAGGACATCTAAATCATTTCGCTCATTAGCACGACGAATATTTTCAGCTACTTCAGCAGACGCTCCTTCGCCTTGCACCTTCGTCGGATAAAGAATTATCTCAACTCCCGAAAAACGACGGCTGACAGTCGTTATAATATCGCGAATCACTGCACCACTAGGACTGGTCACTACTCCAATTTTCTTTGGAAATTGCGGTAAAGCTTGCTTAAAGCGCTCCTCAAAAAGCCCTTCCTCGCCTAGCTTTTTCTTGAGCTGCTCAAACTGAATTGCCAAAGCTCCGAT
Organism: Streptococcus sp. HMSC36C04; assembly: GCF_001839535.1. NCBI lineage: Bacteria > Bacillati > Bacillota > Bacilli > Lactobacillales > Streptococcaceae > Streptococcus > Streptococcus sp. HMSC36C04. Next base: position 26,194 of record NZ_KV841564.1, on the reverse strand, counting down.
ACCGTCTGGCTCCGCTTTTTCAATGATAATAGAATAAGATCCACTTGGTTCATAGAGTTGAACACGACCGATGACATTAATCTTCATACCCTCTTCCAAGTCAAAACCTAACTTCTTATAAACACCACCCCAAATTGTTGCCTGAATGACTGCTTTTTCATCTTTGAGAGAGAAATATTGGTGATTAGGTCGCCTACGAAAATTAGAAACTTGCCCCGTCAGATAAACTCGTTCTAAATAAGGATCTTTATCAAACTTTAATTTTAAGTATTTGGTCAAGGTTGACACGGATAAATACTCAGACATTCCTCTCCTTTCATTTCCTGTAATGCTTCTTTATTCATAATTTTTATTATACCAAACAATCTATAAAAAATCATTTCCAGCCCTCAACGAAAAAGGAAAGACTAGTTTCCCATATCTTAAGCAGAGCCTAGCCCAACAAACTTGCCAAAATATACAAAAGATAGATATGCACAGGATAAAAAATGTAGAAAAACAACTTCATACCACGCCCCTTTTCACCATTGTAAAAATACATTGGAACAATCGCAAAAACCATCATCCATTGTACAGACATTGGATCTGTCAGATGCACAAATAAAGAGACTAGTGCTAATATCACCATTTGTGCTATGCAGTGTCTGCGGAAAATATAAAAGAGAAGACCAGGGTAAACCATGATATACCCTCCTTCAACCACGAGAATGTTCGGAATAGCCATGATAAAAAAGGAAATAATCTGAACCATAAGAGATGGTACATTCTCACTCGTTAGATAACTCGATAAAAACAAGACCGGCAGAGCCAGAAGAATCGGCAAAAAAAAAGCCCTAGCCCTTTCCAAAATGGACGAACTTTCTTTTCCTTCACCCCTTCAACCATCAAATCCCAAGCACAGATAGATATGCCTGCTAGGAAAAAGGCGCCAAAAGCATTATTCGCCAGCCAAACTTTACCATTAGTGAAAAAGTGACTGACAATCATGTTCCCAATAATCATAAACCATGTCATAAAGAGCAACCGTTTCAAATAAGCTTTTCGATTATGCGTATAATAAAAACTATCAGCTGCCAGAAACATAAAAAGAGGAAAAACTACGCGTCCTAGCATTGTTAGCCATATCGGAGCACCAGAAGCACTAAACATTTCGTGGATATGATCTAAAAACATAAGACAAATAGCTAAAAATTTCAAGTTCGTTGCATTTGACACTTTCTTTAAAGATTGTAACATCATAAAATCTCTATTTCATTTTTTTCAACAAGCATTATCTTATCGAAAATTTCCCGTTCTTTCCATTACATAAACTTACATTTTCAGAAAGAAAAGTGACATTTTTGTAAGGCAAAAAAATAAAGTCAAGATAAGAAATCTCAACCTCATTAAATACAATGGTTTTTCATAAGATAGTGGATATTGAAAAAGATTATTCTTCCTTTCAACTTGTAGTTAAGCCTCATGAGCTAAATATCAAATTCATTACTCCAATAAGCAGACAAGAAGAGCTAAATTTTCTAATTTTTAAATGCTCCTGCAGACTTTTTCATTATAACATATTTTCATTTTTAGCTAGCTTCTTCATCCACTTAGGGATTTCTTTGCTGATTTCTGTTGGCAAGACTACATAGTTTTCTTTACTTAACTCCTCAGCAATGGCTGAATGCAGATAGACTGCGGCAGTTACACGTTCCAGTAAAGAACTACTATTGAACTGCCCTACAAAGCCTGCAATCATGCCTGCAAGAGTATCTCCCATGCCACCCGTTGCTTGATAAGGGCCGCCTATGTTCAGTTGGAAATAATCTGCATTTCCACTTTGGAAAATAATCGTTCCGTGCTTCTTTTGAACAACGATAGTTCCAACAGGAAAGGAATTAACAGCTTCTTGGCTTTTTTCAACCGTTTGCTCAGCTATCTTTAGTCCGCTCAACCGCTCCCACTCTTTTTGATGCGGGGTAAAAATCATCTGCGCTTTCGAAAATGGTAGAGTTTCTTGGCTAAAGAGGGAAATAGCCCCACCGTCCATGATGAAGACTTGATGTTCACTGACCAGTTCCACTATCAACCGCAAAGTGGCTTTTTCAAGTTTACTTTCAGCTAAACCTGGTCCAATCAATACTACATCTGCTTTTTGGACTTGCTCGGTCAATAGCTTTTTATCTTGTACATCAAAAGCCATTGCTTCTGGTAAATGAGCATGGAGAGCTGCGATATTTTCCCTATCCGTCGCAACCGTCACTAGACCAGCTCCGCTATGAACTGCCGCTAAAGCTGCCATGATAATCGCTCCACCAAAAGGATACGTCCCGCCAATCAACAACAAACGACCGTAATCTCCCTTGTGACTATTGAGCGCACGTGGCTGAATAATCTTTTTCAATAATGTATAGTCTACTACTTCCATGTTTGCTCCCTTCACCTATGCCAGTAGAGAAGTGACACCCTTGTTTACCTTTGTTTTACCATAAAAGAAATAGACGTGTCGCATTCTATTTCTTCAAACTCCGCTTGCACGCTCGATAAGTTTGCTCCATGAGCATGGTAATGGTCATCGGACCAACCCCTCTTGGTACAGGAGTGATGAGACTCGCGATTTCAGATACTTCATCAAATTTCACATCACCAATCAATTTACCATTTTCATCACGGTTCATGCCAACATCAATCACGACCGCGCCTTCTTTGATAAAATCTTTAGTCACAAAATGCCCGCGGCCGATAGCGACAACTAAAATATCAGCTTCTTTTGTAATCTCTGACAAGTGATGTGTCCGTGAATGCGTCAGAGTTACTGTTGCATTTTTAGCAAGTAAAAGCTGTGACATAGGCTTTCCGACAATGTTACTCCGTCCAATGACAACAGCACGTTTACCTTCTAATTCTACACCGTACTCATGAAACATTTCCATAATGCCAGCAGGTGTGGAGGGAATCATGACAGGATGACCACTCCAAAGGTGTCCCATATTCATTGGGTGAAAGCCATCCACATCTTTATCAGGGTCAATTGCTAACAGTACCGCCTCTTCATCAATATGCTTTGGCAGCGGCAATTGAACTAAAATCCCATGCCAATCTGGATCTTGATTGTACTTTTCAATCAAAATCAGCAGCTCTTCTTGGGTTGTTGTTTCTGGCAGACGCACCACTTCACTTCGCAGTCCTGCAGCCAAAGCTGACCGCTCTTTATTTCTCACATAGATTTGACTAGCTGGGTTATGGCCCACTAAAATCACTACAAGTCCAGGTACCAAGCCTGTTTGGTCTTTTAGTTTACGAACTTTCTCCGCTAATTGTGCTTGTAATTTTTCTGCCAAAGCTTTTCCGTCAATTATTTTTGCCATATAACTCTCATTTCTATTTTCTTCATTCTATTATAGCAGAAATTCATTCATTTGCCCTATAGACTTTTTTATAGAAAGTTATAGAGCGAAACCAACCTTGTCTTTCCCCCTTTTTCTACCATTTTATGAAAATTTACACAAAAAACAGAAAAAAAGGAGCCAAAAAACTTAAAATTACCTTAAACCTTAAAACTATTTTAAGGTAACTGCTTTAACATAGAACACGGTACCGATTTAGTTTAAAATATATAGAAGGGAAGAAAATTATGCAAATAGCCAAGCAGGCTTTGAATTACATCAGTAGAAAAAGAGTTAAAACTCTTCTTGTATTTCTGATACTTACTCTCATTTCAACTGCCTTAACTAGTAGCTTTTCTATTATGGGAACGACTAATAATATCGAAAAGAAAATCTATGACGCATCAAATACTGGCTTTACAATAACTAGCAAAACACTTGAACGACCACTTTCACTAAAAACAGCAGAAAAATTACTTGAGAATAAAGAAATTTCAAAATTCAACTTCAAATACGATGCTTTAGCAAGTTTGACAGATAAAACTGTTGTCAAGAAAAAACAAGGTGTCACAAGAGACAATCAAAACCCTGTCCTCAACAATCTGGTTGCTGCATTAGGAACAAGTGATTCTACTCTAGAAACAACCTTTGCAAGTGGTGTTTTCAAACTTGAACAAGGAAAGCCAATTCGTAAAGGCGATAAATCCAAGATTCTCATCCATGAAAAATTAGCTAAAAAGAATCATTTAAAGGTTGGAGATAAACTAAAACTAAAGGGAGCTTCCTTAAAGGATGAGGATGCTAAACAACTCCATGAAGTAGAGTTTGAAATTGCTGGTATCTTCTCTGGAAAAAAAGAAGAGAAACAAACAGGTTTAAGCTCAGATGCGACAGAAAATACTGTCTATATGGACTATGAATCGAGCCAATACTTACAGGACTACAAACCAGCTGATTATAAATTATCTGCAGCCGTTTATTTCGTATCAAATCCAAATCAAATTGATAAAGTCATCAATACAGTCAAAAAGTCAAAAATTGATTGGAAGCAAACTGATCTTGTTAAAAATTCTAAGGCTTTTGAAGCAGTTTCTTCTTCTGTTACCAGTTTCAAACAGATTATTAATGTTTTAACTTTCAGTATCATTATTGGAAGTATCATCGTTCTTTCCTTGATTCTCATGTTCTGGTTGAGAGAAAGGATTTATGAAATCGGAGTACTATTATCTCTCGGTATTTCAAAAGCGATGATTATCTCTCAATTCATACTGGAACTGGTTATCATATCAGTATTTAGTATGGCACTAGCTTCTATTAGTGGCTCTTATATTTCCACTATGGTATTCAAAGGGTTTATAAAAGGCGGTCAACAACAAGATAGCTCATCCGCTATTTTTGAAAATATCGTTCCGCACTTACATGCCTCTACTATTCTGATGACTTATGGAATACTGCTCATCATTATTTTACTTGCAGTAGTAGGTTCATCTTCTATTATCCTACATAAAAAACCAAAAGATATTTTAACCGATATAAGTTAAGGAGACAAAACATGACAATTTTAAAAATGGATTCAGTTAGTTACCAATACAATAGCCTACAAGAAAATGTATTGAATCAAATCACAGCTTCATTTGAAGAAGGAAAATTTTATGCTATTATAGGGAAATCTGGTGCAGGAAAATCAACCTTGCTTTCCCTTCTTGCAGGACTTGATACTCCTACAAAAGGAAAAATCCTCTTTGAAGATCAAGACATCGCTCAAAAAGGCTATAACTATCACAGACGGAAACAAATCTCCCTGGTTTTCCAAAATTATAATTTAATCGATTACTTAACTCCGATGGAGAATGTTCGACTCGTAAATTCTCAAGCAAATAAAGATAGCTTACTACAACTTGGACTCAACGAAAAAGAAATCCATCGTAACGTATTACGATTATCAGGCGGTCAGCAGCAACGGGTTGCTATTGCACGCGCTCTTGCATCTACAGCACCAATTATCTTAGCAGATGAACCAACTGGGAACTTAGATGAAGGTACTGCCATGGACATCATTGAAGTCCTAATTAAATCAGCTAAACAAAAAAATAAATGTGTGATTGTGGTGACACACAGCAAAGAGTTAGCTAATAAAGCAGACGTCGTCTTAGAGTTAAGCAATAAGAACTTAGTCGAAGTCACTAAGAATTATAAATAAGACCTCCAAGGAGAAGAAATTATATGTTAACGATAAAGAACGCTCTTGCCTATGTATGGCGCAAAAAAATAAAAACACTGATTATCTTTTTAATCCTGTTAGCCATCTCTACTTTAACACTTGGCAGTATTGCTGTTAAAAATGCAACAGACGCCGCTTCAAAAGAGACTTTCAAAAATATCACTAGCAGTTTCTCAATGCAGATTAACCGCGAAGTGAACCAAGGTACCCCTCGCGGAGCAGGAAATCTTAAAGGCGAAGATATCGAAGCTGTGGAAAAAGTTAAAGGTATCTCTGGCTACATCAAACGAATGAATGTTGTCGCTGACTTAATTGATCACCAATTGGTTGAATCTGGAGAAACCGACTTTGAAAGCGAAGATAGAAAACAAAAATTCGGCCGTGCCATTATGGCAACAGGTATCAACGATTCATCTAAAGATGATAAATTTACCGCAGAAACCTTCAAACTAGTTGAAGGTAGACATATCAACAAAAATGACAAAAATGTTGCTTTAATTCATAAAGATTTTGCAGAAAAGAACAAACTTAAAGTCGGCGATACGATTAATATAAAATCGAATACTTATGACTATGATAACATTCGCAAAGCTAATAAAACTACTAAAGTGACAGTTATCGGAATTTTTGACGGGAAAAATAAAGGAGGCGTTTCTAGTCCTCAAGAATTGTATGAAAATACCTTTATCACAGACTTAGAAACGACTAAAACTTTACAAGGTTCAACAGATAAAAACGCTATTTATCAAGATGCTACTTTCTTTGTAAACGGTAGCCAAGATATTGATAAAGTTATGGCGAAAGTAAAAGAAATATCATCTATTGATTGGGAAGCCTACACCCTTGTTAAGAGCACAAGCAACTTCCCAGCACTTCAATCTTCTATTAACGGTATTTACGGCGTTACTGGAAACCTCTTAATCGGAACTCTAATCTTTGGAGCGATTGTTCTTACGCTAGTCTTGTTCTTATGGATCAATGGTCGTAGAAAAGAAATGGGAATCATGCTTTCAATGGGAATTAGCAAAACAAAGATTTTCTTCCAATTTATCATAGAAGTTCTCTTTGTAAGTATATTTAGCTTCATTGGTGCTTACTTTGCAGGTAGTGCTGTCAGCAAGGTGATGGGAAATAGCATTTTAAAACAAGTTACCAGTGGTATTGCTGAAAAACTAGCTCGAGAAGGTAAGAGCGCCAATCTTGGAGGCGGGGCTGAAGTGGATGGCTTTAACAAGACCCTCACTAGCCTCAATGTACATGTATCTCCTGATGATATGACCAAGGTGGTCATCTTTGGACTTGCCATTATCATTGTTTCCGTCCTCATTGCTTCAATCACGCTCCTTAGTAAGCAACCAAAAGACTTGCTAATGGGAGATAACAGCAAATAAGAGATCAATGAGTTCAGACAAAATCGGTCCGTCAGCTAAGTTGACGGACCGATTTATTTTATAGACAGCTGGACTGACTATCGGATGAAATGACGTGAGGTTCTCTTTGTCGACTTGGTCGATAAAATGAACCGCTTTGGATTGGTTGGCTCTGTCGACCCAGTCGAAAAGATAAATAACTTTTAGTTTACCACGTCGACCCGGCGGACGAGATGAACTACTTTTGGTTTGCTCCATCAACCCGGCAGACAGGATGAAACTGTTTTGATTGGCTCCGTCAGCTCGGCGGATGAGATGAAACTATATTGATTTAATTTACCCAATCACTCAGGTATATTATTTATGTCTCATTTTTTCTTTGATTTCACATTGGCAGTCGCAATTGCCACAACTTCCTTTTCCCTTAATGATATGGTGCATAGCTGCACCTGCTAGAAATAAAATAATAACAAATACAATAATCGTTGACATAGTTTCTCCTATACTGTTTGATGTGTCAGACTATCTAAAGTGATAACTTCTATTTTTTCTTTCCGTGGTTTTCTAAAGATGAAATAGAGACCAACTGCTACAACGAATAAAGCAAAAATAGTCCCAAAAGATATTCCTTTTCCATATAGCAACGCTTGACCAAACTGATAAATCACAAGACTAACATTATAAGCCAATAGCGTTTGGAAAGATATGGCAATCCACGTCCACTTTGCATTGCCCATTTCCCGATGAATCGCACCAATCGCTGCAAAACAAGGAGCACAGAGCAGATTAAAGACAAGGAATGAGTAAGCGGAAAGTGCCGTATAATGCTGTTGAAGATTGGTCCACAACTCTTTGGTAGTCTCTGTCGCGTCTGTCACTTTATACAAGATTCCAAAAGTCGAAATCACCGTCTCTTTAGCTAATAAGCCGGTAATAGCCGCAACCGTTGCTCGCCAATTTCCAAAGCCAAGAGGGCTAAAGATCCAAGCTAGCCCCTTTCCTAATGCCGCTAAGATACTATCTTCCGTCTCAACCGCCTGCAAGCCAAAGTTATAGGAACTAGCAAACCAAATGAAAATATTGGTCACAAAAATAATCGTTCCAGCACGCTTAATGAAGCTCAAAGCCTTCTGCCCTGCATAGCGCAAAACCGTTTTGACTTGTGGCAGGTGGTAACTCGGCAACTCCATGATAAAGGGCGCTACTGCTCCACCGAGACTCGTTGTCTTTTTCAGAGCAATTCCCGATAAAACAATGGCTCCCATTCCGACAAAATAAGCACTTGGTGCAATCCAAGGATTGCTGGGGAAGAAAGCTCCCGCAATCAAGGAAATAATCGGCAACTTGGCAGAACAAGGCATAAAGGTTGTTGTCATAATGGTAATTCTACGGTCACGTTCATTTTCAATGGTTCTACTCGCCATGACACCAGGAACGCCACACCCCGTCGAAATCAACATGGGGATAAAGGATTTTCCAGACAATCCAAACCGTCTAAATAGACGATCCATGACGAAAGCAATCCGGCTCATATAGCCGATGTCTTCCAAGATGCCCAAGCAGACAAACAAGACAAAAATCTGAGGCACAAAGCCTAGCACAGCTCCGCAGCCTGCGATAATCCCATCAATGATTAAAGATTGAAGCCAGTCAGCTACAGCTAATTGCTCTAGCAATGATTTAACACCATTTGGAATCCATTCTCCAAAGAGAACATCGTTTGTCCAATCCGTTCCCATCGTTCCAATCGTTTGAATAGAGAGGAAATACACCAACCACATAACAAGCGCAAAAATCGGCAAGGCTAAATAACGATTGGTCACAATACGGTCAATCTTATCCGACAAACTTAATTTAGTAACATCGGCTTGCAGCGCCATTTTGACTGCCGATTCAATAAACTCATAGCGCGCATTAACAACAATACTCTCTGCGTCTTCTGTGTAGATTTCTTCCGTAATCCGAATCGCATCTTCAATCTCTGTTTTTTGAAAATCAGACAATGCCAGCTGTTCAGATAATTCTTTATCACGTTCAAAAAGCTTAATGGCATAAAAACGAGCTTGTTTTTGAGGTACTGCATTCCCCAAAATACGGATAATTTCTGACAAAGCCGCTTCAAAATGATTGTCGTAAGCTGGATAAACTTCCTCCTCTGCCTGGTTCATCACTCGCATGGCCTGCTGCATGACTTGGTCAATCCCTGTCTTTTTCAAAGCACTAGTCGCTACGACCGGCACACCCAGTTGGTAACTTAATTTTTCTGTATCAATCCATTTTCCTTGTTTTTCAACGACATCGCTCATATTTAAAGCCAGCACAACCGGAATCCCCGTCTCAATCAATTGCAAACTCAAATACAGATTTCGTTCCAAATTGGTTGCGTCAACTACATCCAAGATCCCGTCTGCATTACCGCTTAAAAGATAATTTCTACTGACCATTTCCTCTGATGTATAAGGAGACAAGGAGTAAATTCCCGGTAGGTCTTGGATAATGATTTCTTTATTTTTGCGAAATAACCCACTTTTCTTTTCAACCGTTACCCCAGGCCAATTTCCCACATGCTGGCTACTACCGGTTAGAATGTTAAATAAACTAGTCTTTCCACTATTCGGATTTCCCGCAAGCGCTAATTCTTTCATCCTTTTGCTTCCTTTTCACCTTTCACAACACTAACCAGACTCGCTTCTGACTTTCTCAATGTCAAATCGTAGCCTCTCAACTTAATTTCTAGTGGATCACCTAATGGTGCAACCTTCTGCAACTGAACTTTTGTATTTTTCGTCAATCCCATGTCCATCAGCCTCCGTTTTAAAGCACCCTCTGCATGAATTGCTTCTATATACGCCACATCTCCAACAGCTAACTCAGATAAAGGAAGAGCTGAGCGATTGCTATCTTTCAGAACAACGTCCAACTTTTCCAAAATAGATTTGTCCAAAGCAATCCTAGCAGCTCGAACTAAGAGAATGGCTGTATCATTTGTTTTTGAAATGATTTGAATAAAACTGCCTATCTTAATCCCTAAATCTGCTAAATGACGGACGCTCGCTTCCTCCAGATCGATTCCGACAATTTCATATTCTGTTAATAATGTTATCCGAGATAAATCCATACTATCTCCTTTTCTGTTTGTCAAGAAATATGCTTACTATCACCATTAGTATACCACTTTTTTCTAAGAATTTCTGACAATTCTAAGGTAGATAGGCAAAAATTATTGCAAAATAAATACCCCTAAGCAGGTGCCTAGAGGATATCTTATTAGAGACTAGCAAATTAATACAACAATTCATAAATTTCCATAGCAATCAAATCAATGCTATCAAAAGTATAGGTTTCACGCGCTGCAACATCGCGAAGAGTGAATACTGAGCCATTTTCTTCATCATAGCTATAAGCTACTTCTGCTACAACAACCCCGTCACGTTCAAAATTACGTTTCAAATTGCCGCCATCTTTTGTCATAGCATCTAAACGATTGATAATTCTTACTAAATGTGATTCCATTTTCCTTCTCCTATTCATTTATACGTTACTATTTTACCACAAATGAAAGATGAAATACCAGTAAAAGCCCTGTTTTTGATAAATTTAACACAAAATGAAACGCTTCAGTACAAAAATCTGTCTTTTAACACTTTATTCTTGCAATGTTTTAGAATACTGATATAATAAGACTAAGAAGTTTGACTATTATTGACCAATTGGTATCAGTCAAACAAATTTTAAAAGAAAGAGGTAGCACATGCTTTGTCAAAACTGTAAAATAAATGAATCAACCATTCACCTTTACACGAATGTGAATGGAAAACAACACCAAGTTGACCTCTGTCAAAATTGTTATCAAATCATGAAAACAGATCCAAATAATGCCTTATTTCGTGGCATGACCAATATGAACAATCAAAATAATTTAGACCCTTTTGATGATTTCTTTAGCAATCTAGGGAATTTTCAAAATCATCAAGAACCGCAGACCCCTCCTACTCAATCTGGAGGTAGTTACGGCAATGGAGGTTACGGTTCCAATCAAGGTGGGGGTGCACGCCAGCAAACTCCGCAACAGCCTAAAGGCCTCCTAGAAGAATTTGGTATCAATGTAACCGAATTTGCTCGGCGCGGTGAAATTGACCCTGTCATCGGTCGTGATGAGGAAATCGTCCGCGTCATTGAAATTCTCAACCGTCGGACGAAGAACAACCCTGTCCTCATAGGAGAGCCCGGTGTCGGTAAAACAGCTGTTGTAGAAGGCTTGGCCCAGAAGATTGTGGACGGTGATGTTCCACACAAACTCCAAGGAAAAGAAGTCATCCGTTTAGATGTAGTCAGCCTAGTGCAAGGAACTGGTATCCGTGGTCAATTTGAAGAACGAATGCAAAAACTCATGGAAGAAATCCGTTCTCGTCAGGATGTGATTTTATTCATTGATGAAATCCATGAAATCGTTGGAGCTGGTGCAGCTGGAGATGGCAATATGGATGCTGGCAACATCTTAAAACCCGCTCTTGCTCGCGGTGAGCTTCAATTAGTTGGTGCCACAACTCTCAATGAGTATCGCATTATCGAAAAAGATGCAGCACTGGAACGCCGGATGCAGCCAGTAAAAGTGGATGAACCAACGGTTGAAGAAACCATTACTATTTTAAAAGGCATTCAAAAAAAATACGAAGACTATCATCACGTTAAATATACAGATGATGCCATTGAAGCGGCAGCTGTCTTATCCAATCGTTATATCCAAGATCGTTTCTTGCCAGATAAGGCTATTGACTTGCTAGACGAAGCAGGTTCTAAAATGAATCTGACACTTAATTTTGTTGATCCCAAAGTTATTGATCAACGCTTGGTAGAAGCTGAAAATCTCAAGGCACAAGCTACTCGTGATGAAGATTTTGAAAAAGCTGCCTATTTCCGTGACCAAATTGCCAAATACAAAGAAATGCAGCAAAATAAAATGGCAGACCAAGATACACCTATTATCAGTGAAAAAACCATTGAGCATATCATTGAGCAAAAAACAAATATCCCAGTTGGTGATCTAAAAGAAAAGGAACAATCGCAACTGATTAGTCTAGCTGATGATTTGAAAGCTCATGTCATCGGTCAAGATGATGCCGTTGATAAAATTGCCAAAGCCATTCGCCGTAATCGTGTCGGGCTTGGCTCTCCTAATCGACCAATTGGTTCCTTCCTCTTTGTCGGACCAACCGGTGTCGGTAAAACAGAACTTTCTAAACAATTAGCGATTGAGCTCTTTGGTTCAGCTGACAGCATGATTCGCTTTGATATGAGTGAATATATGGAAAAACACAGCGTAGCCAAACTCGTTGGAGCACCTCCAGGCTATGTTGGCTACGAAGAAGCCGGACAATTGACAGAGCGCGTACGCCGCAATCCTTACTCTCTCATTTTACTTGACGAAGTAGAAAAAGCGCACCCAGATGTCATGCACATGTTCCTGCAAGTTCTTGACGACGGACGTCTGACAGACGGACAAGGGCGCACAGTTAGCTTTAAAGATACGATTATCATTATGACTTCAAACGCTGGTACTGGCAAAGTCGAAGCAAATGTTGGCTTTGGAGCAGCGCGTGAAGGACGGACTAACTCTGTTCTCGGTGAATTAGGCAACTTCTTCAGTCCAGAATTTATGAACCGCTTTGACGGTATTATCGAATTCAAGTCCCTTGATAAGGAAAATCTCCTAAAAATCGTAGACTTGATGCTTGAAGATGTCAATGAACGGCTTGCAACAAATGACATTCACCTCGACGTGACAGACAAAGTCAAAGAAAAATTAGTTAATTTGGGTTACGATCCGAAAATGGGAGCTCGTCCGCTCCGTCGGACAATCCAAGATCACATCGAAGACGCCATTACTGATTACTACCTTGAACACCCAAGTGAAAAAGAACTCAAGGCTGTCATGACAAGCAACGGTAAAATTGTCATCAAATCAACTAAAAAAGCTGAAAATGAAGCCAACAAAGAAATCCAAACACCAGCAGCAGATGACAATGCTAATTAAACATGAAATTCACTCCTTAGAAGTCTAGGGAGTGACTTTTTAGTTACTGAACACTGTATCTCAAAATTGTCTTTAGTCTCTCTGGAGCGGTGCGATTTTTATTGTTCAAATAAATTTCACGATGATATGCTGTACAGCGTTTTAACCCATTTTCTTGACAGAAAGCATCCATTTTCGCGAAGGTCTGTGGCTCATCGTCAAATGGTCCTACATGAAGCATTGCAACGCTGCTTCCTTCGCTTATTCGTTCAAAGCGAATCTCATTATAAAACGGATTTGGTTTTTTCACTTTTACTTTTACGAGAGCTGTTTCAACTATTTCATTTGTAATAAACTCTGGCTGGGCAATCATAATCGTATAAACTAAGTCGTCTTTTACCAAAGTCTTCTCTGATTCTGTTTGCTGCCAAATCCCTTCCAAAGGGTAAACGGTAAAATCAGTAAATTCCTGATGATGAGCAGTTTTTTTATACTCCATTTTAATCGCATAAGCGAGGGAATAAAGAGCAGAAACCCTTTCTGAAAAGTCAGCTTTATTTGGATTTCCTTGACCATTTAACATGATAAATGACTGCACAGGGTGTTCAATGACCACAGAATTTTTTGGAACTTGATAAAGTTTTTTATCTAATTTTCTCCATTCATATTTCATTTGTTTGCTCCTTTCATTTTTCTATCATGAGTATAACAAAAGAAACTTGTCGCTTGATGTCAACTTTTATATAAAAGTAAAATTTATTTGAAGATTTTTCTTCTGTTTTCCCATATTTTTTATAATAGATATTCTGTTTTTTCAAAATAATCAGAAAATTTCAATTTTTCTATTGTTTTTTTGGAATAAGATGTTATAATATACAACAAGAAAAATAAAAAAGGAGTTACGTTATGTTGATGATAGCTATTATTATCATTATTTATAGTATTTTATCAAGGCGTAGCTACCGTTTTAAAATGGGATAATCATCTCCGTTTTTACATGACTCCGCCTTATTCTCATTTGGGATAGGGCGGATTTTATTTTTCAAAAATAAAGGAGTTTTTTATGACAAAAGAAAACACAACCGTATCACTTACCCCTAAATCATTTTTGCATAAAGTTCTAAACGGAACCGCAATTGGTGTTATCGTAGCCTTGCTGCCTAACTGTATCTTTGCCATTATTTTCTCTTTAGACTTTTTCAAAAATAATGCTTTCTTTGCAACTTGGAATGTGGCTAACGTTCTTTTCCAAGTCACTTTATCAGCCGTAATTGGAACGCTGGTTGCCTTGGAATTTAATTTCAAAGGAATGAAAGCTGCGCTTCTAGCAGCCATTGCTTTTGTTAGTTCTGGTACTTCTAGCAAACTAGCTGGAGCAACGGAGTTATTAGGATATCTCCAAAAGCAAAAAGCCCCTGCTGAAATTACCGCAACTGCAAACAAAATGGTTACTGGATTCTACACGACTGGTACAGGGGACATTATCAATGTCATGCTAATTTGTGCCCTCAGCGTCCTCGTATTGCTCTGGCTAGAAGGAAAATTTGAATCCTTTAATTTTGTTCTTCTTCCAATCGTTGGATCGCTTCTTGCGACTGTGGGGCTATTCACACTTCCTTATGTCAAAATGATTTCTAGCTTAATCGGGCAAGGAATCATCTACTTTACGGATCTTCAGCCTTACCTAATGAGTGTTCTCATCTGTGTTACTTTTGCTATCTTAATCGTGGCTCCAATCTCAACTGTTGCAATCGGTCTTGCCATTGGACTAAATGGACTAGCTGCTGGTGCTTCTGCTATGGGAGTCGGAACAACTTGTATCGTACTTGTTGTTCATTCATTCTTTGTCAATAAACCTGGTGTAACTGCTGCTGTCGCCCTTGGTTCAATGAAAATGATGATGACCAATGTCTTTGAACATCCAATCTCTTATGTTCCTATCGTTGCAACTTCTGCTGTAACTGGGCTGTTGGTTCCACTATTCACTATTACTGGGACTCCTGCATCAGCAGGTTTTGGACTCGTTGGTCTGACAGGACTCTTCGCTTCTGTTACAGGCGGACTTTCCATGGAACTGGCAATTCTAGCTTGGCTTGTCATCCCAACAGTCGTTGCCATTCTTTTCCGTCTTCTCTTTGAAAAAATGCTCAATTTATACACAGCAGATATTTTCAAATTTGAACCTTAAAATGCTTGAAAGCCTTGACAGCGCTTGATTTCTGCATTATGATATTAGTAGCATATAAGAAAGAGTGGAAATGATATGACAGTCGCAACTTTTGGAGAAAAGCAAGAAGGCGTGCAATATGTGAATCGCTATGGCGTTTATGCAGTTATTCCAGATGAAAAGCAAGAAAAGATAATTTTAGTGCAAGCTCCCAACGGCGCGTGGTTCTTGCCCGGAGGCGAGATTGAGCAAGACGAAGATTACTTGACTGCCTTAAAACGTGAACTGATTGAAGAGCTTGGTTTTACCGCTCAAATCGGTCAATATTACGGACAAGCAGATGAATATTTTTATTCTCGCCACCGCGATACCTATTTTTATAACCCTGCTTACATTTATGAAGTAAGCCAATATAAGCAATCGCATGCACCTTTAGAAGATTTTAATCAGCTCGCCTGGTTTCCAATCGAAGAAGCTATTTCCAAATTAAAACGTGGCAGTCATAAATGGGGAATTGAAATGTGGAAAAAGAATCATAAAGTATGAGAAATTGTTCACATTTTTTATGAAAAAGTGCTATAATAGGAATAGAATATAGGAGGAAGTCAGATGAAGCTTATTAACACGACAAACAGCCATGCACGCCTTGTACAAAGTCAATTAGAAAGTACAGATGCTACACTAGTTGAGACTTTTTCCGCTGGAAATACAGACGTCGTCTTTACGCAAGCACCTTTTCATTATGAAATTCTGATTTCAAATAAACACCGCGCTATCCGTGAACAAGAAGTTGAAAAAATTCGAGAATTTTTTCTGAAACGAAAAATTGATACAAAATCGATTGACGCTTCTCGAATTAAGACACTCTATTCAACGAACCTCATTGAAATATCCATCCCAACTAAATAAGCCCGTCAAGGCTTATTTTTTTGTTTAAAAAAGAGTGAATTCGCAACTAAGTGCTCAATCCACTCCCGTTTTATTTCTGTCTGACATAGTTCATCATGTCGTATGGTAATGTATTGGCGGTTTCTTTGAGAGAATAATTTTCTAAATTATTGACATTTTGACGGAGAAATTTTGCATAACTAGCTGAAATCAGCTTTTCGTGTTCGTATTCAAAAATAATCTTCCGCTCCAAATAATAACCTCGCAGCATTTCCTTGATATTATTCGGTTTGATACGCGTGATAACCCGCTCAATAAAAGCACCGCTTTCAATAATTGCTGTCTCACGGATACGCGAATCTTGCAAGAAATTGATAAGCGCAGTATTATAAACGCCCTTCAGATTTTCTAAACTGCCGATAATCACTTCTGTATTGGCTAGATACAGTTCGGCAATCTCTTCTCTTTCAGCCTTACTAGGCTTTGCTCTATCTTGATTGAGCCAATTACGGAAAGTAGAGCCAAACGTAACAATCTCATGTAGCAATAAGCGAGTCATTCTGAAAAAGCTAATCAAAAAATAAGTGAAGCGCGAAGCAAGATTGCGGTTGATTCTTTGCTCCATATTCCATAAATAACGTTGGTAAATGGAATAGGCACGGTTACTCATTTTTCTTTCTTCGTAGGCTTGTTCCAAACCGTCACTTTCAATACTCAGCATCAGCAATTGTAAATCTGTCAAATCTTTTTGAACAGATTTGCCTTCCTGCTCCAGAATAAGATGCTCGATTCGTCCATGATAATTATCAATAGCCGCATAAAGCGGAGCTTTGACTTTGGTATGCTTCAAATCTTCTTCTAATTCTTGGACAACGTCATTTAAAATAGCAATATGCATGAGGTAGTCTGATGATTCTTCCTTATTTTCTGATAAACGAGGCAACACTACCAGTCCTGTCAAAAAACTAAGCAATGTAACTCCAGCCACCAAGAAAAGCAAAAGAGGATATTCCTGCTCTAAAGCTGTTGGAATCAAGAGAATGGTTGCAATGGATACGGTTCCTTTTACGCCTGAAAAAGTTAACAGAGCAATATCTCTCCAATATTTCGACATTTTCTTTTTCAAACATAGGCTTCTCCAGAAATAAAAGCCATAAATCATGACAAAACGAATGACAAATAGCACAATCGTCAGCAAAAGAATCGTCAGAAGGAGCCAGAGATTATCATAAACTGGGCTTTTCAAAATGGGTTCAGCTATCGTTTCCAACTCAATTCCTAAAATGACAAAGACCGATCCATTCAGCATAAATGTGACAGTTTGCCAAATCGTATCTGTCACGGTATCAACTTGAGCCTCTAATAAAGTAATCCTTTTAAAACGACTAGCCTTAAAAATCCCTGCCACGACAACTGCAATAATCCCTGATACATGGAGTTCTTCGGCTAAAAAGAATGTCAGCAACGGTAAACTTAATTCTAACAACAACTCTCCTGCTGTGTCTGAGGCTCGCACCGTATACAGCAGCTTTTGCAACTGACGATTTAAAAAAGCAGTTAGACCACCCACAATAAAACCGCCAATGATTGAAAGGATAAGTGAGGTGCTGGCTTCCTGAGCTGAAAATTTCCCTGTTGTCCAAGCCGTCAGGGCAAATTGAAAGGCAACCAACCCGCTCGCATCATTTAGCAAGCCCTCCCCTTTCAAAATATTTTCTACACGTTTTGGAAAGGTAAAGCGCTCAGATAAGGACGCAAAAGCCACTAAATCAGTCGGACCCAAGGCGGCTCCAACCGCGATACACGCTGCAAGAGGAAGGGACACCCATAGCCAATGTGACAAAAAGCCAAGACTCAGAGTTGATAGAAAAATAACTGGAAAAATCAGATAAACAACAATCTTCCAGTGCTTAAGAATACTGGTAATATCGCTTTCTTCTGCTTCTCGAAACAGTAGCGGCCCAATGATTAAAGCTAGAAACAGCTCCGTCTCTAAATGAAACGTTCCAACTGGAATGAAAAAGCCCAAGCCAATCCCTAATAGAATTTGTATGAGTGGCGTCGGCAAGCTTGGAAATAGCTTGTTGGTGGCATTTGAAACAATCAGAACAGATAAAAAGATAATAATATAAAGGAGTAAATCCACATTTTCCTCCTTTATTTTTGTTTACAGCATTTTTCAAAAAGCATCTTCTGCTCGGAGATTTTTTGCTCAATTTTCGATAAATCACGATGTTCAATCATTTTTTGACAGCGCTCCATTTCAAGATTGACTAATTTTTTCTTAATCCGAAGCATTTTTTTGCTCATCTGCACATCATTTACTTGCTTTGCTAAGATTTCTCCATTGGTTGAATCTAGATATTGACTACGCAAGCAGTTCAATTTTTCATGTAGATATTGCTTATCCATTTTTCTCTCCACTTAAGTCATTTTTAATTTCTCAATCATCACTAAAAAGGGGGGCTGATTGATTTGGTTGATTGTTTTATAAAGGGCGACAGTAAATTCCTGCTGCGGCAATTGACTGACAAAGTCTAAAACTGCATCTCGCTCCACATCACCACCTTCATGCCCATAATAAATCATGATTGCAATCCGACCGCTAGTTACTAAACGCTGACATAATTTTTCTAAGGCCTGTATCGTTGTATGTGGTTGCGTAATCACTGTTTTATCTGCCGACGGAAGATAGCCTAGATTAAAAATAGCTGCTTTAATGCTTTCAACATATTGATCCACATTTTCGTGACCTGTCAAAAACAGTTCAACATTGTCCAATTTAGCTTCTGCCAAGCGCTTGGTGGTTTGCTCAATGGCTTGCTCTTGAATATCAAAAGCATACACTTTTTTAGCTAATCGTGCCAAGAAAAGCGTGTCGTGACCATTCCCCATAGTGGCATCTACGACTATATCTTCTTTGGTTATGACTTCTAATAAAAAGGCATGTGCCATTTGTAATGGTCTTAACATATAAATCGCTGCTCCTTTGCCTTACATCCTTGAACACTGCCACGACGGTTCATTTCTTGCTCAATCGCATTTAGCACTTCCCATTTATTGAGACTCCACATAGGGCCAATTAACATATCTCGTGGCGCATCCCCTGTAATTCGATGAATGACGATATGTTTAGGGATTATTTCTAATTGATCACAGACAATAGAAACATACTCATCTTGGCTAAGCAGCTGCAAGCGTCCTTCATGATAATCTCGTTGCATGCGTGTGTTGGTCATTAAATGCAAAAGATGCAATTTAATCCCTTGAATGTCATTGTCTGTCACACAGCGGCGAACATTTTCTATCATCATTTCATGAGTTTCACCAGGCAAGCCATTGATTAAGTGGGAGACAATCTCGATTTTTGGAAATTTCCGCAGACGTTGAACCGTTTCAACATATAATTCATAGGAATGTGCGCGGTTAATCAATTGCGAAGTGGCTTCATAAGTCGTCTGCAAGCCCAGCTCTACCGTCACATGCATGCGTTCAGACAATTCTGCTAAATAGTCAATCGTTTCATCAGGTAGACAGTCTGGCCTAGTTCCGATATTGATACCGACAACCCCTGGCTCATTGATAGCTTGCTCATATCGCTCACGAATGACCTCCACCTTATCATGGGTATTGGTAAAATTTTGAAAATAAACTAGATATTTCTTGACTTCAGGCCATTTGCGGTGCATGAAATCAATTTCCTTGTAAAATTGTTCACGAATCGGTGCTTCAGGAGCTACAATGGCATCACCAGAACCTGACACCGTACAAAAAGTACAGCCACCATGAGCAACCGTTCCATCTCGATTGGGACAATCAAATCCCGCATCAATCGGAACTTTAAAAGTCTTCTCTCCAAATAGTTTTCGATAATAAGCATTTAACGAATTATATGGTTTCATAACTTCCATTGTACCACAAAATAAAACAGAACTCGCGCTCGGAGTTCCATTTACACTTTATTCATGTCAATTGGCTTCCATTGGTGCTTTTTCAAATCCACACAGCCATTCGTTTTAAAAGTCACTCCTTCAGCCCAAAGAAGATGTCGCTGATCTTCCCATGCTGGTGCTAAGCGTCCTGCTGCATTAACCACACGGTGGCAAGGAAATTTTCCATAAAGTTCTGCTTGAGACAGCACGCGCCCCACTAAACGAGCATTTCTTTCTCGCCCTATCAAATGCGCAATTTGTCCATAGGTAGCCACTTTTCCTACAGGAATCTGCTCAACTATTGACAAAATTTGAAGAATCAGACGTTTATCTAAAACTTTTACCACCCTGCCTCCTCTAAACTGTCTGCTAATAATCTATTTTTGCTTTCCTGCAAAACGCCATTGGAAGCGCACCTTATCATAGTATGGAAATTCAATATATAAAATCCCCACTCCTAATAAAAGGCTTCCTAAAACATCTGTTGGATAATGAACTCCTAGATAAACACGTGACATTACAATGAGAAGAATCATCGCAATCAATAAACCTTGCAATAAACGTTTTGTCTGTACGGTTTGCACTCGTTGGCTAACAATAATCAACAAAGTACCAAAGATTAAAGTCGAAGCCAAGGCATGTCCGCTTGGAAAAGAAAAACCACTTTCTACCACTAAATGTTGAAGTACAGGACGTGGACGTTGATAAACACCCTTTAATAACTTGATCAACAATCCTGTTAACACCAGATTGCCTCCCAACAGCAAAGCCTCACTCCACCATTTTTTATAAAGGAAAATCCCAAGTAAAAGAGCAACCCAAGTTACAATAACGGGTATGTTGATTAGACTTGTCACATTAGAAAAGAAAAATGTCAAAGAATCTGGTAAATCCCCACGTAAAATTGTCTGAATTGGCCGATCAAAGCCTTTTAAATAATTAGAATGAAACTTGACAACATATCCTAAAATCACAAAAAGTAAAAGGGCAAAAGAGCCCTTGGTTAAAAAAGTTTGTTTATTTTTCATATTTGATTAAAATCGGTTTTAAAAGCAAATGAATGAGCCAGAAGGCAACTGCAAAAACCACACCTTCTAATAGATTAAATGGAATGACCATTGCAAATAGATAGTTTGCCACGCCCAGAATCTTTGAAATATCAAAATTAGCAAATGTTGCATAGAGTGGAATAGCATAGGCATAGTTGAGAATCAGCATTGCCAAGGTCAATCCGAGCGTTCCCACCACAGAAGCGATTAGAAAACGAACGGTTGTCTGCTCTTTTTTCCAAATCAAGGCAAAAGCAATTACGAAAACAGCAACCGCAATGATATTCATCGGCAAGCCAATATAAGTATTGACGCCTTGATTGTTCAGCAGCAGTTTGAGTGCTGAACGAACCAATAAAATACTCAAAGCACCACCTAAATCCAGCACCACTAATCCCAGTAGGATTGGTAAAATACTGAAATCCAGCTTTAAAAAGCTAGCCCCCGGTAAAATCGGGAAATCAAAGAACATCAGCAAAAATGAAATTGCTGAAAGAATGGCAACAACAGCCATTTTGCGTGTATGTGTCATAACAGGTTCCTCCAATTTATAAAAATTAGAGAAGTTGGAAGGCTTGCTGAAGAATGGTTTCTCCAAATCAACGGAACCTTTGAAATAGTATAAGAAAATCTCCTTAAATAAAATTTAAAAGCTGTAATTTTAGACCTTCTTCATTGCCTTTCGTCTTCTCCCATCCAGACTGTACTGTCGGTTGTGGAATTACACCACATCAGCTTACGCTCGCGGACTTAAAGCAGCTATCCAGTTGGCAAAGATTTTGTTTTTAAATGAAGTGGCGTTTCAAGGGTACACAAAGAAACTACAACGCTATATAAAAACAAAAGATTGTCAACGGCTACAAATTACCGCCGGTCGGGAATTTCACCCTGCCCTGAAGACCCTTTAATCATAACAAAAAAAGCCTGCTAGAGCAAGCATTTTATCCGATGTCGTCCATTCTTTTAAGAAATCCTATTTTAATTTGTCATGTGCATAGTGATGTACTAGATCTAATCCTGTAAAATCTTGCTGGCGCAGGGCTTCATACACCATCATACAAACTGTATTTGACAAATTCAGACTTCTGACATGCTCATCGTTCATCGGAATCCGCAGGGCTTTTTCAGAATGAGCACGCATAAAATCTTCTGGCAATCCCTTATCCTCACGCCCAAACATGAAATAGTGATTTCCAGCAGTTGCAAAATTTTCTTCCGCATAAACCTTCTCCGCAAACTTAGAAATCAAATACAATTGTCCGTCCATTTTACTCATGAATTCTTCTAAATTGTCATAATAAGTAATGTCCAGCTTATCCCAATAATCCAAGCCAGCTCGTTTCATCTTACGGTCATCAATCGGAAATCCCATTGGTAAAATGATATGAAGAGGAGAATTGGTCGCCGCACAAGTCCGTGCGATATTTCCTGTATTTTGAGGAATTTGTGGTTCAAAAAGAACAATGTGATTTTGAAATGTTTTCATATCTTATAGCCTTCTCATCTATCTTAGTGAACTGTGATTGCTACCAAGCAAAAAAATAGCCACACTGCCCGGAGTCAAGCTCAGCAGACAGCGTGGTTTAAGGCTCATTAACTTACATCACAACAGGTTTGAGGTAAATCAATGAGGGTACTTTCTTAGTATATCACTTTCTTAGCACATGTCAACAAAAAAAGCTTTATTTTTTTATATTTTCTAGATTTATATGACGAATTTTCAAGTTTTATCTTTTTATTTTCAATTACTAGACTCTTCTGAATAAAATATCTCTTTTTCTTTCTTCAAAACGATGAAATTTTTGCAAAAAAAGGGTATGATAGAGGGGGGTACTTGG
Source organism: Streptococcus sp. HMSC36C04 (assembly GCF_001839535.1). NCBI lineage: Bacteria > Bacillati > Bacillota > Bacilli > Lactobacillales > Streptococcaceae > Streptococcus > Streptococcus sp. HMSC36C04. The sequence continues at coordinate 3,351 of NZ_KV841564.1, read as the reverse complement.
GAGGTATAACATGAAAATTATTGTCGTTGGTGGCGGTAAAGTAGGCTCTGCACTTTGTCGTTCACTTGTGGCTGAAAAACACGATGTGATTCTCATTGAGCAAAACGAAGCCGTACTGAATCGCATCACCAAGCGTTATGATATTATGGGCATTGTTGGTAACGGTGCCAATTTTAAAATTTTAGAGCAAGCTGATGTAGAGCATTGCGATATTTTCATTGCCATGACAGAGCACGACGAAGTCAATATGGTATCAGCTGTGTTGGCAAAAAGAATGGGAGCAAAAGAAACGATTGTCCGAGTGCGCAATCCAGAGTATTCTAATTCTTATTTTAAAGAAAAAAATATCCTTGGTTTCTCTCTCATAGTCAATCCTGAATTACTAGCAGCACGCTATATTGCAAATATCATTGAGTTTCCAAATGCGCTCTCTGTTGAGCGATTTGCCAATGGACGCGTCAGCTTAATGGAATTTAAAGTTAAGCAAAATAGTGACCTCTGTCAGATGACCATGTCTCAATTTCGCAAAAAATTTGGCAATGTCTTGATTTGTGCCATTAACCGCAATGGACAATTGCTCATTCCAGACGGTGAAATTACCATTTTACAGAATGATATTATCTATGTCACCGGAAATCGGGTAGAAGTCATTCTTTTCCATAATTTCGTGCGACCCAAAGTCATTAAAAGTTTAATGCTCATTGGTGCAGGAAAAATCGCCTACTATCTACTTAATATTTTAAAAAATAGCAAAATCAAACTAAAAGTGATTGAAATCAATCCAAAGCATGCTGAATGGTTTAGTCAAGAATTTCCACATTTACATATCGTTCAAGGTGACGGTACTGCAAAAGATATTCTTCTGGAAGAAAGTGCGCAGCACTATGACGCTGTTGCCACTTTGACTGGTGTCGATGAGGAAAATATCATTTCATCTATGTTCCTTGAAAGCATGGGTGTGCAAAAAAATATCACGAAAGTCAATCGGACTAGCTTGCTTGAAATCATTGATAGTCAGGAATTTTCAAGCATTGTAACACCAAAGAGAATTGCTGTTGACACGATTATGCACTTTGTCCGCGGACGTATGAATGCTCAATATTCTGATTTACAGGCCATGCACCACCTTGCCAATGGACAACTTGAAACTCTGCAATTTCAAATAAAGGAAGAAAATAAAATGACTGGAAGACCACTTTCCAGCCTCAAACTAAAAAAAGGTGTCTTGATTGCTGCCATTATCCGAAATGGAAAACCTATTTTCCCAATGGGGGAAGACCACATTCAAATCGGTGACCAAATCATCGTCACAACTCTGATCCAAAATATCACACAAATATATGATTTGTTAGAGAGGTAAGCCATGAATAGAAGTATGATTCGTTTCCTCCTCTCAAAATTGTTAATCATTGAAGCAGGGTTACTGCTAATTCCACTCATTGTAGCGTTTATCTATCATGAACCCAATCAAAACCTGCTCTCAATTTGCACCACAATTGGTATTCTCTTAGCAGTCGGATTTTTAGGTATCTCTTTTAAACCTAAAAATCATCACATTTATGCCAAGGAAGGGGTCCTGATTGTCGCCTTATGCTGGATACTTTGGTCCTTTTTTGGAGCTCTTCCTTTTGTTTTTTCGGGACAAATTCCTCATCTCATTGATGCTTTCTTCGAGATCAGTTCAGGCTTTACAACAACTGGAGCTTCAATCTTACCAGATGTTTCTGTTTTGTCGCATTCCCTCCTCTTTTGGCGCAGTTTTACCCACTTAATCGGAGGTATGGGAGTACTTGTCTTTGCTCTGGCTATTATGGAAAATAATAAAAATAGCCATTTGGAAGTGATGCGAGCAGAAGTTCCTGGTCCTGTTTTTGGGAAAGTTGTCTCTAAATTAAAGGACACTGCACAAATTCTCTATTTGCTGTATTTAGCACTTTTTGCTATTTTTGTAGTGATTTATTATCTGGCAGGAATGCCTTTATTTGATAGTTTTATCATTGCCATGGGAACAGCGGGAACAGGAGGCTTTAGTGTTTACAATGATGGAATTGCGCATTATCACAGCTTATTGATTACTTATTTAGTGAGCTTTGGTGTGCTCATCTTCGGTGTGAATTTTAATCTGTATTATTTCCTACTACTACGAAAATTCAAAGCCCTTTTTGGTGACGAAGAATTACGAACCTATCTCATTATTGTAGCATCCGCAACCATTTTTATCTGCCTTAATGTCTTTCATATCTACCAAAACCTCTCTCAAACTTTGGAGATTTCATTTTTTCAAGTCTCTAATATTATTACCACAACTGGATTTGGTTTAGGGGACATCTCAGCTTGGCCACTATTTTCTCAATTCATTCTCCTCATTCTCATGTGCATAGGAGGGTCCGCTGGTTCAACCGCCGGCGGTTTAAAAGTGGTTCGTTGCTTAATCTTAGTCCGCATTGCTAAAAATCAAGTATTGTCCACCCTCTCACCAAAGCGGGTATTGACTCTGCACGTCAATCATAGTGTCATTGACAAAGACACCCAGCATAAAATTTTAAAATATCTTGTTCTGTATACGATGATTATCATCTTTCTCATTTTTATCGTCAGTTTAGACAATAATAACTTGATGACAGTCGTCAGTGCTGTTCTTAGCTGTTTCAACAACATTGGACCAATGTTAGGAACAACTGATAGCTTTGCAATCTTTGGTCCTATTTCCAAACTCTTACTCTCTCTTGCCATGATTGCAGGGCGTTTAGAAATTTACCCAATGATCCTGCTCTTTATGCCACAGACATGGTCAAAACGATAGCATATCACCTGAAACTCACTGGTCATAGAACTAACATCTCAGACTGTAGACAAATCACCATTTTGGTAGGTTTGTCTTTTATTTTTTAGTGGAAATGCTTCTTTGCTAATTTTTTATTTTCTTTTATCAGCTAAGTCATAAATAAAATCCGTAAGAAACCTGAATTTCCTACGGATTTCGTTTGTATATTCTTTTATAAATACAAGATTTTGTAAGTTAACAGTCTCACAATGTTAAAATTCAAGAGCAAATATTTTGACAGGGTTAAATTCTGGGTGATAAAATAGTTCAAAATAAAAACGTTTTCAAATAAGAAATAATTTTATTCTGTAGCTTCACCAGCTCTGTTTATTAAACTACAAATGATTAAGGAGTACAGAACAATGCCTTTAGAAGTAATTACTAAAGAAGTATTTAAACAACATTATCAAAAGGCGAGAAGAAAATCCTTTATCCAATCCTTAGAAATGTCTATTCTATTGAAAAAAGAGGGTATAATGTTGAGTTCATTGGCTTCTTTACTAACAATCAATTACAAGTATCAGCAT
>NZ_KV841563.1:0-291 GCF_001839535.1 Streptococcus sp. HMSC36C04 | reverse complement strand
CATCATTAAATTCATAATGACAAGATAATTAAAAATAAAAGCGATGTCAAATAGGAAATAATTTTTATTCTGTAGCTTCACCAGCTCTGTCTATTAAACTACAAAAGCTCAAGGAGTACAGAACAATGCCTTTAGAAATAATTACTAAAGAAGTATTTAAACAACATTATCAAAAAGCGAAACGAAAATCTTTTATCCAATCAGTAGAAATGTCTGATCTATTGAAAAAAAGAGGGTATAATGTTGAGTTTATTGGTTTCTTTACTAACAATCAATTACAAGTATCAGCAT
>NZ_KV841562.1:0-15129 GCF_001839535.1 Streptococcus sp. HMSC36C04 | reverse complement strand
AATAAATGTTGCACTTATTCTTGCAATTTATCATATATTTACTTTACCCCAATCGTCCTTCTTTGCGATAGGCTTCGTCTGGACGCCAATTCCAATCAGCTTCAAATTGGTTAAGGAGCTCAAAGCTGGCTTCGGGTCCCATAGTACCTGATTTGTAATGATGAAGGGGAACTTCGTTATTTGCCCACAAGGTTTCAATACGGTCAATCAATTCCCAACTAGAGCGAACTTCGTCCCAGTGGCTAAAATTGGTTGAGTCATTGTTTAGCACATCGTAGATGAGCTTTTCATAGGGCTCTGGTGACGCACCAGAAGCTGTTGCATCTGTACGATAATCAAGTGTCAATGGAGCTAAGTTAAATTGCTCGCCCACTTCTTTGCCGTTCATGCTAAGAGAAAAACCTTCAGTTGGCTGAATGTAGATGGTCAACACATTTGGTTGGAGCGAGGAGCCAAAAATGGATTCCACTTGCTTAAAAACAATGTTGACATGAGTTCCTTTAGCAGTAAGACGCTTTCCAGTACGAAAGAAAAATGGAACACCACGGAAACGCTCACTATCTACAAAAAATGCACCAGAAGCAAAAGTTTCTGTAGTAGATTCTGGGTCAACATTTGGTTCGCTGCGATAGGAAATATACTTTTTCCCGTCTACTTTACCAGAAGTATATTGACCACGAATGAAGAGTTTTTTCAGATCATTATCAGTAGGTTTATGCAAGTGCTTAAAAACCTTAATTTTTTCAGCCCGAATATCATCTTTGGTGAAAGTTTTGGGTTTATCCATAGCAAGCAAAGACAGGAGTTGAAGTGTGTGATTTTGCACCATATCGCGCAGTGCACCTGAATGGTCGTAATAACCACCACGTTCCTCCACACCTAACTTTTCAGCAAAAGTGATCTGTACATTGTCAATATAATCACGATTCCAGACATTTTCAAAAAGAAGATTGGCAAAGCGAATGGCAAAAATACTTTGAATCATTTCTTTGCCGAGATAATGGTCAATCCGGAAAATCTGCTCTTCGTCAAATGTTGCCAACAAATCGTCGTTCAGTTTGCTAGCAGAGGCAAGGTCTGTGCCAAACGGTTTTTCTACAATTAAGCGTTCAAATCCTTTCCCGTCTACAATTTGCTCGGATTTGAGGTGTTTAGCAATGGTTCCGAAAAACTGAGGAGCCATGGACAGGAAGAAAAGTTTGTTATGTTCTGCTTGATATTGCTCGTCAAGGCTGTTTTGTAGTTTCCTTAATTCAATATAATGCTCAGTATCTTGGACGTCGTGACTTTGATAATAGAAATGGCTAGCAAATTCTTGCGCTTGCTCAGGGCTATCTGCGAGGTCTGTGATAGACTCGACCACGACAGATTCAAAATATTCCTTGCTCCAAGGTCTGCGAGCTGTGCCGATAACGGCAAAATGCTTAGACAGATTGCCAGATTTATACAATCTAAAAAGAGAGGGATAGAGTTTTCTTTTTGCCAAATCTCCACTGGCACCAAAAATTGTAATAATCACTTTTGAAGACATTTTGAACACCCATTTTCTAATATTTTATTTATTTTACCATAAATTGATTAAAATTTCTGATTTTTGATAACTCGAAATAAAGAGTAAAAGAGATAAAAAATAAGGATAACAAGGAAGAATAAAAGTAGAAAGACAAGATGTACACCTGTTGTAGTATCAGGAGCTTGATTGACCATGATAGCAGCAATCGCCGTTCCTAAAGCTCCAGCAAATGTTTGAGCCATTTGAAAGAGAGCAGTGGCGTCTGGTGACTTTTCCCGACTAATTTGTGAAACAGATAAGGCCATCGTGTTGTTGAAAGCCAGATTGCGCCCAATCGTAAAGAAAATATAAAAAAGGATGATGAGCGGTAATGTTAAGGCTTTTGTAAAGAATGCAAAAACGGAAACGGCTAAGAAAAAGAGGAGATTCCCACCATATAGAGAAAATTTGGGTCCCTTGGTGTCATATAATTTTCCCAAGAAAGGTGCCGAAAAAGCTCCTAACATTGTTCCAGGTAGCAGTGCAAAGCCAGCAGCAGAAGTAGCCTCGTGTTTCACTAAAACCAAGAAATTAGGAATCAGAAAATTGGCTGATAAATTTGAAAATTGGTAGAGAAAGAAAGGAATAATCCCTAGTAAAATAACTGGATTTTTCAAAATACGAATATCTAAAAAAGGATGTTCAACGGTTAGACTTCTCCAAATGAAAAGGATAAGTGATAATAAAAAGATGATGACAAAGCTCCAATTAAAGCTGCCTGCTTCTAAACTAGAAATCGCCATAATAGAAAAAGTAAGTGCGAGTGCAAGGAGCAAGAAAGAAACCCATTCAAAGGGACGTTCCTTTCTATTGGGGGTATTTTCTAAAAAGAAAAATCCTAAAATGAAGGAGATAATTGGAACCGGCATGATGAATGTGTAAATCATGTGCCAATCGAATGAACCAATCATCAAGCCGCCATAGGTGGGACCAATCGCAGGAGCTAGGCTTATAACAAGTCCAGACAATCCCATGTAAAAACCAATTTGGCTACGCGGAATGCGTTCTACGATAAGATTAAACATAAGGGGGGTAGCAATTCCAGTTGCTGAACCTTGCAAAATGCGTCCTAACATGAGTAAGGCAAAATTAGGCGCAAGCATTGCAACACCATTTCCTAACGTAAAAATAGCTAGGCTGGTGAAGAGAATTCTCCGTTCAGACCAGTTGTGTGCTAGCGTAGCTCCGAGTGTAATTGTGATGGCGACAGCCAGCAGATAACCTGTCGTAATCCATTGCAATGTGCCAAGGTCTGTATGAAAAACTTTCATAAGATGCGGAAAAGTGACATTCATACTGGTTTCAGACAGAATTCCAGCAAAAGTAATTAGAGCAGTGGCGAAAATAGATAGCAAGGTTTTCCTTGAAACGGGTTGATTTTGATGTGACATAGTACCTCCTAAAAATACAAATTTCTCTTATTTTATCATAATTGCTCACAAAAGAGCATAATAGGAGACCTAGAGAAATAGTTCTCAGGTCTTCTTTGGGTTATTTAATGTAGTTTAAAAGACACGATAGACATAAGGATTGCTAGGTTTTTCAACTTTCTTGAAACTATCCACTTCAAGCGTTGGCAAGCTTTGTCCTAGTTGCTTATGATAGCGAATCGTAATTTTTCCGCTTGCTCTTATCCAGGTATTATTTTCAAAATGCTCCGTATTACCAGTTGTCAGAAGTCCATAAACTCCCGAATCGGCAATACAATGAATAATACCAAAGCGGAAAAGAAACTGGCTGTTTTTATCGCTTGGGTCGTTGTAGACAAAGCCAGTAAATTCTAGCCGTTTTCCCGCAAATTCATCTGGATAATCATAGAGGACTTCCATGATTTCCATATAATTTTCAGTCGTAACGGAAATGACGTCTTTTTTCAGATATTTTTTTGCAGCTGCCCGCATTTCTTTCTCGTAAGCACTTTTAGTAAAATAGGTACTGGTATCAGGTTTTAGGTACTGATTGGTAGTGCCCTCATCAGCCTGAATGTTCTTAGAACTACCGTCAGCCAGCGGGAAATGGTAGCCCTTAGCAGAAACGGTTGTAGAGTCCAAATTGACCGTTGGAAAGAAGAGAGCAACGACAAGTGGTACAACAAGAAAAGCAATACTAGCAAATTTTGCAGAACGACTCGTCAAATGGCTGTGCACTTTCATTTTTTTCATCCAGACAATGAGCTGGACAATGGCTAGCACGAAAGAAAGAATCATTGAAATATATGCCAAATAAGAAAAATGCATATTGATGTATTGATTGAGCTTGCCGGAAAGTTGCAAATACATGGTGATTTCAAAGTAACCAGCTAAAATTAGAAAACGAATCATAGCACCACCCCCACAAGCCAAGAGTAAATGACAACAACTAAACTAACAATTCCAATGAATTGCCAGATGAATCGTCCTTTGAGGTAATTTTTCATCATGAGAATATTTTTCACATCTAGCATTGGTCCAATGACGAGGAAAGCGAGAACTGGCGCTAAGCCAAAACTAGAAATGAGCGAACTGCCGATAAAGGCGTCTGCTTCACTGCAAAGTGAGAGAAGAAATGCAAGCAGCATCAATAGCAAAATAGCCATAAGTGGCGTTGCACTAATGGAAGTCAGAATGCGTGTAGGTACGTAGACTTGCACTAGACTGGCAAAGAGACAACCAAAGACTAAGTAACGACCTGTATCAAAAAATTCGTCAATAGATTGCACAAACACTTGAAATACTTTCTGCGCTTGATTCAAATGAGAAAAGTCATGCTCATGCCGAATAACTCGATTTTCTTTTTGAATAGTTGCAGTATTGAGAAAGCCAAAGAAAATTCCTAAGATGATTGCCACAACAATAGAGCCAAGGGCTCTGAGCAAAGCCATTTTAAAGGAATTCCCAAAGGCAGAATAGGTCGCAAAAAGAACAATAGGATTGATAACAGGTGCTGTCACCATAAAAGGAACAGCTGTGTAACTTGGTACTTTCTTTTCCAAAAAACGATTGATAATAGGCACAATTCCACATTCGCAAGAAGGGAAAATAAAGCCAATAAAAGTACCAAAGAAAATCCTACCCCATTTATTTTTAGGCAGATAGCGATAAACTTTGTCTGGTGTGATATAAACCTCTATAAAACCTGAAATAATGCTCCCAATCAGCACAAAAGGTAGTGCTTCGATAATAATGGAGAGGAAAATCGCACCAGCTTGTAGCACACTAGGTGGCAGTTGATTAAAAAAGCTCATGACTTTTTAGCCTTTTGCTCTTTCTTGGTCTTTTTTTCTTTTTCATCAGGAAATTCTACTTTTTCGATTTTAGGTAACGTTGCAAATTCTTCAAACATTTTGTCCAAATCATCTGAACGTGTAAATTTAATAGCCATAACAGCCTCCTTTTCCTTTTTAACTATTATACTATCATTTTGAAAATTATGGTGAAATAAAGTCAGCAGAATAAAGATTAGCTTGTGAAAGAAGGAGATGAATGTGGTCTAATAAATAGACTATATGTGCAAAGGAAGGATCATGTCTCCAGATAATAATATAAAATTAAAATACTATAATCTTCAACCATTTACCAAATGGACGGGCGGAAAGCGGCAACTTTTAAGTGTATTGAGGAGCTATATGCCTGAGAAGTATAAGTGTTATTTTGAGCCTTTTGTAGGCGGAGGTGCTTTATTTTTTGACTTAGCTCCTGAACGAGCTGTTATCAATGATTTTAACGAGGAGTTGATGAATGTTTATCGACAAATAAAGGAGAAGCCAGCTGACTTGATTGATTTGCTTCTGGAACACAAAACAAATAATAGCAAAGAATACTATTTAGAACTTCGTTCTGTTGATCGGGATGGTCGTATTGATGAGATGACCGATGTTGAGCGTGCAGCTCGGGTTCTCTACATGCTTCGAGTTGACTTTAATGGTCTTTATCGAGTTAATTCTAAAAATCAATTTAACGTTCCTTATGGTCGTTACAAAAATCCTAAAATAGTAGATGTAGATTTAATTCATCAGATTAGTGGTTATTTGAATGAAAACGATGTGGAAATTCTACAAACAGACTTTGCTGATGCAGTTGCAGGAGCCCAAGCAGAAGATTTTGTCTATTTTGATCCGCCTTACATTCCTTTAAATGAAACGAGTTCATTTACTTCTTATACTCATGAAGGTTTTTCTTATAAAGAACAAGTTCGCTTGAGGGATACCTTTAAGGAATTAACTGATAGAGGGGTCTATGCCATGCTCTCAAACTCTTCTAGTCCCTTAGCTGAGGAATTATACAAGGATTTTAATATCTACTTTGTCGAAGCCCAACGAACGAATGGTGCTAAAAAATCAAGCCGAGGAAAAATTTCAGAAATAATAGTAACAAATTATGAATAATTACGAATATAAGTATGGAGGTGTTTTAATGACAAAACCATACTATAATAAGGATAGGGCTATTCTGGTTCATGCAAATACCTTTGACTTTTTATCAAAAATGAAGCCAGAAAGCATGGATATGATTTTTGCGGATCCACCTTACTTCTTAAGCAATGGTGGTTTTTCCAATTCAGGTGGAAATGTTGTTTCTGTAAATAAGGGGGAGTGGGATAAGGTATCAGGTTTAGAAGAAAAACACGATTTTAACCGCAGATGGATAAGGTTAGCTAAACAAGTACTTAAACCTAATGGAACTATTTGGATTTCGGGTAGTTTTCATAATATCTATTCGGTCGGAATGGCTTTGGAGCAAGAGGGGTTCAAGATTCTAAATAATATCACTTGGCAGAAAACCAATCCCGCTCCTAATTTATCTTGTCGTTATTTCACACATTCTACTGAAACCATTCTTTGGGCTAGGAAAGATGATAAAAAAGTCAAACATTATTACAATTATGATTTGATGAAGGAAATCAACAGTGGAAAACAAATGAAAGATGTTTGGACAGGCTCATTGACAAAAAAAGCTGAAAAATGGGCTGGTAAACATCCGACTCAAAAACCGGAGTATTTATTGGAGCGAATCATTTTAGCTAGTACAAGAGAAGGTGATTACATTTTGGATCCTTTTGTTGGAAGCGGGACTACAGGGGTTGTGGCTAAAAGACTAGGCAGACGGTTCATTGGTATTGATGCAGAACAAGATTATTTAGAAATAGCAAAAAGAAGATTGGAGGCCGAGTGATGAAGAAAGATGGTGTCGGTGGAGCAAATACAAGGACGGGTCTTGCTTTTGAGCTAAAAACGGATTTACCTACTTTTATTGCTAAACAACAAGGATATATTGTTGAACCCAATGACTACGATATTAGATACCTAAAAAATGGTGTAATTAGGAATAAACTTCGACAAAAGCAGGCTAGATGGAAAGTTTTTTTCAACTCAGAAGAAGTTGGTGAGATATTTCAGAAATATGGCTTGTATCGATATTTTGATGAGCTAGAGTTTGATTATAATAAAGTTATTTCAAAAAAACTTTTACCAGATGATTCAATATTTGTAATTAACAATAATACTGTTTTTATTATTGAGAAAAAAACTCAAAGTACTACAGGTAGTGTAGATGAAAAATTACAAACTTGTGATTTTAAGTTAAAGCAGTATAGAAAATTATTTGCCCCACTTAATAAAGAAGTCAAGTATTACTATTTGCTAGATAAAAAATGGTTTGATAAGCCTAGCTATCAAGATACACTAAATTATATTATTGATGTTGGCTGCGGTTATTACTTTAATTATATTCCGTTAGATGCACTAGGGTTACCAATTCCTGAGGAGGAAAAAAATGAATCTTGAATCTTATTTACAATTGAACTCTGACGAAAGATTGGGCCATTTTCTCTCCACCCTCTCTGTCACCAACCGTACACCAAAATACTATGTTAACTGGGAGAAAGTAGAAAGAGAGACGAAGAAATTTGAGTTGGAACTGCATACACTTAATTATCTGATTGGAAAAGATGATATCTACCAAACAGCTCTTGATTTGTTCAGAAAACAACCTGATTTGTTGAGGGCAATTCCTAGTCTGATTGCTAGTAGAGACAAAATTTTAGATGTTTTGAGTCTGGATGAAGAAGACAATATGTCCTTCCATCAGCTTAATTTTAAAAAAATTGAAACAGAGAAAATAGAAGATTATGTGGAGTTTGTTGATCAGTCTGGCCTGCTTGATTTTCTACAATATGAAGCTAATCGCTCACTGGTGGATTATGTATATGGTGTTGAAGCTGGTTTAGACAGTAACGCTCGAAAAAATCGGAGCGGAACAACTATGGAAGGCATTTTGGAGCGTAGTGTAGAGAAAGTCTGTTTAAAATATGGTTTGGAGTTTAAAGCTCAGGCGACAGCGGCTTATATTAGGGAAAATTGGGGAATTACTGTTCCAGTTGATAAATCCGAGAGACGTTTTGATGTAGCCGTTTTTTCTCCCCAAAATAGAAAGTTGTGGTTAATAGAAACGAACTATTATGGTGGAGGTGGTAGTAAGTTGAAAGCTGTTGCAGGAGAATTCACAGAACTAAGCCAGTTTGTTGAAAGTTCAACAGATAATGTGAACTTTGTCTGGGTAACAGATGGACAGGGCTGGAAAACGGCACACTTACCTCTTGCGGAAGCTTTTGCTCATATTCCAAATGTATTTAATCTAGAGATGATGAAGCGAGGGTATTTAACTGAGTTGTTACAATGATTGAGTACATAATCTGAGGAATAATTCATCTTTATCAGTGTTTTTAGAGTCCTGCTTGAGGACTCTTTTACTATTTAGAATGATAAATTGCACTTATTCTTGCAATTCATCAAATGAATAAAATAATGGCGAAAGAAGAAAGTAGCCAGAGAGACAATTGTATTTGGACTGCTGGATAAGGTATGGTATAATATTCTTTATGGAAACAAATATTATCGAACTATCGCAAAGTTTAAAGATTAGTCAGAAGCAAATTGAAAAAGTATTGGAACTGACAGCAGAAGGCAACACAATCCCATTTATCGCTCGTTATCGGAAAGAAATGACAGGGAATTTGGATGAGGTAGAGATTAAGGCTATTCTTGATTTGGATAAAAGTCTGACGAACCTCAGAGAGCGCAAGGCAACGGTGCTCGCGAAGATTGAAGAGCAAGGAAAACTGACGGAAAAACTACGTGCAGCTATTGAAGCAGCTGAAAAATTAGCTGATGTGGAGGAACTCTATCTTCCTTATAAAGAAAAGCGTCGGACAAAAGCCACGATTGCACGTGAAGCAGGACTTTTTCCTTTGGCACGACTCATATTACAAAATGCTGCCACTCTTCAAGAGGAAGCAACTGCCTTAACTAACGAAACATTTCCGACGGCAGAAGCAGCTCTAGCTGGAGCTGTAGATATTTTAGTGGAAGCCATTTCAGAAGATGTGCAGCTGCGTGCTTGGACCTATCATGAAATGCTGACAAATTCAAGCATTATTTCAACTTTGAAAGACGCCGATTTGGACGAAAAGCAAGTATTCCAAATCTATTATGACTTTTCCGAAAAAATCGCGGATATGCAGGGGTATCGCACCTTAGCGCTGAATCGTGGTGAAAAGTTAGGCATTCTCAAAGTTGGCTTTGAGCACAATGTAGATAAAATTATCCGATTTTTTGAAGTGCGCTTTAAGCTCAAGAATGACTACATTCATGAAGCAATCCAGCAAGCTGTGAAAAAGAAAATCATTCCAGCTATGGAACGTCGGATTAGGGCAGAATTGACCGAGACTGCAGAAGACGGAGCCATTCAGCTCTTTTCAGATAATCTGCGAAATCTGCTCTTGATTGCACCACTCAAAGGACGCGTGGTACTAGGATTTGACCCAGCTTTCCGGACAGGAGCAAAATTAGCAGTCGTAGATGCAACTGGAAAAATGCTGACAACTCAGGTTATCTATCCTGTTCCACCGGCAAAAGCAGCGCAAATTGAAGCTTCTAAGCAAGATTTGTCAGACTTGATTGACCAATTTGGTGTTGAAATCATTGCTATTGGGAATGGAACAGCTAGTCGTGAAAGTGAAGCATTTGTTGCTGAAGTATTGAAAACTCATCCAAACGTCAGCTATGTTATTGTCAATGAAAGTGGCGCATCTGTTTATTCTGCTAGCGAGTTGGCGCGACACGAATTTCCAGACTTGACGGTCGAAAAACGTTCGGCTATCTCTATCGCACGTCGACTGCAAGACCCCCTTGCAGAGCTAGTCAAAATTGACCCAAAATCAATCGGTGTCGGTCAATACCAGCATGATGTTAGCCAGAAGAAATTATCTGAAAGCTTGGATTTTGTCGTAGATACCGTTGTTAACCAAGTCGGCGTTAATATCAATACCGCAAGTCCATCTCTTCTATCGCATGTGGCAGGGTTAAACAAAACTATTTCTGAAAATATTGTCAAATATCGTGAAGAAGAAGGCATGATTCGCTCGCGCGATGCCATTAAAAAAGTTCCTCGTCTGGGTGCTAAAGCATTTGAACAGGCGGCAGGGTTCCTACGGATTCCCGAAAGTGATAATGTTTTGGATAATACAGGTGTTCACCCAGAGAGTTATCCAGCTGTTGAGAAATTGTTCCAAATGCTTGCAATTACGGACTTGGATCAAGCCGCTCAGGAAAAATTGCAGTCTTTAGATGTCAAAAAAGTTGCTGCAGATTTGGACTTGGGAGAAGCTACTCTTAAGGATATCATTGCAGACTTGCTCAAGCCAGGTCGTGATATGCGTGATTCATTTGATGCACCGGTTCTGCGTCAAGATGTCCTTGATATAAAGGACTTACAAATTGGGCAAAAGTTAGAAGGCGTTGTTCGCAATGTCGTTGATTTTGGTGCTTTTGTGGATATTGGCATTCATGAGGACGGCTTGATTCATATTTCTAAGCTCAGTAACAGCTATGTCAAACATCCGAGTCAAGTAGTTTCTGTCGGTGACTTGGTAACCGTGTGGGTAGACAAATTGGATATAGAAAGAGAAAAGGTCAATCTTTCCTTGGTGGCACCGCGTGAATCTAACTAACTATGTCAGACAAGTCTCTTTGGAAGATTTTGACAAAGAATTTCGACATACGGCTTCTTGGAATAAGCGCCTTCGCTCAACAGGTGGACGCTTTTTTCCAAAGGATGGGCATCTTGATTTTAATCCTAGAATCTATGAACAGTTTGGTTTAGAAACCTTCCGAAAAATTGTGCGGCACGAGTTGTGTCACTATCATCTTTACTTTGAAAAGAAGGGCTATCGACATAAGGATCGAGATTTCAAGCAATTATTGAAAGCCGTGGATGGTTTGCGCTATGCCCCTACTTTATCAAGCCAATCAACTTCAAAAACGCTTGTTTATCAATGCCTGCATTGTCGTGCACAATATCATAGAAAAAGACGAATCAATACTGAGCGGTATTGCTGCGGACGCTGCCAAGGGAAACTCATTTTTGTCAGACAGTTGCAGTCTTAATGACTATTTTGGAGAAACAATCAGAAATCCGCCTAAGGACGGATGGCATGATGAATGAAATGTGCTACACTAGATTCAGTATCAATGAAAGAGGCTTACTGATTATGAAAACAACATTTTATAAATTACGTCGAAATAGAGCTGTATCGGGAGTGTTAGCAGGTTTATCTGATAAATTTGGTCTAGATGTAGGGCTTGTTCGCTTTTTATTCGTTTTATTTACCATTTCTAATTTGGGTTTAGGGATTATCATCTACATCATCTTATCATCTGTGATGCCTTACAAGGAAGATGTAGAAGAAGAAATGTATGGGACAGGACCTCGTAAGCGTAAAGAAGCAGAAGCAATCAAAGAAGAAGACGGCTGGTTTTGGTGACTATAATAGAACGAGACTTTGTTTATATATGTAAAAAGGGGTTCAGGAAATGGACTCTCTTATTTTTGAAGGAGAAGAGATGGAATATTGGGATGCTTATAATGAGCAAAGAGAGCGACAAGGAAAGTTTCTAAAGAGAGGAGAACCAATTGCGGAAGGTCAGTATCACCTTTGTGTCAATGTCTTTGTTCGTCATATAGATGGGGAATTTCTCCTGATGCACCGCAGTCCAAAAAAAGAAATTCATCCTAATTATTATGAGTTTGGTGCAGGAGGAAGTGTGTTGGCTGGTGAAGATAGCATGACCGCAGCTTATCGTGAATTGCAGGAAGAAACTGGGCTGATTCCTAGAGAAATACAACTAATTGAGCAGACGACTTCACCTAAAGAACACTGTCATTTTGATTTTTATGAGGCAATTGTCACAGAGAAAGACGTGAAATATCAAGAGGGTGAAACGGATAGTCACATCTGGCTGAAACCTAGTGAATTACGATATTTTGTGAACCGTTATCCTTTATTTCAAGATCAAAAACAAATTGTAGAAAGAATGCTCCAGTCAGAGAAGTAGTAAATGCTATGTATGTTTATCCATTTTCTTTAAAAACAAGGATGAAACTCTCCTTTAATCTGAAAATTTGCTATAATAGAAAAAGAAACTATCAAAGGGGAAGAATATGACTGTAAAGATCAAAGATCTATTAAAAAAAGTCAGGTTAAATGTGGTTTATGGCGACGAGAAAATGTTGGAAAGAGAAATTACGACCTCTGATATTTCCCGCCCAGGACTTGAAATGACAGGTTATTTTGACTATTACACCCCAGAGCGTATCCAGCTAATGGGCATGAAAGAATGGTCTTACTTGATGAAGATGACGTCCCATAATCGCTATCAGGTTTTACGGAAAATGTTTGAACGAGACACTGTTATGATTGTGGCGCGTGATTTGAAAATTCCCGATGAGATGTTAAAGGCTGCAAAGGAAAATGAAATTGTTGTTCTCAGCAGTCACACACCAACTAGTCGTTTATCCGGTGAGATTTCAAGTTATTTGGATTCGCGTTTGGCTGAGCGAACCAGTATTCATGGGGTTTTAATGGACATTTACGGGATGGGTGTCTTGATTCAAGGAGATAGTGGAATCGGAAAAAGCGAGACTGGATTGGAGCTGGTGAAGAGAGGACATCGTTTGGTTGCAGATGACCGCGTGGATATCTATGCAAAAGATGAAATGACTCTTTGGGGCGAGCCAGCTGAAATTTTGCGCCATTTGCTTGAGATTCGCGGTGTCGGAATTATCGATGTCATGAGTCTTTATGGAGCTAGTGCTGTCAAAGATTCATCACAAGTGCAGATTGCCGTTTATTTGGAAAATTATGATGTCAATAAAACATTTGACCGTTTAGGAAATAATGGTGAAGAGTTTGAAGTATCAGGTGTTTCCATTCCAAGAATCCGTATTCCTGTGAAAACGGGCCGCAATATTTCGGTAGTGATTGAAGCAGCAGCAATGAATTACCGTGCAAAAGAAATGGGCTTTGATGCCACGAAGACTTTTGAGGAACGCTTGACCAATCTCATTAGTGAAAATGAGGTGTCTCATGATTGATCCAATTGCATTTAAGATAGGGCCTCTTAGTATTCGCTGGTATGCGATTTGTATTGTAACAGGTTTAGTTTTAGCTGTTTATCTGGCTATGCGTGAAGCGCCGCGGAAGAAAATCATTCCAGATGATATTCTTGATTTTATCCTCATTGCGTTTCCTTTGGCAATCGTTGGAGCTCGCATTTATTATGTTATTTTTGATTGGGGCTATTATGCTAAAAATCCTAGTGAGATTTTTGCCATTTGGCACGGAGGAATTGCTATCTATGGCGGTTTAATCACCGGAGCGATTGTCTTGTATTTTTTCTCACAGAGAAAGCTTATCAATACGCTAGACTTTTTAGATATTGCGGTTCCGAGTGTAATGATTGCCCAAAGTCTTGGACGCTGGGGAAATTTCTTCAACCAAGAGGCTTACGGAGCGGTCGTTAAAAGTTTAAATTACTTACCAAGTTTTATTCGCAATCAAATGTACATTGATGGTCATTATCGACAACCAACTTTCCTTTATGAGTCGGTTTGGAATTTGCTTGGATTTGCTCTGGTGATGATTGTACGAAGAAAGGAAAACTTCCTCAAACGTGGTGAAATTACAGGGTTTTATCTGATTTGGTACGGAATGGGGCGCATGGTCATTGAAGGGATGCGGACAGACAGTCTCATGTTTGCTGGCTTGCGTGTGTCACAATGGTTGTCTGCTGTTCTAGTGGTTGCCGGAATCATTCTCGTCATTTACCAACGCAGAAAAAAAGATACCCCTTATTATTAAAAAGTTAGGAGAAGAAAAATGCTTGAGATTGCTTATAGTTTAGTTGCCCTCGCTTTGGTTGCCTTGATTGTTTATACGATTTTTTTGGTTAGGAAAATCTCAAATGTCGTTGACGAAACAGAAAAAACAATTCAGGTGTTGACGACAGATGTCAATGTGACACTCTATCAAACCAATGAATTGTTAACGAAAGTGAATGTTTTAGCAGATGATATTAACGGAAAAATGACAACCATTGAACCGCTTTTCACTGCAGTTGCAGATTTATCTGAGTCCGTTTCGGATTTGAATGATTCTGCTCGTCATTTGAGTAAAAAAGCCGCTGCAGCAGGAAAAAATAGTGTCAAAGCTGGTGCAGCTTTATCAGCTTTGCGCATGATTACAAAACTATTTAAAAAATAAGAAAGAAGGCTTATTATGGGTAAATTTTCATCAATCCTTTTAGGAACAATCTCTGGAGCGGCTGTAGCTGTATTTCTTACTAGCAAAAAAGGAAAAGAAGTGACTGCTAAGGTTTCTGATTTTATGAATGACGTCAAAGAAAATCCAGATGATTTTAAAGATCAAGTAGTACAAAAAGCCAATCAATTCTCTAACCAAGCTGTAGAAGCAGTCAACCAAGCCAAAGAAAAGGTTGAAAGCGGAGAAATTACAGGCGAAACTGTTCTTGACTCTGTGAAAGAAGCAACGAAACAAGTAGTTGACTTTTCACAAGAGAAAATACAAGAATGGAAAGAAAAAATGACACCAGAAGGTATCTCTCCAGAAGATTTCAAAAAAACTGAGCAAGAACCAGTTGATAAAGAAACCACATCGGAGGATATTGTCATTGATTTGACAGAAAACCAAGAATCGGAAAATGAAGACAAAAAAATTGAGGACTAGCACCTCAATTTTTTTAACATCGATTTTACATCACAACGAATCACAACAATTCACGACAAAAATAGTGCCTTGCAAATAGGCGCTTTAATTTCAAAACTATTTATTTCTTTTCTGACGAATAAATGCTTGCTGCATTTTAATGCAAACTAAACTAACACCAATTGCTAAAGCAAAAGCTAAGAAAGTGTTTATTTTAATAGACAGGAATAAAAAGCTAAACAAAGCTGTCAAGATACAAAATGTAGCAATATTCACGAAAAATAGTAATTCTTTCAGGTTTGGATTCGTTTTTGCTTCAGGAATGTAATCTTGATAAAGGGGATATTGTTCTTGTTCTAATTCTGGATAGGTGTAGTCCTCTTGATAGGACTGATATTTTCTTGCGGTCATGTTCTCTCTCCTTACAGTACTCTCTTATTTTATCATGATTTTAATTAGATAAATATTACATAACAGTTACAAAAAGGCTAAAAATGCTTTTCAAATGATAAATTGCAAGAATAAGTGCAACATTTATT
>NZ_KV841561.1:0-283 GCF_001839535.1 Streptococcus sp. HMSC36C04 | reverse complement strand
AAGTGCAACATTTATTCGAACTCATCCTCTAGAGCTTCACAAGAAGTTCTGTAACCTAAACATTTTCGTGGTCGGTGATTGATATCATATAAAGCCTTGTTCAAATCCTCATCAGAGATAGTGGCTAAATCTGTTTTCTTTGGGAAATATTCTCTTAGTAAGCCATTTGCGTTTTCATTGCTTCCTCTCTGCCAAGATGAATAGGCATCCGCAAAGAAAAAGGAAATTCCTAAATTCTCTACCAGAGGATAGCAGGCAAACTCTTTTCCCCTGTCTGAAGTGA
>NZ_KV841560.1:0-2581 GCF_001839535.1 Streptococcus sp. HMSC36C04 | reverse complement strand
ATTGTTTCTCAAGGAGATGATAACTCTCCTTATGAGGAAGTACCCTATGAAATACCAGTAAGTTGGGAGTGGGTGAGGTTAAACGATATAACCTCCTACATTCAACGAGGGAAATCTCCAAAATATTCAAATATTCCTATGTACCCTGTGATTGCTCAGAAATGTAACCAATGGTCTGGTTTTTCCATTGACTTAGCAAAATTTATTGCTCCTGAAACAGTTAATAGTTATCAGGAAGAAAGATTATTAAGAGATGGTGATTTAATGTGGAATTCAACAGGTTTAGGTACGTTAGGAAGATTAGCTATTTACAGTGAAAATAAAAATCCTTATGGATGGGCTGTTGCAGATAGCCATGTTACAGTCATAAGAGTCTTATCGGGATTTATTAACTACCATTTCATCTATAATTTTCTTTCCTCTCCTATTGTGCAGTCAGTTATTGAAGAAAAAGCATCGGGTAGTACAAAACAAAAAGAATTATTAACGAAAACTATAAAAGAATATCTAATTCCTCTCCCCCCACTATCCGAACAATCCAGAATCGTTGATAAAATCGAACAATCTTTCAATATCATTGACGCACTAATTTAGTATAATAGTTTTACGTGCGGTGGAATTTCTATCAAACATAAGATAGGAGTTTTACATTGAAAGATTTTGAATTACATTTGAAGAAAGCTGGTTTAGCTGAAAATACTGTGCGTTCGTACCTTTATGGTGTTCGATTTTTCTTGGAAAATTACGAACTCAAAATGGAAGATTTATTTGAATACAAAGGATATTTATTAGACAATTTTAAACCTAAAACTATCAATTTGCGACTACAAGGAGTAAATAAATATCTGGCTTTTATTGGTCATGATGATTTGAAATTAAAATTTGTCAAAGTACAGCAAAAGCCATTCTTAGAAGATGTCATTAGTCATGCTGATTATCTTTTTCTTAAACGTAGTTTGAAAAAAGATGGTATTTTAAAATGGCATTTTGTTGTATGGTTTTTAGGTGCAACTGGAGCTCGTGTAAGTGAACTTATTAAATTAAAAGTAGAACATGTTGAAATTGGTTATTTTGATATTTACTCAAAAGGTGGTAAAATTCGTAGACTGTACATTCCTAAAAGATTAAGAAATAGTTGTCTAAAATGGTTAGAGACAGAAAATCGCCGAAGTGGTTACTTATTTTTGAACAAATTTAACGAACCAATTACAGCAAGAGGAGTTGCTCAACAGTTAAAAAATTATGCGGATAAATACAAAATGAATCCTAAAGTAATTTACCCTCATTCTTTTAGGCATTTATTTGCTAAGAATTTTTTAGAGAAGTATAACGATATCGCTTTGCTTGCAGATTTGATGGGACACGAAAGCATAGAAACTACTCGAATCTATCTAAGGAAAACAGCTACTGAACAACAAAATATTGTAGATAAAATTGTTAATTGGTAAAAAATAGCAGGAAGTCGGATAAACTTTCTGCTATTTTTGTGATTATGGCTCTCCTTATGGGAACAAAGATGAAACAACCTCTTATCCTGTATATGAAATCCCAGAAGCATGGAGATATATTAAATTTGCTAGCCTAGTTAACTTCAGAATAGGAAAAACTCCTCCACGCAGTGAAGCTACTTTTTGGGGAACTGAAATACCTTGGGTATCTATATCAGATATGCCTATATCTGGTTATGTAACTAATACGAGAGAATCTATTTCTAAATTAGCATTAAAATCAAAGAAAATAGACATTTCACCTAAAGGAACTTTATTAATGAGTTTTAAATTATCTATTGGAAAAGTCGCCATATTGGATATTCCTGCCACTCATAATGAAGCTATTATATCGATATTCCCCTATGCTAATAAAGAAAATATTATCAGAGATTACTTGATGATATTTTTGCCACTTATCTCTACTTCAGGCAATTCTAAAGATGCTATTAAAGGAAAAACATTAAATAGTACCAGTATTTCTGAGTTATTAATCCCTATTTCTAACCATGAAGAGATGAGAAGAATCATTTCCAAAGTTGATTTACTTTTTCAAAAAGTTTCTCAACTTTAGAACTAGTGCATTTCTGTTCTTTTTGAGGAGGTAGAGAAATTGTTATGTTTCCTAAATTTTTGATACTAACTCCACCAATTATACCAGATTTACTCTCCTGAAAATCACTGAGAAATTGCGGGCTTTGAAGAAAATAGTAGAGCCATTTATTTTCTCCATAATAAAAGGATAGGCTACATAATTTATTACCGAAACAAACATCTTGTTCCAATAACCCTATTTTGCGTCCAGCACTACCACCTTCTAAGCACAGCAATACAGAATTGGAATAGCTGATTTTGAATTTTGATAAATATCTATCGGGAATTCTAATGCCGTTATCATAATTAATAGTGCTATCAAAATTGACATCCTTGGTTGCGATATAATTAACCCCATCTACTCCAGAAAAATATTTTTTCTTTTCAGTAGCGTTAATACTGTTTCCAGTGTAAAGATTGGATACACTATCTAGAGTTGAGAGAAGCCAGTTTTCTGGTATCTTCCCATAAGGAGAGTTATCATCTCCTTGAGAAACAAT
>NZ_KV841559.1:0-50973 GCF_001839535.1 Streptococcus sp. HMSC36C04 | reverse complement strand
TTTTTTGTTGCACTATATTTTACAATTTATCAAATTAAAAAATAGAAGAGAAATCAAAAATATGTTATAATTTTGCTATGAAAAAGATTATCATTACAGCGACAGCTGAGAGCGTTGAACAAGTAAAAGAGCTTTTAGAAGCAGGTGTGGATCGCATTTATGTAGGCGAAAAAGAGTATGGTCTTCGATTACCCCGTACTTTTTCTTATGACGAATTGCGACAGATTGCAGCCCTTGTACATGAGGTAGGCAAAAAGTTGACAATTGCTGTCAATGCTTTGATGCATCAGGAAATGATGAATAAAATCAAGCCATTTCTTGATTTTTTAGTGGATATTCAGGCGGATTATATTACTGTAGGAGATGCCGGTGTTTTTTATGTGTTAAAACGCGACGGTTATCCGTTTAAGACGATTTATGATGCTTCGACTATGGTTGCTAGCAGTCGTCAAGTGAACTTCTGGGGGCAAAAAGCTGGCGCTTCTGAGGCAGTTCTAGCGCGTGAAATCCCATCGGCAGAATTGTTTAAAATGCAGGAAGTGTTAGAAATTCCTGTTGAGATACTAGTCTATGGTGCTAGCGTCATTCATCATTCTAAGCGACCGCTTTTGCAGAATTATTACAATTTCACTCATATTGATGACGAAAAGAGTCGTGAGCGTGATTTATTCCTTGCAGAGCCGAGTGACCCAGATAGCCATTATTCTATTTTTGAGGACAATCATGGGACGCATATTTTTGCAAATAATGATTTGGATATGATGACGAAACTTGGAGAGTTGGTAGAACATGGCTTTACACATTGGAAATTAGAAGGTATTTACACGCCAGGACACAATTTTGTTGAAATTGTCAAACTCTTTGTGCAAGCGCGTGAGCTGATTGAGACCAATCAATTTACACATGATCAGGCTTTCCTTTTGGATGAGCAGGTTCATCAATTGCATCCAAAGAATCGTTTCTTGGATACTGGATTTTATGAATATGATCCAGACCAGGTGAAATAAGGGACGCAGGTAGTTGCGAGTTGCAACTGCTTGTTTAACTTTCACAATCTGTTTCCTTTAGCTTGCTTTCAAACCTTTTTTGCTATAAAATAAAAAGGCTAAGTATTAGAATTTAGAAAAGAGCGAGAATATGACAAAAACTTTGAAAAGACCAGAAGTTCTGGCGCCTGCTGGAACGTTGGAAAAATTAAAAGTCGCCATTCGCTATGGAGCGGATGCTGTCTACATTGGCGGACAAGCCTATGGTTTGCGCAGTCGTGCTGGAAATTTTACGTTTGAAGAAATGGAAGAGGGCGTTCAATTTGCTCGTGAACATGGCGCAAAAGTCTATGTGGCTGCGAACATGGTAACCCACGAAGGAAATGAAGAAGGAGCTGGGGAATGGTTCCGCACTTTGCGAGATATTGGCATTTCTGCCGTTATCGTATCTGACCCAGCATTGATTGCCATTGCTTGTACAGAAGCGCCAGGTTTGGAAGTACACTTGTCAACACAAGCTAGCGCAACAAACTATGAAACCTTAGAATTTTGGAAGGATTTGGGGTTGACACGTGTCGTTTTGGCACGTGAGGTTTCCATGGAAGAATTGGCAGAAATCCGCAAACATACTGATGTGGAGATTGAAGCTTTTGTTCATGGGGCTATGTGCATTTCTTACTCAGGGCGCTGTACTTTATCTAATCACATGAGTATGCGGGATGCCAATCGTGGGGGGTGCTCTCAGTCTTGCCGCTGGAAATATGACCTCTACGATATGCCCTTTGGACAAGAGCGCAAGAGCTTAAAAGGAGAAATTCCAGAAGAATTTTCTATGTCGGCTGTTGATATGTCCATGATTGATCATATTCCAGATATGATTGAAAATGGGGTGGACAGCTTGAAAATTGAAGGGCGCATGAAGTCTATTCACTATGTATCTACTGTTTCAAATTGTTACAAGGCGGCAGTAGATGCTTATCTTGAAAGTCCTGAAAAGTTTGAAGCAATCAAGCAAGATTTAGTAGATGAAATGTGGAAAGTTGCGCAACGTGAGTTGGCAACGGGATTTTACTATCATACACCAACTGAAAATGAGCAGCTTTTTGGAGCACGCCGCAAAATTCCGCAATATAAATTTGTGGCAGAAGTGGTGGCTTATGACCCTGATACGCAAACAGCGACTATTCGGCAACGAAATGTCATCAATGAGGGCGACCCAGTTGAGTTTTATGGTCCTGGTTTCCGTCATTTTAACGCAGTCATTACAGATTTACATGATTCAGATGGAAATAAAATTGATCGGGCTCCAAATCCGATGGAACTGTTGACGATTTCCTTGCCACATCCGGTTTATCCAGGTGATATGGTACGCAGTCGTAAAGAAGGTTTGATAAATCTTTATAAAGAAGACGGCACAAGTGTCACAGTACGGGCATAAAAATCCACATTGAGAAGAGGTTTGAATGGTTAATTCTGCCTCTTTTCATTTGTAAAAAATATTTAAAAAAAATGAATGTAAACGCTTGCTTTTTTAAAAAAGAAGGTGTACAATATAATTAAAGAAAGATAAGAAAGGGCTGATTCCAATGGGTATCGGAACATTCATATTTTAAATCGTTTATGATGTATTAGTTTCTATTTGCTAATTGTTTTTCTTAATTGGAGGTATTTGATAAATATTTCTGAAGATGTCATGTAGTGGTTTGTAGAATTGCATCGCGTATGAAGAACGCAAAGTAAGAATAAATAAGAATGTTATTTGATGCAGTTGGTAGAAGCTTTTTAATGATTTTCATGCTTAGTAAAAAAACCGCTATTGTTTTAGATGAAAAAACTTGTTTTTGATATATTGTGGACAAGAAAATCATTCTTTAATAAGATAACGATGGAATCATCATAAGAATCTCTTTTCAGATAATTACTTTCTGAAAGTCTATCTATCACTTATTAGCAAATAGAGACGGCTCCTAGCTTTCTGTAGGTATACAGTAACTAGGAGTTTTTGTATGCTCTGTTCTTTGAAAAAAATCATGAAAAGTAGTATAATAAATTAGATATGCAAAAGATTTGCAAAACTGTAATTCGACTTGGGATTCCAAGGACCGTTAGTAAAAAAAATTGAAAAGGAGAATCAATGAGCAATATTAAATTGATTGCTTTGGGCGGTGTACGTGAAAATGGAAAAAATCTTTACATCGCTGAAGTGGATGAATATATTTTTGTCCTGGATGTCGGATTAAAATATCCAGAAAATGAACAGCTTGGTGTGGATTTTGTTATTCCAAATATGGACTATTTGTTTGAAAATAAGGACCGTATTGCAGGGGTCTTTTTGACACACGGTCATGCGGATGCAATTGGTGCCTTGCCTTATTTATTGGCTGAAACGAAAGTCCCTGTATTTGGCTCAGAATTGACGATTGAGTTGGCTAAGTTATTTGTCAAAGGAAATGATACGGTCAAAAAGTTCAATGATTTTCATGTGATTGATGAAGACACAGAGATTGATTTTGGAGGTACAGTTGTATCTTTCTTTAAAACAACGCACTCTATTCCAGAGAGTTTAGGGATTGTTTTGAAAACGTCTGAAGGGAATATTGTTTACACAGGTGATTTCAAGTTTGACCAAACGGCTAGTCAGTCTTACGCAACAGATTTTGCTCGCTTGGCGGAAATTGGTCGTGAAGGGGTTCTAGCTCTTCTTAGTGATTCTTCAAATGCGGATAGTACGATTCAAGTGGCAAGTGAGAGCGAAGTTGCAAAGGAAATTAGCGATACAATTGGAGACTGGGAAGGACGCGTGATTGTTGCGGCGGTTGCAAGCAATCTTTCTCGGATTCAACAAGTCTTTGAAGCTGCTGCTAGGACAGGGCGTCGTGTTGTGTTGACTGGATTTGACATTGAAAATATCGTTCGTACAGCTATTCGCTTGAAGAAATTATCACTTGTGGACGAACGTTTGCTAATCAAACCAAAAGAAATGTCCAAGTTTGAAGATCATGAGTTGATTATTTTGGAAACTGGGCGTATGGGTGAGCCAATCAATGGCTTGCGCAAGATGTCTATTGGTCGTCACCGTTATGTAGAAATCAAAGAAGGTGATTTGATTTATATTGTTACAACACCGTCTATCGCAAAAGAAGCCTTGGTGGCACGTGTAGAAAACATGATCTACCAAGCAGGTGGTGTTGTCAAACTAATTACGCAAGATTTGCGAGTGTCTGGACATGGAAATGAGCGCGATTTGCAATTGATGTTAAACCTCTTGCAGCCAAAATTCTTGTTCCCAATTCAAGGAGAATATCGTGAATTGGCAGCACATGCTAAAGCTGCCATGGCAATTGGTATGTTGCCAGAGAACATTTTTATTCCAAAGCGTGGTAGCATTATGGAATATGAAAAGGGTGATTTTGTACCTGCTGGTGCGGTATCTTCTGGTGATGTTATGATTGACGGAAATGCGATTGGTGATGTCGGAATTATCGTTCTTCGTGACCGCAAAGTTCTGTCTGAAGACGGTATCTTTATCGTAGCCATTACAGTAAACCGTCGTGACAAGAAGATTATTTCCAAAGCCAAGGTTCATACACGTGGATTTGTTTATGTCAAGAAAAGCCGTGATATTTTGCGTGAGAGTGCTGACTTAATCAATAAAACAGTTGAAGATTACCTTGCAAAAGATAATTTTGACTGGAGTGAGTTGAAAGGCTCGGTGCGTGACAATCTTGCGAAATATCTCTTTGAGCAAACCAAACGTCGTCCGGCAATTTTACCTGTTGTAATGGAAGTGCGTTAAGTAGGTTAAATTAGCACATTTTATATAGTTACAAAAATCGTGGGGTCAGGACGTTTGTTCCAACCCCTTTCTTACATTTATATTAAAAGGAGAAAAAATGGCATTTTTTGAAATAGAATATCATTCAGCAGTACTAGAAATGGAGCGTCGTGTCAATGTCATCTATCCTGATGCGGATGCAGTAGCCCCCAGTCAGATAGCAGATATGGATATTCCCGTTCTTTACCTTTTGCACGGCATGGGAGGCAATGAAAATTCGTGGCGAAAACGGACGAATATTGAGCGTTTACTGCGCCATACAAATTTAATTGTCATTATGCCGTCAACAGATCTTGCTTGGTACACTAATACTGCTTATGGGTTGAATTATTATGATGCCATAGCAAAAGAATTGCCTGAGGTTATGCAGCGTTTCTTTCCCAATATGAGTCGGAAACGGGAGAAAACATTTATTGCAGGTCTGTCAATGGGAGGTTATGGGGCTTATAAAATAGCCTTGACGACAGATCGATTCTCTTATGCAGGGTCATTTTCAGGCGCTATTGGGCTCGGTCTAGATGATGTGGACATAGAAGAACTTCCAGGTGGGACGCTCAACTATTGGCAAGGTGTGTTTGGTGATTTGAAAGCAGCTGATGTCAAGCAGCATTTTTTGACGACAATGGCAAAGAAGTCAGATAAAAAGACTAAATTTTACGCTTGGTGTGGGGAGCAGGATTTTCTTTATCAAGCAAATGAAGTAGCTGTTAAACAATTGCGCGAATGTGGCTTAGATATCACCTATCATCATAATCCGGGAAAGCATGAGTGGTATTATTGGGAAAATCAACTAGAAGAATTTCTGAAATGGTTGCCGATTGATTTTGAAGTGGAGGAGCGCTTATCCTAAAGTTGCTTGAGAGATGACTTTTTTGACAGCAATTTACATTTTTTTGTCAATATTTTATTCTTTCTTTTACAGTTCTCTATGTTAAGAAATTTTTAAGCGAATCTCATTATACTTACTCTTTACATTTGAGATTAGGAGGGAAGTATGAGGTTTATATTTCGAATATTTTCAGCGCTGTTGCGCTTGATATGGCGTTTAGTTTATAGTCTTGCATTAACAGCACTCTTTTTAGTCGGAATCTTGTATATCATGAGTCCTTCTAAAAGCAGTTTTTCGACAACACTTCAGCAAGATGTCAGTCAAATTTATCGATATGTAAGTGGACAGGATAGTCAGCTAGGCGTCGGGCAAAATGTGAAAGACCTGACCAAACAGCTATCGGACAATCATGTTCATCAAGCGTCTGGTGTCCGATGGGACACAGCAAGCGCTACGGTTTATATAGATACACAAGATGAGACATTTCGCTCAGCTTATCAAGAAGCCATTCGTGCTTGGAATCAAACAGGGGCTTTCACTTTTCAGATTGTAAATGATAAAAATCAAGCCAATATTGTGGCGACAGAGATGAATGATGGTACGGTGAGTGCGGCAGGTGAGGCAGAATCACAAACTAATTTATTGACGAAACGCTTCACAAATGTAACGGTTCGACTAAATCGTTATTATCTATTGAATAGTCAATACGGCTACTCTTATGAGCGAATCGTAAACACAGCAGAGCATGAATTGGGACATGCGATTGGATTGGAGCATAATGAAGAAAAATCCGTCATGCAGTCCGCTGGCTCATTTTACGGGATTCAAGCAGTAGATGTTCAAGCAGTAAAGGAGTTGTATCAAGCATAAAATGATAAGAAATATCTTTAAAATCATTAGACGTTTCCCAGAGCAGTTTTTCTTGTTTGTCTTTAATTCCAGTATTTTTGCCTGGCTTTGGAAAAGTGGTTCTGATATTTCCGATCGTATCGGTGTGATAGCTGCATGGCAGGAACATGTTCCTGTGTCCATTCAGAATTTCTTTGGTCAAAATAGTCAAGCTATTCAAGGATTTTTCAATCATTCAGCTGTGATGTGGTTGATTGGTTCGATGATGATTCTCTGGGTTATCCGTTTTGTAAAAGGAATCATCAAATTAGGGCTTTTTGCTTTGATTATTCTATTAGGTGTTTACCTTGTGATGCAAAATCAAGAAATTTTAAGTAGTTTTAAATGAAAATGCAGTCAAAATGAACCGCATTTTTGTTTTCTAAGATAGCAGTTGGGATAGGAATCTGCTATAATAGGTTTATGATTATTTTACAAGCAAATAAGATTGAACGCTCTTTTGCAGGGGAGGTTCTTTTTGATAATATCAACCTGCAAGTGGATGAACGAGATAGAATTGCCTTAGTAGGGAAAAATGGAGCTGGTAAGTCCACTCTTTTGAAGATTTTAGTCGGTGAGGAAGCCCCAAGCACTGGGGAAGTCAATAAAAGGCGGGATATATCCCTGTCTTATTTGGCGCAGGATAGTCGCTTTGAGTCTGCCAACACCATTTACGATGAAATGCTGTATGTCTTTGATGATTTACGTCAGCAGGAGCAACGATTGCGACAGATGGAGCTGTCTATGGGGGATTTGACTGGGACGGATCTGGAAAAACTGATGACAGACTATGACCGCTTGTCAGAGGATTTCCGTCAGGCAGGCGGCTTTACCTATGAGGCAGATATTCGTGCGATTCTCAATGGTTTCAAGTTTGACGAGTCCATGTGGCAGATGAAAATAGAAGAGCTTTCTGGCGGGCAGAATACTCGATTGGCTCTAGTGAAAATGCTGCTGGAAAAGCCAGATTTATTGGTACTGGATGAGCCTACTAACCATTTGGATATAGAGACGATTGCTTGGCTGGAAAATTACTTGAGCAACTATAGCGGAGCTCTCATCATCGTCAGTCACGACCGTTATTTTCTTGATAAAGTAGCCACTGTGACACTGGACTTGACCCAGCATTCGTTGGACCGCTATGTGGGAAATTACTCTAGTTTTGTTCAGCAAAAGGAGCAGAAGCTCTTGACGGAGGCTAAGAATTATGAAAAGCAGCAGAAGGAAATTGCTGCTTTGGAGGATTTTGTCAATCGCAATCTGGTTCGAGCATCTACAACCAAACGCGCTCAATCCAGACGCAAACAGCTGGAAAAAATGGAGCGTCTGGACAAGCCAGACAGAGGCAGTCGTTCTGCTAATATGACCTTTCGCTCGGCTAAGCCTTCTGGAAATGTCGTTCTGACTGTAGAAGATGCGGCTATTGGTTATGATAACCAAGTGTTGTCCGAGCCTATCAATCTGGATATTCGTAAATTTAACGCAGTAGCTATTGTCGGGCCAAATGGTATTGGCAAAACAACTCTTATCAAGTCCATTGTGGGACAAATTCCTTTTATCCGCGGTCAGGAGCATCTGGGGGCAAATGTGGAGCTGGGCTACTATGACCAGACCCAAAGCCGATTGACACCGAGCAATTCAGTCTTAGACGAGCTTTGGAATGATTTTAAACTAACGCCAGAAGTGGAAATTCGCAATCGTCTGGGTGCCTTTCTCTTTTCAGGCGATGATGTCAAAAAGTCTGTCAGCATGCTGTCAGGTGGGGAACGAGCACGGCTTTTACTGGCTAAGCTGTCTATGGAAAACAAGAATTTTCTGGTGTTGGACGAGCCAACCAACCACCTAGATATTGATAGCAAAGAGGTGCTAGAGAATGCCTTGATTGACTTTGACGGCACTCTGCTCTTTGTCAGTCATGACCGCTACTTTATCAACCGAGTTGCCACGCAGATTATCGATCTTTCTGATACTGGCTCCACTCTTTATCTGGGCGATTATGACTATTATCTGGAGAAAAAAGCAGAGCTGGAAGCTTTGAGAGAGGAGAAAGCTACTGCGACAGAGCCTAGTCAGTCTCAGCCAGTCACCAACTACCAACTCCAGAAAGAAACGCAGAAAGAAGCTCGGAAATTAGCTCGCCGTTTGGAGCAGCTGGAAGCTGAAATCGAAGAGCTGGAGATGCAAACGACCGAGTTGACTACAGCTATGCAGGAAACCAATGACGCAAGTGAACTCATGGAGCTTCAGCAAAAGCTAGACCAGCTGACTGAACGGCAGGAAGCAGCCATGACGGAGTGGGAAGAAGTGGCAGAACAGGTGTGAGCGAGCTATTTTTAAGTCAAGAAAGTTCATCCGAAGCGAAGAAATTCTTCCCTGAGACTAAATCTCGAACGTTTCAAACGGGGATGAGAGCTTTTTGAGCAAAAAACTTCGTCCTTCATGAAGGATGAGGCAACTTTTAAGTAACTTGCCATTTTTCACATTCGGACGAGAGGTTTTAGGGGGAAATGGCTTTGTTCAGTTTTCGGACGAAAGTTTTTGGAACAAATTCCGAACATTCTTGTTTCGGACAAAGCTTTTTTGAAAAAATAATGTTGTCCGATTTGCGGACAAGAAGATTTTAACAAAAAAAGACGTTTCTGAAAGTAAAACCCGAACATTTGAGACGGAATTACCCATATCCCATTTTTTCTAGTAAGGTTATTTTGCTCGCCCGTTTGAATGAAGGAACTTTTAGGGCGAAGAAAGAATTTGATTGACGGGGAAAGTCAGGGGAAGTGTTCCATTTACTTGCTTTATCAGTAGTCCCCAGTCTTTTGAGGGCGATATATGGAAGTAGCAATCTTTGTAGAAGAGCAGATGAAATGCCTGTTGACCTAGAGGTTCAAATACTAGATTTGAAGTAGTACAGCTTTAATGTAAATCTGAAAAGACTAAAAATTGTGAAAGGAGTTAATATTGAAGAAATGGAAGCTTTAGGCAAGGTGTTTCGTGATTTTCGCTTGAATGGTAATTATTCTCTTGCTCAGGCAGCGGGGAATCAGGTATCAACTTCTCAGCTGTCCCGTTTTGAACGAGGAGAGTCTGAGCTAACAGTGGATAAGTTCTTAGCGGTTCTGGATAATATTCAGGTCAGTGTGGAAAATTTTATGGATGCAGCTAGAAACTACCAACGAGCTGAAATTGTTGAATTTATGTCCCACATTGTCCCGCTCTATTATGCTAAAGATATTGAAGGTTTTCAGAAGTTGCAGCATCAGGAGAGAGAAAAAGCTAGACAGCTACAGGATAGCCTCATTCATGAGCTCAATATTATCTTGGTACAAGGACTAATTTGTCAGCGAGATAATCGTTATGAGATGAAACCGGCTGACCTAGAGCGTGTGGCGGATTACCTTTTTCAGAGAGAAAATTGGGGAATGTATGAGCTGATTTTAATCGGAAATCTTTATTCGTTCTATGAGGTGGACTATGTTTATCGGATGGGTAAGGAAGTTTTAGAGCGTGAATATTTTTATGAAAATATCAACAAGCATCGTCGGTTGGTTTTGATTTTGGCTCTGAATTTTTACCTGCATTGCTTAGAGGGAAAGGATTTTGAGAAAGCAACGTATTTCAAGAACGCAGTTGCTAAAATTTTAGATAAAGAAATTAAGCTTTACGAGCGGACAATTTTTCTCTATGTCAAGGGCTTTGAAGCATATCAAAAAGGTCAGCAGGAGCAAGGTATTGCAAAAATGAAAGAAGCTATTCAGATTTTTGAGACCTTAGAATTACCCGAACAAGTTGATTATTATCAAGAACATTACCAGAAATTTATTACACAAAAAATATAAAAAGAGAGACACTTTTCCCAAATACGGGAAAAATAGTGCCTTTCTTTTTTTATTTGTTAAAATATAAAAAAATAATTTGGAGGTTTCTTTATGAACAAACAAGCGGTACAACTCATTGCACGCGGAGCTATCAACAAGATTGGCAATATGCTCTATGATTATGGAAACAGTATTTGGCTAGCGTCGTTAGGAGTTATAGGTCAGACCGTTTTAGGAATTTACCAATTGTCCGATTTAATAACAGCTATTTTATTCAATCCTTTCGGCGGTGTTATCACCGATCGTTTTTCTAAACGAAAAGTCTTAATGACAACTGACTTGATTTGTTCTCTCCTGTGTTTAGGAATTTCCTTTATTACTCATAAACAGTTGATGATTGGAGCTCTCATTTTCGCCAATGTGGTGCAAGCTATTGCTTTTTCTTTCTCACGACCAGCAAACAAATCCTATATCACCGAGATTGTAAATAAAGAGGAAATCGTAGCTTACAATTCTCATTTGGAGGTGGTTTTGCAGTTAATCAGTGTGTCAGCTCCTGTCCTCTCTTTCTTAGTCATGAACTATGCCAATCTGCGGATTACTTTGCTTTTAGATGCACTGAGTTTTTTCCTCGCCTTTATTTTGGTTTATTTCCTACCTAACAAAGAACCAGAAATGAAATCAACTGGTAGGCTGACAGTAAGAGCAATTTTGGAAGATATGCGAGAAGGAGTGCTTTATATTCGACAACAAAAGGAAATCTTCTTTCTACTCGTAGTAGCATCTAGCGTTAATTTTTTCTTTGCAGCTTTTAACTACCTCCTACCTTTCACTAATCAGCTTTTTCAACAAAAAGGAGCTTATGCGACCATTTTGACAATGGGAGCTATCGGCTCTATCATTGGAGCACTCTTGGCAAGTAAGATTAAGGATACTATGGAGAATTTGCTAATCACCCTTTGTCTGACAGGTTTAGGAGTTGTAATAATAGGGAGTTCTGCTATTTTTCCTGTTCCTGGTTATCTAGCTTATGGCGGTAATTTTCTTTGTGAGTTATTCATGACAGTTTTTAACATTCATTTTTTCAGCCAGGTGCAAACCAAGGTTGACAATCAGTATTTAGGTCGAGTATTCTCTGCTATTTTTACACTGGCTATTCTTTTTATGCCGCTTGCAACAGCAATTATGACATTGATTCCAAGCGTACACCTGTTTTCTTTTATTGTCATTGGCATTGGAGTGATGAGTCTGGCTGTTTTCTCAATTTTTTATCAAAAATCATTGCACACAAAAGGAAGCTGAGACAAAAGTGCTCAGCTTCCTTTGCTTATATAGTCATAATTATAAGACGCAGTAGTTTGGAGAAGCTCTATTGACTTTAGTCAATGTAGAGTTTCCAATGCACAATTGATTAGGCACTTTAGTGCCAATCAAACACTGCTGAGTGGACTCTAATGCGTTGATAAATCAACTTTTACATCCCCACTCTCATTTTATACCCCTATTCAAAATCTGCCTTGCTCTTGACGTCTCCGTATTCTTCTGGGACTTCTTGAGCTAGAATGTCCTCGTAGTTGGCGAGGGGAATATCTTGACCATATTTATTCTTCAGAGCAGTTGTCACTAGGCGGTAAGCTAGATTGGCATTGCGGGATAGGATAGGACCGTGGAAGTAAGAGCCAAAGACATTCTTGTAGTGTACGCCTTCGCTTTGGTCTTCCTTGTTGTTTCCATTCCCATAAATAATTCTGCCAAGCGGTTTTTCGTCTTCAGATAGGAATGTCCGTCCTTGGTGATTTTCAAAACCGTAGTAAGTCTCGTCAAATTCATCGTTATGAATCTTGATGTCGCCGATGTAGCGGTTATTTTTTTGATTGAGAGTATAATGTCCCATAATTCCAAGTCCCTCAATCCGCCGACCAGAAGCCTCGATGTAGTATTGACCTAGAAGCTGAAAGCCACCACAGATAGCTAGTACCACGCCGTCATGATTGATAAATTCTTCCAAGCTATCTTTTTTTGCAGGCAGATCTCGTGCCACAATGGTCTGCTCGTAGTCTTGCCCTCCGCCGAAAAATACCAAATCATAGTAATCTTTATCAAACTCATCTTCAAGTGAGACAATATCAATTTGAACGCGAGCGCCTAGTTTTTCAGCTACATATTTGAGCATGAGAATATTGCCATTGTCGCCGTAAGTGTTCATGAGATTGCCATAGAGATGGGCAATCTTCAAATCATAAGTATAATCCCGATTTTCAGGAGAAGTTAGTGATGTATAAACCATTAGTTCATCTCCTTTCTGACGACTTGATGAGAAGCCAGCAAGTCGCGGAATTCTAGCATGGCTGTATAAGTAGCTAGGATATAGGCATGCTTGGTTTCTTGGTTTTTAATTTCTTCAAAGACTTGGCTTAAATCAGCTACTTCACTGATTTGTTCAGCGTCATAGCCAGTTACCCGCAAGCGTCGAGCAATCTCAGAATGACGAACCCCACCAGCAATCATATGCGGGATATCCATGTTTAAAACCTGCTCAAAATCCGCGTCCCAAATCCAGCTCGTGTCGATACCGTCCGCGTAGTTTGCGTTGAGCAGAACTGACAAGCTAAATGGATAAGGAGCTAGCTTAATCATTTCTAGAGCTTGCGTGGCTCCGACAGGGTTTTTAATGAGAACCAGCGTGCACTCTTTGTCTCCGATCTTGAAAGTTTCCTGACGTCCGAAAACGGCTCTGCTCTTGTCAAAACCGGTCTTGATAGTGGTTGGCTCAACTCCAAAGAATTGAGCAACGGAAACGGCAGCTAAAGCGTTGTAGATATTGTAGAGACCACCGATATTGATGTGATAGCTTTGACCGTCAATGACAAAATCCGAACTGTTGTGACGAAGACTGGTCAATTGGGTTAGTTTGTAGTCTAATTCAGGGCGCCTAAAGCCACAGTGCTCACAAATATAATCGCCTAGATTGGCATAAGTGTTGAGCTTGTATTTTAGAATGTGCTGACATTTAGGACAGAGAATACCCTCCGTATTGTAATGAGCTAGTTTTGGCTTTCCTTTTTCTGTATCAAAACCATAATATTGAACCGGATTTTTGAGAGTAACAGAGTTAAACAGCGGACTGTCTCCATTTAGCAAGACGGTTGCCGTAGGAACCTTTTGAGCAGCATCCAAAATCATTTGGTAGGTCGTGTAAATCTCCCCGTAACGATCCATTTGGTCGCGGAAAATATTAGTAAAGACGAAGAGGCTCGGTTTAATGTAGTCGCAAATGCGTGAGAGACTGGCTTCATCGATTTCTAGTACGGCGATATTCTTGCCGGATTTTCCTTTTTTAGCGGTCAGAAAAGTCGTCGCAATCCCGCTAATCATATTGGCTCCGCTGGGATTGGTCACAACTTCGCCAAAAGCCTCTTTGAGGATTCCAACTGTAAGAGCAGTAGTCAGAGTTTTACCGTTGGTTCCTGTGATTACCACCACTTCGTAGTCACGCGCTAGTGTGTTTAAAATGTTGTTGTCAAATTTCAGAGCAAGCTTTCCGGGCAAGGTCGATCCGCGTCCCAATTTGCTTAACACAAAATGGGAGGATTTTCCTACAAGTTTGCCAAATAATGTATTTATCTTCATAAGAAATATTTTATCATAAAAAAGTAAAGAAGGTTACAGAAAAATATTTTGAAAAGTGATATAATAGTCAAGAACGTTTTTAGGTTGAGAAAGAGAGGACACTGAAAATGAATTTTCAGCAATTGTCCAATCTCCAATATTGGTCTAGTTTATTTTCTAGCCCTTGGAGTATTGTTACCAATATTATAGATATTGCACTGGTTGCTTGGATTTTATTTTATTTTACAAAGGCAATCGCGGGCACTAAAATTATGATTCTTGTTCGAGGGGTTTTAATATTTGTGCTGGCTCAGATTCTTGCCAATGCAATTGGTTTAACAACGGTTTCCTGGTTGATTAACCAAGTTATCACCTATGGGGTCATTGCGGCGGTTGTGATTTTTACACCTGAGATTCGTACAGGTCTGGAGAGGCTGGGGCGTGCTACCGATTTGTTTTCGACAGCACCGATTAGCTCAGAAGAAAGAATGGTGCAGGCATTTGTCAAAGCAGTAGATTATATGAGTCCGCGGAAAATTGGAGCTCTCGTTGCTATCCAAGGTAGCAGAACCTTGCAAGAATACATTGCAACAGGGATTCCGTTGGACGCTGATGTATCTGGTGAGTTGTTAATCAATATCTTCATTCCCAATACACCGCTACATGACGGTGCTGTCATTGTAAGAGACAATAAAATAGCCGTTTCTTGCGCTTATCTTCCGCTCACAGAAAACACAGGGATTTCTAAGGAATTTGGGACACGTCACCGCGCGGCAATCGGTCTGTCAGAAGTATCCGATGCCCTTACTTTTGTAGTATCGGAGGAAACTGGAGGTATCTCTATCACACATAATGGAGTTTTCAAGCATAATTTGACATTAGAGGAATTTGAAGCAGAATTGCGGAAAGTGCTGATTTCAGATGAACAACCAAAATCACCCTTTAGAAATCGTGTGCTAGGAGGTCGGAAACATGAAAAATCGTAAACAGATTTGGTATATCGTTTCTTCCATCTTTTTTGCTGCTGTTTTATTTATTTACGCCACCACGACAAATTACCAAAATAATTCAAATGCTAGACAAACAACTTCTGAAACCTATACCAACACCTTGCCTAGTGTACCAATTGATATTAAATACAATAGTGAAAAGTATTTTATTAGTGGGTTTGCGTCCGAAGTATCAGTAGTGTTAACAGGCTCTAACCGTGTGACACTTGCTAGTGAAATGCAAGAAAGTACACGAAAATTCAAGGTTGTGGCAGATTTGACAAAAGCTACAGAAGGAACAAGAGAGGTACCTTTAGCTATTAAAAATTTACCAAGTGGGTTGACTGCGACTGTTACACCGGCTAAGATTACGGTGAAAGTTGGCAAGAAAGCAAGTAAGACAGTTGAAGTGAAAACAACTATCAGTTCAGCCCAGTTAGCAGATGGGTTGATGGTTGATCGCGTGACGGTTGGTGACAATAAGGTAACTGTTACAAGTGACGAAGATACGCTGGCTAAGGTAGATCATGTAGAAGCGGTAGTGCCAACTAGTGAAAAAATATCCGCTAACTATTCAGGAAATGCCCCACTACAGGCGGTTGATGCAAATGGTACAGTTTTGCCAAGTGTGATTACTCCTTATGAGACAACCATAAAAATTACTGTTAAATCATCAAGTTCGTCTTCAAGTTCGACGAGCTCATCTAAATAAAAGTATCGAAAGGATTTTATAAAAATGGGAAAATATTTCGGAACGGACGGAGTTCGTGGAGAAGCAAATGTGGAATTAACACCAGAGTTAGCGTTTAAATTAGGGCGATTTGGTGGCTATGTATTGAGCCAACATGAGAAAGATGTGCCGCGCGTCTTTGTAGGACGTGACACACGTATTTCAGGAGAAATGCTGGAAAGTGCATTAATAGCAGGACTTTTATCGGTTGGAATCCGTGTTTACAAGCTTGGGGTTATCGCCACACCAGGTGTGGCTTATCTGGTGAAATCTGAGAAAGCAAGTGCTGGTGTCATGATTTCAGCTAGCCACAATCCAGCGCTTGACAACGGTATTAAATTCTTTGGTGGCGATGGCTATAAATTGGACGATGAACGTGAATTAGAAATTGAAGCTCTACTTGATGCTAAAGAAGACGATTTACCGCGTCCAAGTGCGGAAGGGTTAGGAACTCTTATGGATTATCCAGAAGGATTGCGCAAATATCAACAATATCTCGTATCTACTGGTCTTGATTTAGACGGAATGAAAGTTGCTCTTGATACAGCAAATGGTGCTGCTTCAACCAGTGCTCGCCAAGTATTTGCAGATTTGGGAGCTAGATTAACAGTCATTGGGGAAAATCCAGATGGGTTAAATATCAACTTGAATGTTGGCTCTACACATCCTGAAAAATTGCAAGAAACAGTCCGTGAATCAGGATCAGCACTTGGTCTGGCATTTGACGGAGATAGCGATCGCTTGATTGCAGTTGATGAGAATGGTGAGATTGTCGATGGTGATAAAGTTATGTATATCATCGGGAAATACCTCTCTGAAAAAGGTTTGCTTGCTCAAAATACAATTGTAACAACTGTTATGTCAAATCTTGGTTTCCATAAAGCTTTGGATCGTGAAGGCATTAACAAGGTGATTACAGCTGTTGGTGACCGCTATGTTGTAGAAGAAATGCGCAAATCTGGTTACAATTTGGGCGGTGAGCAATCTGGTCACGTAATCATCATGGATTATAATACGACGGGTGACGGTCAGCTAACAGCCGTTCAATTGACAAAAGTGATGAAAGAAACAGGTAAACCTTTGTCTGAATTAGCGTCAGAAGTAACGATTTATCCACAAAAATTGGTCAATATCCGTGTTGAAAACAGCATGAAGCACAAGGCTATGGAAGTACCTGCTATTAAAGCGGTGATTGAAAAAATGGAAGCGGAAATGGCTGGCAATGGTCGTATTCTTGTTCGTCCAAGCGGAACAGAACCACTTTTACGAGTCATGGCAGAAGCACCAAGCCACGAAGAAGTAGACTATTACGTTGATACAATTGCAGATATTGTACGTACTGAAATTGGTATTGAATAAAGTAAAGAAGCTCTTGTTTGTACAGCAAACGAGGCTTTTTTCTTTCTATTGCAACTTGTTTTGTTAATCAATTTTTTATATAATACAAGCAATATATGGGGTGATGATGTGAAAACAAGAGGGCTATTGGTACTGGATGTTGACAGTACCTTGATTAGAGAAGAAGGAATTGATTTGCTAGGTGCTGCAGCAGGAGTTGGTGAGCAAGTCGCAGCCATTACAGAACGGGCTATGCAAGGGGAATATGATTTTGAGACAGCTCTGATAGAACGCGTGGCCTTGCTCAAAGGACTTCCTGAAACAATTTTTAAACGAGTTTCTAAGCAAATTCATTTTACAAAAGGAGCTCAACAGTTGATAGAAGACATGCATCAGCGTGGATACAAGGTTGGCGTTGTATCAGGTGGCTTTCATGAGATGGTAGACGAATTAGCCGCGAAATTGAATGTAGATTACGTAAAAGCTAATCGTTTAGAAGTGAAAGACGGTAAGCTAACCGGCAGAGTTTTAGGAACAATTGTCACAAAAGAAGTCAAAAAAGCAATGCTAAAGCAATGGGCAGAGGAAAACAACTTGACTCTTGCTCAAACCATTGCTGTAGGAGATGGTGCTAATGACCTTCCAATGATATTAACAGCAGGAATTGGGATTGCTTTTAATGCCAAGCCTATTGTGAGAGAGCAAGCACCTTATCAAATCGATCAAGCTGACTTATATCAAGTTGTAAGCCTTTTAGAAAAGATAGAAAGTGAGGACTAGGTCATGCATATTTTAATTGCACCGGACTCTTTTAAAGAAAGTTTATCAGCTCAAAGCGTTGCAGAGGCTATAAAAGCAGGTTTTTCCAAGGCGCTCCCGGAAGCAACATTTGACTTGCTACCCATTGGAGATGGTGGTGAAGGAACAGTTGCTGCTTTAGCCGCCTCAATGAAATTATCCGAATATGAAAGGACAGTAACCGGACCATTCGGCGAGCCGGTTACGATGAAATATGCTCAAAAAGGCGATATAGCTCTCTTTGAAATGGCTGATTTGGTTGGGTTGGCGAATATCCCGTCAGAAAAAAGAAACCCTTTGACTCTTGATACCAGAGGATTAGGAGAGTTAATTTTGTATCTCGCCAAAGAAGGTGTGAGGCAAATTTATATTGGCGTAGGTGGTTCGGCTACCAATGATGGTGGAATTGGAATGGCAGCTGGATTGGGCTATAAATTTTTTGATAAGGATAATCACTTGCTCCAAGCAAAGGGTTCGTCTTTAGACCGTGTGGCTCGCATTTCAGCGGATAAAGTTCCTGAAATTTTAGGAAATTTGGATATTCAGATTCTGACAGATGTTATGAATCCTCTCTGTGGTGAAAACGGAGCTACATACGTTTTTGGAGGTCAAAAAGGCTTATCCGCTCTGCTATTTTCTCAAGTGGATCAGGCAATGGCAACATTTTATAAACAGGCTAATCCAGCAATTTTTTCACTGACTGGTGCAGGTGCTGGAGGAGGTATGGCAGCTGGTCTGGTAACATTTGCACATGGAAAAATTGTTTCAGGAATTGATACTTGTCTTGATTTGCTTGATTTTGATAATCATGTCAAAAAAGCTGATTTAGTCATCGTGGGTGAAGGACGAATGGATCAACAAAGTCTGGCAGGCAAAGCTCCGATTGGAGTAGCCAAAAGAACGCCTAGTAATATTCCTGTGATTGCTATTTGTGGTAGTTTAAGTGATAACTTACCTGATTTTCCAGTAGAAAATATTCAAGCTGCTTTTCCGATCATTTCTCAAGTTGAACCTCTAGCTATTACTCTAGCCAAGGCAGAAGAAAGTCTCATCCGAACAGCCCAAAATATTGGAAATTTGTTGAAGATGAAAATGTAATATTTCACTCTATCGGCTGAATCTTGAGAAAGTGGAATTTGAGCTATTTGCATTTTCGTTGAGGCGATTATCTCTATCACATCTGCCATTTTCGACTAATTTAATAAGGGATTAGAGCTAGTATTCTTTCACTTCCTTAATTTTTTCTTTTGTTGTCTAATCTCACTCCCATTTTTCTTTTTTTTATGATAAACTATATAAGAGGAGGTGTAGATATGATAAAGATTTTTGGTCAATTGCGTTATCATTGGCAGCCAGATCTTTCTCTTCTAATCATTTATTGGTCTTTATCGGTCATTCCGATTTTTATAGGTTTTGCATTTTTATTTGAGAGTTCAGAAGTTCCGTTTTTAGTTCTTTT
The DNA here is from genome assembly GCF_001839535.1 of Streptococcus sp. HMSC36C04. Classification (NCBI taxonomy): domain Bacteria; kingdom Bacillati; phylum Bacillota; class Bacilli; order Lactobacillales; family Streptococcaceae; genus Streptococcus; species Streptococcus sp. HMSC36C04. The sequence continues at coordinate 31,697 of NZ_KV841559.1, read as the reverse complement.
CTCTTTCTTTCTCTTTATGGTTTTGTTAGGGATTGGCGTACATAGATATTTCACTATATACGATGACGGGATTTTGAGAATTACTACGGCAAATCCATTCACACCTTCAAAGATTGAAATTTCAACAATTCGTAAAGTGGAAGTGACAAAAACTTCTATTACTCTTTTATTTGATGGCAAAGAAAAAGGCCGTACGTTTTGTATGCGTAAGTGGCCTAAGAAGTATTTTGTAAATGCTTTGGCTTTGAATGACCATTTTAAAGGGGAAGTTGAACTAATGGACAACTTAACCCACGTAGACTATTTTGAAACCTATTATGCTCATCCTAAAAAAACTACTCTTTCTTAAGAGCTTTTGTAGGACAGTTTTTGATGGCTTCGATAACATCAGCTGTTTCAGGAACTTCCTTTTCTAGCAATTCATCATCTTGATAAAATTTGACAATGCCATTGTCGTGGTAATCAAATAAGTTAGAATAAGTTTGGCAAAGCCCGCAAGCAATGCACCGTTCAGGAATGAGTGTAACTTTCATATTCATATTGTAATCGGAATTTGGAAAAAATACAAGGAGGAAGTCATGGCAAAGGAACCATGGGAAGAAGATATTTACGACGAGGGAGAAAAAGAATTGACGAGAAGTAAAAAAACGAGCGATGTAGTGGCCAATCGTGTGTTGACAATTTTAGCGGTTATTTTTTTCATCATGGTGATTACAATTGTAGGTATGATGATTTATTTATCAACTGGCGGAAGCAGCAAAAAAGCAGCAACAGAGGGCTTTTATAATACTAAGGCTACCAGCAAACCAAGTGAAAGTTCTAGCGTTCCAGAGTCTTCTAAGGCAACAAGTGATAGCAGTCAACCCCAATCATCTGAAGGAACGCTTACTGTTCAAGCTGGAGAAGGTGAGGCGGCTATTGCTGCGCGTGCAGGGATTTCGATTGCTGAATTGGAGCGTTTAAATCCTTCTCACATGACGACAGGTGCTTGGTATGCCAATCCGGGTGATGTGGTGAAAATTCGATAGGAGTATAGAATGAAACAAATTCAAATCGCCATTGATGGTCCAGCTTCAAGCGGAAAGTCAACAGTTGCCAAGATTATTGCGAAAGATTTCGACTACACTTACTTGGATACAGGCGCTATGTATCGTGCGGCGACTTACTTAGCTTTAAAGAATGATTTATCGGCAGAAAAGTGGTCTGAAATTGTCGCATTATTAGACACTTATCCAGTTAGTTTTGGGCGTGATAAAAATGGGGAGCAGCTTGTTTTTGTCGGAGATGTAGATGTGACGCATCCGATTCGTGAAAACGAAGTGACCAACAATGTCTCTTGGGTGTCTGCAATTCCAGAAGTACGAGAAAAGTTGGTTGATTTACAGCGAGAAATTGCTGCTCAAGGCGGTATCGTTATGGACGGCCGTGATATTGGAACGGTTGTATTGCCTCATGCAGAATTAAAAATTTTCCTCGTAGCCTCAGTTGAGGAAAGAGCTGAGCGCCGTTATAAAGAAAATCGTGAAAAAGGCATTCCGACGAACTTAGAAACTCTGAAAAAAGAAATTGCAGAGCGGGACTATAAAGACAGTCACCGAGCGGTTTCTCCTTTAAAACCAGCAGCCGACGCCATTCATTTTGATACAACGGGTGTTGGAATTGATGAAGTTGTGGCTTTTATCGAAGAAAAAGCTAAAAAAATCCTTGACAAATAATCCAAAACTTGGTATTATATAAAAGTTGAGAAAAGCAGAAGTGAGAACTTCTCGCCTTGCGACTAACGTTGTCTGGCTCTACGGATTAAGTTTCAGAAATGAAATACTATCATGTAGTGCGGGCTTGCGTTAGCAAGTCTGCTCTTGTTTTTCTCTAAAAATAAAAAAGAGGTGAAAACCATAGCAAAACAAGACTTATTCATCAATGATGAAATTCGTGTGCGTGAAGTTCGTTTGATCGGTCTTGATGGTGAACAATTAGGCATTAAACCACTTAGCGAAGCGCAAGCAATTGCCGACGATGCAAATGTAGACCTTGTTCTAATTCAACCACAAGCTAAACCACCTGTTGCGAAAATTATGGACTACGGAAAGTTCAAATTTGAGTATCAGAAAAAACAAAAAGAACAGCGCAAAAAACAAAGTGTTGTTACTGTGAAAGAAGTTCGTCTCAGTCCAACGATTGATAAAGGTGACTTTGATACAAAACTTCGCAACGCACGCAAGTTCCTTGAAAAAGGAAATAAAGTGAAGGTTTCTATTCGCTTTAAAGGGCGGATGATTACTCACAAAGAAATCGGAGCTAAAGTATTAGCCGACTTTGCTCAAGCAACGCAAGACATTGCGATTATTGAGCAGAGAGCTAAAATGGATGGACGTCAAATGTTCATGCAATTAGCACCAATCCCTGACAAAAAGTAATCTGTCAGAAGTTAGAAAAAGGAGAAAAATATCATGCCAAAACAAAAAACACACCGCGCATCAGCTAAACGTTTCAAACGTACAGGTTCTGGTGGCTTGAAACGTTTCCGTGCTTACACTTCTCACCGTTTCCACGGAAAAACAAAAAAACAACGTCGTCATCTTCGTAAAGCAGCAATGGTGCATTCAGGAGATTTCAAACGTATCAAAGCAATGCTGACAGGTCTTAAATAAGAGATTTTGTAGCAGATTATTCTAGGAAATATTGGAGGAAATATAAATGGCACGTGTTAAAGGTGGCGTTGTATCACGCAAACGTCGTAAACGTATTTTAAAATTAGCTAAAGGTTACTATGGTGCAAAACATATCTTGTTCCGTACAGCAAAAGAACAAGTAATGAATTCTTACTACTATGCATACCGTGACCGTCGTCAAAAGAAACGTGATTTCCGCAAATTGTGGATTACACGTATCAATGCGGCAGCTCGTATGAATGGTTTGTCATATTCACAATTGATGCATGGTTTGAAATTGGCTGAAATTGAAGTCAATCGTAAAATGCTTGCGGACCTAGCTGTCAACGATGTAGCAGCTTTCACAGCTCTTGCAGATGCAGCTAAAGCAAAATTAGGTAAATAATGAAAAATAGGCTGGGAGAATGTTTCCAGCCTTAAATTATACTGTGTCATAGATCAACGACGCAATGATTGATTGTTCAAAGGAGAGCCTTGAGATTGCAAGATAGAATGTGCGAAACAAATCTCAGGGCTATTTGTTTTTTAACTCAGCAACTTTATAGGAGCGGGATGGGACTAAATTTTTGTTTAGTTCGATCCCACTCCTTATTTTTTCTTCATAGCTGAAGCTGGAGAAAATTCGTGATTTAGGATATAATGGAAAAAAGCAAAGGAGGATGTTATGGTTTCGAAAATGTTGCATACGTGCTTGCGAGTGGAAAATCTAGAAAAATCTATTGCATTTTATGCAGATGCATTTGGATTTAAAGAATTACGGCGCAAGGACTTCCCAGAACATCAATTTACAATTGTTTATTTGGGGCTTGAAGGTGATGAGTATGAGTTAGAATTGACTTATAATTATGGACACGGACCTTATGTGATTGGCGATGGATTTTCTCATGTAGCTTTGAGTACGGCTGATTTGCTACAGCTTCACGCTGAACACACTGCTAAAGGATATGAGGTTACACAGCCAAATGGACTTCCTGGAACAAAGCCGAATTATTACTTTATTAAGGATCCGGATGGTTATAAAGTTGAAGTGATTCAAGAAAAAACTTTATAAGTTTGTAAATAATTGAAAATGAAAGGCTTGAAACTATTTTAGCCTTTTTTAGTAGGTAAAGTCTTTTTTAAACGAAAGAGACGAGGTAGAAAGGTAGTGTAGTGAAAAAAATACTTCTCATTGTCCTAAATGTCGCTTTTTTAATGATTATTATTTTTGGGAGTTTTCGGATTAGAAAATTACTGCAAGAAAGAAAATTAAATCAACAAATTTCACAAGTTCTGAAAAGGGCAGATACAAAATATCATCAGGGTTCAGTACGAAAGCAAACAGGACGTGTAGGAAGTCGGCTCATTACGTCTTACTATCCATTAACAGAGAGTAAGCAAGATATTGGTGTTATTAAAGAGAAAATCGATGCCGATATTCAGAAATTTTCAGATAAACAAAGTCAAGTATCGCAATACGATAAACTTATTTTTTATGTGAGTCATTTTACAGAGACAAATTTTTCTGGAGTAAAGCAAGTTGAAATCAAGCGAATCTCTTATCCAGTGTTGACTACGAAAGTTGGAAAGGCTAGAGAAGAGGTTTTGGACTCGCTTTACATGTCGTCTGACAATAAATTGTTTAGCTTAAATCGACTTTTTAAAAATACTGAGCAAGCCAAAAAGTTATTGCTAGAAGAAATTCAGCAGCAAATCACTACTCTCCATAAAACAGAAGGACAGAAGACTCTACAAGAATTTCAAACAAGAGATGTCTCCCAATGGACATTCAGTTATGAAAAAGGAAAACTCAAACTATTTTATAAAAACAATGAACGAGCTTCAAAGGTAGAAATCGCCTTACCAGCCTTATATGAGGTAATTGATGAGCATTATTTAAAGGGAGAGGATTTGGCAGCTTATCAGTCCTATCAAGCTAAAAAACAGCAAAAATTAGTAGCTTTGACGTTTGACGATGGTCCCAATGCAGCAACGACATCGCAGGCTTTGGATATTTTAGCCAAATACCATGTCAAAGGAACTTTTTTCATGTTGGGGAAAAATGTAGCTGAAAATGAGCAACTTGTCAAACGTGTTCATGATGAGGGGCATGAAATTGGCAATCATAGTTGGAGTCATCCGCAGTTACCAACTCTTTCTCTTGAACAAGCTAAAAAACAGATTGAGGATACACAAGCAGCACTGCGGGCTGTTATCGGAGAGAGTCCAAAAATGATGCGTCCGCCCTATGGAGCTATCAACGATACAATTCGAAATGCTGTTGATATGTCTTTCATCATGTGGAATGTGGATAGCTTGGATTGGAAAAATCGCAATACTGGGTCTATCATGGAGCAAGTGAAAAAGCAGACTTGTCCAGGATCAATCATTTTAATGCATGACATTCATCAAACAACCATTAATGCCTTGCCGAGTGTGATTGAATATTTGCAAAAGAATGGGTACACTTTGGTTACAGTTAGTGAACTTCTGAATCATCGATTAGAAGGACATCAGCTGTATTACGGTGCAAATTAGATAGAAAAAAAGGATAGAAATGGTTATTTCCTATCCTTTTTCTATACTCTTTTTATTTCACATAGAGTTCACGATCTTTTAAGATAATTTCTTGAACGTGAGCATATTTTTTAAGCGTTTTTAATTCTTCTGGGTGGCTGACGAATGTAATGACATAGCCTTCTTTGCCCATACGGCCGGTTCGTCCAGCGCGGTGAGTATAGGTTTCAAGATCGCGAGGCAGGTCATAGTTGATGACGCATTCGAGAGAATCAATGTCAATTCCTCTAGCTACCAAGTCGGTAGCAAGTAAGAGTGTGAGTTCATCGTTTTTAAATTGCTCCAAGATAATCTTACGGAATTTAATGTTGACATCACTAGCTAAGGACACAGCTTGAATATGACGATATTGCAACTTTTCTTCAGCACTTCCTAAGTCTGAGAGGGCATTGAAAAATACAAGGGCGCGAAATTCTGAGACTTGAGCCAGCTTTCGCAAGTATTCAACTTTGTCGCGCTGTTTGACCTGCATATAAAAATGTTGAATATTGTCAAGCTGTTGCTCTTCTAGTTTGATGAGCAGAGTATTTTCAGCAAGCTTGTCTTGGTCAAACTTAGCAGTCGCACTCATGTAAATCAATTGATGTTCACGTGGTACATAGTGCAGGATCTGCTGAACGAAATGATATTGCGAATCGCTAAGCAGTTGATCAAATTCATCCAGAATGATTGTATCAACATTCATCATTTTGATTTTTCTTAGTTTGATGAGTTCAAAAATGCGTCCTGGCGTACCAATGAGAATTTCAGGACCTTTTTTTAATCGTTCAATTTGTCGTTTTTGACTGGAACCAGATAGAAAGAGTTGAGCTGTTAAGTCAAGTAGTTCAGCCCACGTTTTAGTAACGTCAAAAATCTGTCCAGCTAACTCAGTGTTGGGAGCTAAGATAAGTAATTGCTGGGATTTCTTAGGTTTTAGTTTTAGAAGAGTTGGGAAAAGGTAGGCAAGTGTTTTTCCAGTTCCGGTAGGGCTTATCCCAAGGAGATTCTCTCCTTCCGTAATGGGAGAAAAGAGTTGGTCTTGAATGGGAGTTAAATGCTCGAAGCCAAGTTTGGTGAGTTGGTCTTGCCAACTTTGGGGAAATTTAGTTGTTATCATCATCAGCCTCAAATCTAATACCAGCATCTTGTCGCATACTAAACAGAGCTTTATGCACGGCGGCAGCAGCGTCTAGCCAGTTTTGGTAAATTTCTTGTTTTATCTCACCGCTCAATACTTTAGCGAATTGTTTGGCTTCTTCAGCCATGGTGTGAGAAGAGCGTGTGATTTCAAGAGTTGTTTTCTCCTTGTTTAGATTTTGGAAAACAGCAGAAGTGATGAATTCGATTGAATTTAAGGTTAGCGTACCGTCTGTTGTGTAAATTTCAGCAGGGAAAAAGCTATTGATATTTTTTCCGGTTTGGATAGTCACTTGAAATTCTGGATAGATTAAACTTCCTATTCCATTTAGATCAACGGTATTTGGTAACTGCTGAGCGGTGTAATAAGCATTTTCTGGTGATCCAAAAAGTCGTATGGCTGCATAGACAGGATAAATGCCTAAGTCCATTAGAGCACCGCCTGAAAACTTAGCAGAAAAGACGTTTGGCTCTTGTCCAGCTAACAGAGCTGGCATTTTGGAAGAATACTTCGCATAGGTGAAATGTGCCCCAAGAATCGTTTTGTTTTTGAGAAAATCTGAAATGACATCAAATGATTGCTCATGATAGTTACGAGCTGCTTCAAAAATGTATACATGCTGTTCTTGAGCTAATGTTACCAATTCAGCCCATTCTTCTGGGCGTGAGACAGCAGGTTTTTCTACAATTACATGTTTGCTTGCTAAAATAGCAGCTTTTGCTTGTAGAAAATGCAGAGAATTGGGGCTTGCAATATAAATAATGTCTATATCACTAGTTAAAAAATCAGCCATATCTGTGTAGCAATCTACATTTTCATAATGACTGGCAAATGCTTGAGCAGCTTGTATCGTCCGTGAATACACCGTAGTCAATTGGTACTCTTTTGTAGCATGAGCAGCCTTGACAAATTGGTGAACAATGTCTCCTGTTCCAATCGTTCCAAGTTTTAACATCGTTTTCTCCTTATTTTTTGTCTTGTCATTTATTTTGATTTACCTCTTTCATTATATCATGATTTGGTGTAAAATAGATAAGATGATAAAAAATGGAGTGAATAATGCAAAATAGACCGATTATTATTGGCGTTACTGGTGGTTCTGGCGGCGGTAAGACGAGTGTTTCAAGAGCCATTCTGTCAAATTTTCCAAATGAAAAGATTTCTATGATTGAGCATGATTCTTATTATAAGGATCAGTCACATTTGACGTTTGAAGAGCGGATTAAGACCAATTATGACCATCCTTTTGCTTTTGATACAGATTTGATGATTGCGCAAATCAAGGAATTATTGGCAGGACGTCCGGTAGATATTCCGACGTATGACTATACAGCTCATACACGCAGTGATAAAACCTATCGTCAAGACCCACAGGATGTCTTTATTGTAGAAGGAATTCTGGTTTTAGAGGACAAACGCTTACGTGATTTAATGGACATTAAGATTTTTGTTGATACGGATGATGATGTTCGAATCATTCGTCGGATTAAGCGTGATATGGATGAGCGTGGACGTAGTTTAGACAGTGTCATTGAGCAATATTTAGGTGTGGTAAAACCCATGTATCATCAATTTATTGAGCCTACGAAGCGCTATGCGGATGTGATTATTCCAGAAGGAGCTTCTAATACAGTGGCGATTGATTTGATTACAACGAAAATTGAAAAAATCTTGCAGGAAGCAAGAGAGTAATAGAAAGGAAGTCTAGTGAGGGAGTGCTAGACTTTTTAGGTGATGATGATAAATAGTGTAAAAAGAAAAAGAGAGTTTCATTCGCGATCGAAATTTTTTGCCTGTCTGCTGACTTTTTGTGCGGGATTTATTGATGCTTATACATTTATTGAAAGAGGCGGGACATTGGTTGCGGGCCAAACAGGAAACGTTGTTTTCTTGTCAGTTGAATTGATTCATCATGAGACAGGAGAAATAGAAGTGAAGTTAGCAACGATGCTGGCTTTTATGCTAGGCATTTTTGTGCTAACTATTTTCAAAAATAACTTTGAAAATTCTTTATGGCGCTTATCCAGCATTCTTCCACTGATTTTGGTTTGTGGGCTTACAGGATTTCTACCAGTAACCGTGTCCAACCTTTTCATTGTTCCACCGATTGGTTTTTGTATGGGGATGGTGGCAACAGCTTTTGGTGAAGTGGACGGTATTGTCTACAATAATTCCTTTATGACGGGCAATATCAAAAAAACAATGGTTGCTTTTGGTACTTATGTGCGGACAAAAGAAAAAACTTGCTTAGCGGAAGGTATTTTCTTCGTTGCTTTATTAGGAAGTTTTGTGACAGGAGCGATTGTTTCCACTTATTTGATACAATTTTATTTGTTGAAAACAATTTGGCTCGTAGCTATTATTTTACTAGCATTTTTAACTTTTAGAATGGTGCAATACATTCGCAGAAGATAAATTAAAACTGCAACTCAGCTTTGATGAGGGTTGCAGTTTTTTGATAGAGTTATGGAATGTTAGTCTTTGTAAGAAACGATACCAATAATGGTATCAACAGCGCGTTCCATTGTTTGCAGACTGACATATTCAAAGCGCCCATGCATATTTTCACCGCCGGCAAAGATATTTGGTGTAGGAATGCCCATAAAGGAAATCTTTGAGCCGTCTGTTCCGCCACGAATAGGTTCGATAATTGGCTGGATGTCCAATTTTTCCATAACAGCCTTTGCAATATTGATAGGTGTCATGTCTTTTTCAATGACTTGGCGCATATTGTAGTACTGATCTTTAAGCTCTAGCTGAACGCGTTCACCGCCAAGCGTTGCATTCATTTTAGCGGCAATAGAGCGCATCAGTTCTTTGCGTTGCTCAAAAGTTGCTGTGTCGAAGTCACGAATGATATAACTTGCTTTTGCTTCTTCGACAGTTCCTTCTACATTCATAAGGTGATAGAAGCCCTCGTAGCCATCTGTCAGCTCTGGGCGAGCACCATCTGGCAATTGATTATGAAAGTCAATGGCTAATTGCAGAGCGTTAATCATTTGTCCTTTGGCAGCGCCTGGGTGGACATTGCGTCCTTGGAAAATAATTTCTGCACTAGCTGCAGAGAAAGTTTCAAATTGAAGTTCTCCGAGAGGTCCACCGTCAATCGTATAAGCAAAATCTACATCGAAATCTACTGCATCAAACTTATCAGCTCCAACACCGATTTCTTCATCTGGACCAAAGCCAACTCGAATTTCGCAGTGCTTGATGTCAGGATGAGTTGTCAGATACTCAATCGCTGTCATAATTTCAGCAATACCTGATTTATCATCAGAGCCGAGAAGGGTTGTTCCATCAGTTGTAATCAAGGTTTGTCCCTTATATTTTTTCAGACTATCAAAATCAGCAGGGTCAAGGTTAAAACCAGATTGTCCTAGCGGAATTACACCGCCATCATAATTTTTAATGATTTGCGGATTGACACCTTCTGCATTGAAATCTGCTGTGTCCATGTGGGAAATGAGACCAATTTTGCGCGTGAGACTTGGGTCATTTGCAGGAAGAGTGCCGATAGCGTAGCCATTTGGTAAATAATATACATTTTCCAAACCAACGCGTTTCATTTCAGGAATGAGGATGTTATTGGCAAAATCTACTTGGCTTTGTGTGCTTGGTGTCGTCGTAGAATGTTCATCTGAACGCGTATTTACTTTTACATAAGTCAAAAAACGTTCTAAAAGAGTAGGGTAGTTCATAAGTTCTCCTTTTTGCATAGATGTAACTAGTGTATCATATTTTGGGAGGGAAGGCTATCTACAAATAGTGAAAGAATGACAATATGTTTCAATAAAAATCATGAACTTGAAAAGAAGCTCATGATTCATCCTATTAGTTACTCAAAATGAGTTTTTCAATAGCTGTGGCAACACCGTTTTCATCATTGCTATCTGTAACGTAATCAGCGAGTTTTTTTACATAATCACTGGAATTTCCCATAGCCACACCAAGACCTGCAAACTCTAGCATTTCGATGTCATTATTGGCGTCACCAATTGCCATAATTTCTTGGGGCTTGATATCTAATCGTTGAGCTAATTCCCTAAGAGCAGTCGCTTTAGTAGTGCCTTTGGGCATAGCTTCGTAAATGACTGGTTGGGAACGAACGCCGCTGAAATGCTGGCAAATCTGGCTTGCAAATTGCTTTTCAAAGGTGTCTAATTCATCAGGCTGTGCTAGAAACATAGCTTGGAACATGATATTCTTGCCGCTGATAGCTTCTTTGAGGCTGATTTCTGTGGGGGTTGTAAAAACAAGGCTAGCGTCATAAGTGACTAGCTCACTTGGCTTTTCGTCTACCACTAAATAACGTTCTTCATCAAAAAGAGTCAATTGGGCGGGAGTTTGCTTGGCAATGTTATCTAGATAAAGAATGTCTTTCACACTCAGTTCTTTCCAAGCAACAAGATTCCAATCTTTCGTTTGATGAGTAGAGCAGCCGTTGTTAATGATGACATATTCGTTTTCTCCGCTCAACCCTAATTGTTCATAGTAAGGTTTCACTCCGACCAAGGGACGACCTGTACAAAGAACGAGCTTTACTCCGTTTTCAACTGCCTCATGAATAGCATCAATATGTGCTTGGGGAATTTCTTTTTGGCTATTTAAAAGTGTGCCATCCATATCTAATGCGATTAATTTAATCATAGCACCCTCATTTCTGTAAATGTATTTGCTTTTATTATAGCACAAATGAAACGGGATATGGAACGCTTTTTCAAGACTGGTAAAAGTCACCTGCCTTATGTTATAATAAATAGAATACCCGAAAAGGATGAGAAAAATGAACTTAGATGAATTAAAAAAACGGCAGGAGCGGATTCGGAATTTCTCCATCATTGCTCACATTGACCACGGTAAGTCAACCTTGGCAGATCGAATTTTGGAAGCGACGGATACTGTATCCAGCCGGGAAATGCAAGCTCAACTTTTAGATAGTATGGATTTGGAAAGGGAGCGGGGCATTACTATTAAGCTCAATGCGATTGAACTCAATTATAGAGCTAAGAACGGTGAAACTTATATTTTTCATTTGATTGATACACCAGGGCATGTGGACTTTACTTATGAAGTATCGCGATCGTTGGCAGCCTGTGAAGGGGCTATTCTGGTGGTCGATGCAGCACAAGGTATTGAAGCACAAACTTTAGCCAATGTTTATCTTGCCTTAGATAATGATTTGGAAATCTTACCAGTTATCAATAAAATTGACCTTCCAGCTGCTGATCCAGAGCGAGTTCGAACAGAGATTGAAGATGTCATTGGTTTGGATGCAAGCGAAGCTGTGTTGGCTTCGGCTAAAGCTGGTATCGGGATTGAAGAGATTCTAGAGCAAATCGTGGAGAAAGTTCCTGCGCCGACAGGAGATGTGACTGCACCACTCAAAGCCCTTATTTTTGACTCGGTTTATGATGCTTATCGTGGAGTTATTCTGCAAGTGCGCGTGATGGACGGAGTTGTGAAGCCAGGTGATACCATTCAGCTCATGAGTAATGGCAAGACTTTTGATGTAACTGAAGTGGGTATTTTTACTCCAAAAGCTGTTGGACGAGATTTTCTTGCAACAGGAGATGTTGGCTATATCGCAGCCTCTATCAAGACGGTGCAGGATACTCGGGTCGGAGATACGGTGACCTTAGCGGACAATCCAGCAGATGAACCACTTCATGGCTACAAGCAGATGAACCCGATGGTTTTTGCTGGACTTTATCCGATTGAGTCCAATAAATATAATGATTTGCGGGAAGCTTTGGAAAAACTTCAGCTTAATGATGCTAGTCTTCAATTTGAACCCGAAACTTCTCAAGCTTTAGGTTTTGGCTTCCGTTGTGGTTTCCTCGGTTTGCTCCACATGGATGTGATTCAGGAACGTTTGGAGAGAGAGTTTAATATTGACTTGATTATGACGGCACCGTCGGTTATCTACAAGGTTAATATGACAGACGGCGAATCCCTTGATGTTTCCAATCCGAGCGAATTTCCAGAACCGACCAAGATTGATTCCATTGAAGAGCCTTATGTCAAAGCACAGATTATGGTGCCGCAGGAATTTGTCGGAGCAGTCATGGAATTGGCTCAGCGTAAACGCGGTGACTTTGTGACTATGGACTATATCGATGAAAATCGGGTCAATGTCATCTATCAAATTCCGTTGGCAGAAATTGTCTTTGATTTCTTTGACAAACTAAAATCCTCAACTCGTGGTTATGCTAGCTTTGACTATGAAATCTCAGAATACCGCAAGTCGAGTCTCGTTAAAATGGATATTCTCCTTAATGGTGACAAAGTAGATGCTCTTAGCTTCATTGTTCACAAGGAATTTGCCTATGAACGCGGAAAATTGATTGTTGAAAAATTAAAGAAAATTATTCCGCGTCAGCAATTTGAAGTGCCGATTCAGGCAGCAATTGGTCAGAAAATTGTGGCACGGACAGACATCAAAGCTCTACGGAAAAATGTACTTGCCAAATGTTATGGTGGAGATGTTTCCCGTAAACGTAAGCTCTTGGAAAAACAAAAGGCTGGTAAGAAGCGGATGAAGGCCATCGGATCTGTTGAAGTGCCACAAGAAGCGTTCCTCAGCGTCCTCAGCATGGATGATGAGTGATATGTACAAAAGTTATAAAGAGAGTGGAATGCTCTCTTTTCTTGTGTCGTGAAATAATTGTGAACTCTAAATAAATATGCTAAAATAAAAAGATAGGAGGGATTGGTTATGAAGAAGAAAAAGAGCTGGCTGATTTTATTTTTAGTGGTACTCCTTATCTTTATACTAGAAGCATGTAGTTCAAGCGGAGGGAATAAACCAAAATCATCACAACAGTCATCTTCGTTAAGTAGAGTCTCTGCAAAAGAAAGCAGTAGCTCAAGTTCATCAAATGCTACGAAAAAAGATGTGAAGATGGAAGAAATGCAACGTGTTGGTTCGGATGATTACGGTTATATTGATATTCCTAAAAAGTGGGTGAAGTTTACTGATGTAAATGGTGGCGATAGTATTCAATATACAGATGGTTCTGCCTATAATATTGTGACCATGAATGCCTATACGAAAGAAAAAGCCAACATCAAAGAAGGAGAAGAATTTACAGCACAAACGATTGCTAATCGCATTTACTACAATTGGCAAAACAATGCAGACGTAAAGAAAATTTGGGGTTCAAAAAGCACGGTTGCAGGTAACGAAGCTTATCAAGTTAATGTTATAATGAAATCAGGTCAATACTTGATTAGTTGGATTTTCAAAAAAGACGAGAAAGTTTATCTCATTGCATTCGAGGGCGATCGAGCAACACTCATAAGGTTCATTAATTATATCGAAAATACATGGAGCTTGAGTAAAGAAAAAACAAAAATTTAAAAGTAAAGTGGAGTTCAAATTGTGATTTTACAAGCATCGCGATTTCAATCCACTTTTTAAATAGTCTGGAAAGCTATAAGAAAGGGTTCTGTCATTATTTGGGGCTTTTTTGAAAGAATATTTTTCTTCAATTTATCGTAAATATTTGCTAAATTTGGTATAATAGATTGAGTTTTGTTTAAGAGAGAGAGAAAATGTCAACTTTAGAAATGTTAAAATCAGAATTGAACGGAATTGATATCCGTTTTGATGAACCTTTGAAACAATACACTTATACAAAAGTAGGTGGAGCTGCCGATTATCTGGTTTTTCCGCGAAATCGTTATGAATTGGCACGAGTGGTAAAATTTGCTAATCGGGAGCAGATTCCTTGGATGGTACTAGGAAATGCTAGCAATATCATCGTTCGTGATGGTGGTATTCGTGGTTTTGTGATTATGTTTGATAAATTAAATGGTGTTGCAGTGGATGGCTACACCATTGAAGCAGAAGCAGGTGCCAATCTGATTGAGACGACCCATGTTGCGCTTTATCACAGTCTGACAGGTTTTGAGTTTGCCTGTGGGATTCCAGGGAGTATTGGCGGAGCTGTCTTTATGAATGCTGGTGCTTATGGTGGTGAAATTTCGCATATTTTACTTTCTTGTAAGGTGCTGACACGAGATGGAGAAATAAAAAATATTAGTGCTCAAGACATGAAATTTGGCTATCGCCGTTCTTACGTTCAACAGACAGGCGATGTGGTAATCTCTGCCAAGTTTGCCCTAGCGCCAGGTATGCATCGTGTGATTCGTCAGGAAATGGAACGATTGACACATCTTCGTCAATTGAAGCAGCCTTTAGAGTATCCTTCTTGTGGCTCTGTTTTTAAACGTCCGGTGGGGCATTTCGCAGGGCAATTGATTAGTGAAGCAAATTTAAAAGGGTACCGCATTGGTGGGGTAGAAGTTTCGACAAAACATGCAGGTTTTATGGTCAATGTTGATAATGGAACTGCAGCAGATTATGAAAATTTGATTGCACATGTGATTGAGACAGTGAAAGTTCATTCTGGTGTGACTTTGGAAAGAGAAGTCCGCATTATTGGCGAGAAATGAGTGTCTCTAGCGGCAACATTCATATTATTCTCTAAAAAAATCAGTCAGGACAAGACTTTAATCTGTCAATCTATGAAAAAGAAGGAATTTATGGCAATTGAACAAACCAATCATTGAATTTAAAAACGTATCAAAGGTTTTTGAAGATAATAATACAGTCGTCTTAAAGGACATCAACTTTGAGCTAGAAGAAGGCAAATTTTACACACTTCTGGGTGCATCAGGATCAGGAAAATCAACCATTCTAAATATCATCGCTGGCTTGTTGGATGCGTCCAGCGGTGATGTTTTTCTTGACGGCGTCCGAATCAACGATATTCCGACCAACAAACGTGATGTGCATACGGTGTTTCAGTCCTATGCCCTTTTTCCGCACATGACTGTTTTTGAAAATGTGGCATTTCCGTTGCGTTTGCGTAAAGTTGAAAAACAAGAAATAGAGCGACGGGTTGCAGAAGTCCTGAAAATGGTGCGTTTGGATGGTTTTGAGAAACGCTCTATTCGCAAATTGTCCGGTGGACAACGCCAACGAGTGGCTATTGCGCGTGCTATTGTCAATGAACCGCGGGTTGTTTTGCTGGACGAGCCTTTATCTGCACTGGATTTGAAGTTGCGAACAGACATGCAGTATGAATTACGTGAATTGCAGCAGCGTCTAGGGATTACTTTTGTTTTTGTCACCCATGACCAAGAAGAAGCTCTGGCCATGAGCGACTGGATTTTTGTTATGAATGAGGGAGAGATTGTTCAGTCAGGAACACCTGTTGATATATATGACGAACCTATCAATCACTTTGTAGCGACCTTTATCGGCGAATCTAATATTCTTCCAGGAAAGATGATTGAAGACTATCTGGTTGAGTTCAATGGCAAGCAATTCGAAGCAGTGGATGGAGGGATGCGTCCTAATGAGCAGGTGGAAGTGGTCATTCGTCCAGAAGATTTGCGGATTACACTTCCGGAAGAAGGAAAACTGCAAGTTAAGGTTGATACGCAGCTTTTCCGTGGCGTGCATTATGAGATTATCGCTTATGATGAATTGGGCAATGAGTGGATGATTCATTCGACTCGCAAGGCCATTGTCGGAGAAGAGATTGGGCTGGACTTTGAACCAGAAGACATTCATATCATGCGGCTTAATGAAACAGAGGAAGAGTTCGATGCTCGAATTGAAGAATATGTGGAAATGGAAGAGCAAGAAGCTGGCTTAATCAATGCCATTGAGGAGGAGCGCGATGAAGAAAACAACCTCTAATCTTTTTGTTGCTCCTTATATTCTTTGGATTTTATTATTTGTATTGGCACCTGTTGCCATGATTGTTTGGCAGTCGTTTTTCAATATCGAAGGTCATTTCACCCTTGAAAACTATAAAACTTACTTCGCTTCGCAAAATCTGACTTATCTTAAAATGAGTTTGAACTCTGTTTTATATGCAGGAATTATCACAGTTGTTACCTTGGTAATTAGTTACCCTACTGCGTTTTTGTTGACACAATTAAAGCATAGACAGCTTTGGTTGATGCTCATTATTTTGCCGACATGGGTCAATCTGCTTCTCAAAGCTTATGCTTTTATTGGGATTTTCGGACAAAATGGATCTGTCAATCAATTTTTAAGTTTTATTGGGATAGGTGCTCAACAAATCCTGTTTACAGATTTCTCTTTTATTTTTGTAGCCAGCTATATTGAGCTGCCCTTTATGATATTGCCGATTTTTAATGTTCTAGAGGATATGGATCAAAATCTGATCAATGCCAGCTATGACCTTGGTGCCAATCGTTGGGAAACCTTCCGTCGTGTCGTTTTTCCTTTATCTATGAATGGCGTGAGAAGTGGTGTGCAGTCTGTCTTTATTCCCAGTCTCAGTCTTTTTATGCTGACGCGTTTGATCGGTGGCAATCGTGTTATTACGCTAGGTACAGCCATTGAGCAGCATTTTCTGACTACACAAAATTGGGGAATGGGCTCAACCATTGGTGTTGTCTTGATTGTAGCCATGCTCGTTATCATGTGGGCAACGAAAGAAAGGGGAGAACGATGAAAAAAACTGCTAGTATTTATTTAACAGTCGTCTTCTTAATTCTTTATTTGCCGATTTTTTATTTGATTGGCTATGCGTTTAATGCTGGCGATGATATGAGCAAGTTTACAGGCTTTAGTCTGACGCATTTTCAAAATATGTTTAGTGATACTCGCTTGATGCTAATTTTGGCACAAACCTTTTTTCTGGCTTTTTTGTCTTCTTTGATTGCCACAGCAATCGGAACGTTTGGTGCCATTTATATTTATCAAGCCAAAAAGAAATACCAAAATGCCTTTTTATCGGTTAATAATATCCTCATGGTGGCGCCAGATGTCATGATTGGGGCAAGTTTCTTAATTCTTTTTACAACTATCAAATTTCAATTAGGTTTTCTATCCGTTTTGGCGAGTCATATTGCTTTTTCAATTCCTATTGTAGTTTTGATGATATTGCCACGGCTAAAAGAGATGAATGACGACATGATTAAGGCGGCCTATGATTTAGGAGCAAGCCAAGTTCAGATGTTAAAAGAAATCATGTTGCCCTATTTGACACCAGCGATTATTGCAGGGTATTTTATGGCGTTCACCTATTCCTTGGACGATTTTGCAGTGACCTTCTTTGTGACTGGAAATGGTTTTTCAACCTTATCGGTTGAGATTTACTCGCGGGCTCGGCAAGGAATTTCCTTAGAAATCAATGCTCTCTCTGCTTTGGTATTTCTGTTTAGTATTCTTTTGGTGATTGGCTATTACTTTATTTCTCGTGAGAAGGAGGATGCAGCATGAAAAAGCTCTATTCATTTTTAATGGGCATTGTTGCCATTATCCTTGTCCTTTGGGGAGTAAGCTATCATATTGAAAGTCGGATAAAAAGCGGGAATGGTGACAAATTGGTCATCTACAATTGGGGAGACTACATTGATCCAGAGTTGCTGATGAAGTTCACCAGAGAAACCGGTGTCCAAGTCCAATATGAAACCTTTGATTCCAACGAATCCATGTACACTAAGATTAAGCAGGGCGGGACAACTTACGATATTGCAATTCCTAGTGAATACATGATTTCTAAAATGATGTCGGAACACTTGCTTGAAAAATTGGATCATTCAAAAATTAAAGGGCTAGAAAATATTGGAAAACGATTTTTAAATCAATCATTTGATCCCCAAAATCAATACTCTATTCCTTACTTTTGGGGAACGCTAGGCATTGTCTACAACACAGAATTAGTTAAAACAGCACCTAAGCATTGGAGTGACCTGTGGCGACCTGAATATAAAAACTCTATTATGATGATTGATGGAGCTCGCGAGGTAATGGGTGTCGGGCTAAATGCTTTAGGTTATAGCCTCAATTCTAAAAATACTAAGCAATTACAAGAAGCAGTTGATAAGCTTTATACATTAACGCCGAATATCAAAGCCATTGTAGCAGACGAGATGAAAGGCTATATGATTCAAAACAATGCAGCGATTGGCGTTAGTTTTTCAGGAGAAGCACGGCAAATGTTGGAAAAGAATGACAAACTTCGCTACGTTGTCCCAACAGAAGCTAGCAATCTTTGGTTTGACAATATTGTCATTCCTAAAACGGTCAAAAATAAAAAAGCTGCTTATCAATTTATTAACTTTATGTTAAGACCTGAAAATGCCTATAAAAATGCTTTGTATGTTGGCTACTCAACGCCTAACATGCCTGCTAAGGCGATGCTGCCAAAAGAAATCCAAGAGGACAAAGCTTTTTACCCAGATGAAGAAACAATGAAGCACTTAGAAGTCTATCAACAGCTCGGCTCAAAATGGCTAGGAATTTATAATGACTTGTATCTTCAAGTGAAAATGTATCGGAAATAATGCTCCGTGAAAATTGTTTCGAACTTCGTAAACTTTAACAGCTCGAGGAACTATTAAAGACTGCGGATAAAGGAAGCAAGGTTTCCATCAAAAAACTTCTGGAAGTCAGTTGAAGTCGTAGGACAAGGTTCACGCAGTGAATCTCATTCAAACTTTTTGATTTTCATTGAGAGTATGAAATTAAATATAAAAAAGCGGAAGTTGAGCAACTCCTAGACATTGATCTGATTGGTTGTCTCACTTCCGTTTTTTTAATTACTAGAGCTTGAAGTAGTTGTATTTGTGTCGTTGTCAGTCGTTTTGCTACTTGTCTGACTAGAGCTAATATCGTTTGATGTATTGCTAGACTGCGTGGTGTCAGAACTAGCGCTACTTGTTTCTGTTTCGCCTTGACTAGTAGCAGTCGTGTTGCTAGATTGAGCCCCGTCTGTTGTTGTTTCTTTCTGAATTTCTTTGATAATAGTTGTTTGTGTTGTCTGACTGGTTTTTGTTTTGTTATCAGATTTATTGTTATTCATGAAAGTCAGGATTGTGATTGTTGCGGTGATAATCCCAAGAATACTCCCAATCGTAGCAAGGGTCTTTTGAAAAGCTGACAGCCCTTTTTTGATATGGTGACGAGTAGGCGCTTTTTCTTCTTTAGTAGTTGAAGTTTTGTTTTTTCGAGAATAATTTTCCATTGTGAGTTGATAATCTCCTTTCTCATCTTCATTATACCCTCTTTATTTAAAAT
The DNA here is from genome assembly GCF_001839535.1 of Streptococcus sp. HMSC36C04. Lineage (NCBI taxonomy): Bacteria > Bacillati > Bacillota > Bacilli > Lactobacillales > Streptococcaceae > Streptococcus > Streptococcus sp. HMSC36C04. Next base: position 12,280 of record NZ_KV841559.1, on the reverse strand, counting down.
TGTCTTAAAAAAATTTAAAATGTTGAAAATTTCATGTAAAGCAATCGAAAATTGATTGAAAAAATTACCTTTTACAAAAAATCAGCTCCATCCTTGTCTGTCCTGTTAGCAGATAGAAAGAGCTGATTCACTTATAAGGAAGGAACTAGGAAAGATGTGCTTGCGCAACAGCTAATCGTGCAGCAGGAACGCGATAAGGTGAGCAAGAAACATAAGTAATGCCAATCTCTTGGAAGAAAGGAATAGAAGCAGGATCTCCTCCGACTTCACCACAAATGCCAATTGGAAGTTCTGGATTTACTTGATGAGCTTTTGAAATAGCTATTTTCATGAGCTCGCCCACTCCAGCTCGGTCAATGGTTTGGAATGGATCAAATGACATGATTTCTCCCTCTTTGTAATGCTGGATAAATTTTCCAATATCATCACGAGAAAAACCATAGGTCATTTGCGTCAAATCATTGGTACCAAAACTAAAGAAGTCTGCTTCCTTGGCTAATTGATCTGCGATGAAACAAGCGCGTGGCAGCTCAATCATTGTACCGATTTCATAAGGGAATGGCTGCATGTGATGTTTCTTGAAAATCTTCTCAATATGCTGACAAAGAGATGTTTTGATTGAAACCAACTCCGCCTTTTCTGCAATTAAAGGAATCATGATTTCTGGTTTAATAACCATGCCTTCTTTGGCTAGTCTTATAGCGCTATTAAAAATGGCTTCTACCTGCATTTTATAAATTTCAGGCTGTGTAATTCCCAAGCGGCAACCACGATGTCCCAGCATTGGGTTCGTTTCTTGCAGAGAAGTGATTTTCCGCATTAGTGAATCAAGAGGTACTTGCAATTTCCCAGCTAATTGCTCAATTTCCTGTTGTGTTTTTGGTAAAAATTCGTGCATAGGCGGATCTAGTAAACGGACAATCATCGGTTTATCTTGAATGGTTTGATACATCTGATAGAAATCTTCTTCTTGGAAAGCTAAAAGTGTCATTAAAGCAGACTTAGTTTCGATTTCATTCGTTGATAAAATCAATCTGCGCATTTCTAAAATCCGTTCCTCACCAAAGAACATGTGCTCTGTACGAGCAAGACCAATGCCTTTGGCTCCAAATTGAACAGCTGTTTTCAAATCTTGAATGGTTTCGGCATTTGCTCGAACGGTTAGCTGTGCCATTTCATCTGCCCAAGAAAGGAACAGTTGTAATTCGTCATTATTATCAATCATAGTGGTTGGAATGCTTCCAATGTAGAGTTTGCCGGAAGTGCCGTCTACAGAAAGGATGTCTCCCTCTTTTAAGGTTACCTTACCGCATACAAGTGTTTTTCCGTCTTCATTGATAGATAATTCTCCGCATCCTGCGACACAACAAGTGCCCATGCCACGAGCTACAACGGCTGCATGAGAAGTCATGCCACCGTGACTGGTCACGATTGCTTGACTAACTACCATTCCTTCAATGTCTTCGGGAGAAGTTTCTTGGCGAACTAAAATCACTTTCTTTCCAAGTGCATGAAATTCTTTGGCGCGCTCGGCAGTAAAGACAATTTCTCCTGTTGCGGCACCTGGACTAGCGGGAAGCCCCTGAGTTAAGTGATGAGCTGATGTTAAAGCTTTTTCTTCAAAAACAGGGTGAATCAGTTGGGTAATGGCAGAAGGACTGACTCGTAGGAGAGCTTCTTGCTTTGAAATCATTTTTTCATTCACTAAATCCAAAGCAATTTTTAAGCTTGCTTTAGCCGTCCGTTTTCCGTTTCGAGTTTGCAGGATATAAAGTTTTTCTTTTTCAATAGTAAATTCAATATCTTGCATATCTTTGTAGTGTTTTTCAAGAATCTTGGCGTAGTTGCAAAAATCTTCATAGGCCTGTGGTAAGATTCGTTTAAGAGAGTCAATCGGCTCTGGAGTCCGAATACCGGCAACGACATCTTCTCCTTGAGCATTGAGCAAAAATTCCCCAAACAGATGATGTTCACCAGTGGCAGGATTTCTGGTGAAAACAACGCCTGTGCCGCTTTTTTGGTCGCTATTGCCAAATACCATACTCTGGACATTGACAGCCGTACCTAAATCATGTGGAATGTGGTTTAGTTCACGGTAGACTTTAGCGCGTGGATTGTTCCATGATTTGAATACCGCTTTGATAGCAGCGTAGAGTTGCTCTTTAGGGTTTTGTGGGAAATTTTGATAGTGTTCTTGATAGAGTTCTTTATATTGTTGAATAAGTGATTGGTGTTCTTCTTTTGAAAAGTCATTGACCTTCTTATTCAATTGTTTTTCGGTTTTTTCTAAACATTGGTCGAATTCTTCTTTGGGGATGCCGTAAACGACATCTGCAAACATCTGCAATAAACGCCGGTAACAATTGTAAGCGAAATTGGCGTTTGTTACGTCTGCTAAAGTCTGAACACGCAAGTCATTTAGTCCAAGATTGAGAATCGTGTCCATCATACCAGGCATAGAAGTTTTAGCTCCGCTACGGACAGAAACCAGTAGTAGTGAGGGTTCATTCCCCATGAAAAATTTATTTGTTTTGGTTTCTAGTTTAGTAACCGCTTTCAAAACTTCCTCTTTTAAAATAGATTCGAAAAAGGAAGGAGTTTCTAAATAACGTAGACAACTTTGAGTTGTAATCGTAAATCCCTCAGGTACAGGCAGCCCCAAATGGGTCATTTCTGCCAAATTGGCACCCTTACCACCTAGTAGCGCCTTGTCTTCAGCGCGTCCTTCTTCAAAAGAATAAATCCATTTATCCATTTTTGCCTCCAATTTATTAAATATGTGTCATAATGAAAGACAAATACATTGTAATATACATCATATATGTTTGTCAACTGAAAAAACCAATCATAAATCGTTGACAAACGAGTTTTATTTGTTATAATATGACACATAATAATAATTTGAAATTGATATTGGAAAAGGAGTAAAAGTTGAAATTAACAAAACGACAAAAAGAGATCGTTGAGATTGTAAAGAAAGATCAACCGGTTAGCGGTGAAAAAATCTCAGAACTGCTAGATGTGTCTAGAGCAACTTTGCGCTCAGATTTATCCTTTCTAACCTTAGTGGGGATTTTAAAAGCAAGTCCGAAAGTTGGCTACACTTATGCTGGTTCGGATTTGGAAACGCTCTTTTTCTTTGATACTTTTCAGAAGAAAGTTGAAGATGTCATGACCTCACCAGTATTGGTGGCGCACGATTCGTTTATTCAAGATGCCATTATTACTTTATTTATGTATGATGCAGATGTTCTCTATGTGATAGATGAAAAAAAGCAGCTACTAGGTATTTTATCGCGAAAGGATTTGTTAAGAGCGGCGCTCAATGACAATATTGATGTGACACCAGTAGCCGTTTGCATGACCAGAATGCCACATATAAAAACCTGCCATAAGGATTTGAATATCCTTGAAGCTGCGGCGCTTTTGCAGGATTTTGCCATTGATTCCTTGCCTGTTGTGGAGGAGCAAAATGAAGGTCATATTATCGGAACAATTACGAAGTCGGCTTTGTTGGACTTTATTATCCAAGAAGCTAGAAATGCAGAAGTGAATAGATAAAAAAGGAGTTTTCATGAAACAAGAGATTACCATTTACGCCATTTCTGATTCTTTGGGAGGAACATCCCAAAAATTACTATCAGCCGTCATGGCTCAATACCCAGATTTGATTTTTAATAATAGCTATCGGTTTCCTTTTATAAATAAGGAATCTGAATTGTTGGATATTTTGCAGGACGCTATCAAGGATGACGCAGTTGTGATCAGTACCTTAGTAGACAGTCATTTAGCAGCAACTGCGAGGGAATTTAGCAGAGTCAATCATTTGTCTTATCTGGATTTGATGAATCCGTTCTTTGAAATCATCAAGGAAAAAACAGGTACTCAGCCGATTGAAGTTCCGGGAGTTCTGCACCGTTTGGACACGGAATATTTCAATAAAATCTCAGCTATTGAATTTGCTGTTAAATATGATGACGGTAAGAACCCACAAGGATTTTTGGAGTCGGATCTTGTGATTTTAGGAGTTTCTCGAACTTCCAAGACTCCGCTCAGCATCTATTTAGCTAATAAAGGCTACAAAGTATCCAATCTTCCCTTGATTCCTGAAGTTCCGCTACCGCAAATCTTGGATAAAGTAGATAGAAGAAGAATGATAGGCTTGGTGTGTGACCCAGATAAATTGGCAAAAGTGAGAAGTAACCGTCTGGATGCGCTCGGTTTGACGCAAACTACAAGCTATACAGATATTGAAAAAATTTATGAAGAATTGGACTATTCTAAAAAAGTTTTCCAAAAATATCAGGCTCATGTTATCAATATGACAGATAAATCTATTGAAGAGACGGCTTGCATTATTGAAGAACACTTAAAATCTCTGGCTTCAAAATAAGAATTAAAGCCCTAAGGTGCTGTATTTAAACGAGGTGAACGAATGGAACAATACAAACGAATTTTATTAAAAGAGTTTGATTCTAAGCAAAAGGTCATCACAGAGTTAATCAATCTGGAAGCCATTTTAAATTTACCAAAGGGAACCGAGTTGTACCTTAGTGATATTCATGGTGAGTTTGAGGCTTTTGACTATATCTTGAGAACCTGTGCAGGAAACCTGAACGAAAAAATCAATGATTGCTTTGGAGAGAAATTATCAAAAGAGGAAAAAGACAAGCTGACCTTACTAATTGCGTATCCTCAGGAAGTTTTGAGCGATGGGTTCCTTTATCCTTTGAAAGATAAAAGTTGGTATGGAGAAATCATTCAAAATCTGTTGACTTTGCTAGCTTTTGTAGCAGCCAAATACACACGCTCTAAAGTAAGGAAAGCCTTGCCGCCACAATATGCTTACATTATTGAGGAATTGCTTTACACTGATAGAAATCTGCCGGATAGCAATATTTATTTTGAAACGATTCAGAACTATTTGATTGATTTAGGCGAGGCAAGTCAGTTTATTTCGGCATTAGCAAAGGTCATTCGGCAGTTAATCATTGATCATCTTCACATAGTTGGTGATATTTTTGACCGTGGGGCAGCCGCAGATAAAGTAATGAATGAAATCATGGCTTATCATTCTGTGGATATTCAATGGGGCAATCACGATATTATCTGGATGGGGGCTTTCTTCGGATCAAAAGAATGCTTGCTTATTCTCTTGCGAATAGCTGCTAGATATGGCTATCTTTACGATATTGAGAGAGCTTATGGTCTCAATCTAAGACCGCTCGTTCTCTTTGCAGAAAAAACTTATTCTGAAAATGCAAAGTTCAAACCAAAATTAGGAAAAAGAAGTGACGATTATTCTCCTGAGGAAATTCTTCAGTTGGAAAAGATTCACCAAGCTTTAGCGATTATCCAGTTTAAATTGGAAAATCAGCTCATCAAAAGACGACCAGAATTTAATATGTCTCAACACCTTACTCTGGATAAGATTGATTATTGGGAAGAAAGTATTCTAGTTGGAGAAAAGAAGCATTTTTTAGCTAATACTTGCTTCCAAACAATCAATCCTCAACAGCCAGATCAACTGACAGCCGAGGAAGAAGAAGTGGTTGCTACTTTGCTGGATTCATTCCAGCATTCTATTCAGCTCAAGAACCACATTTCGTTTTTGATGAACAAGGGTTCCATGTATAAGATTTATAACAACCATCTCCTGTTTCATGGCTGTATTCCTCTAGAGACATCAGGAGACTTTCAACCTTTGCAAATCAATCAAATCCGCTATGCTGGTAAAGAATTGCTCGACTTTTTTGAATACCATATTCGGGAAAGTTCTAAAAATCCGGAGATTCAAGACGATTTCTCAACGGATCTTATCTGGTATTGCTGGAATGGAAAACTGTCTCCCTTGTTTGGCAAGGACAAGATGACCACCCTAGAGCGTTATTTTATTGAGGATAAGGAAACGCACGTTGAAAAGGAAAATCCCTATTTCTCCTATCGGAATTCTGCTAAGATTTGCAAGTTGATTTTGGAAGAATTTGGGCTTTTTTCAGAACATTCTAGGATTGTAAATGGGCATACACCTGTGAAAACGCTGAAGGGAGAATCGCCGATTCGAGGAGAAGGAATGCTGTTCGTTATTGATGGTGGTTTGTGCGAAGCTTATCAAAAGAAAACAGGAATTGCTGGTTATTCCTTGCTTAATAATTCTTATGGTTTCCAAATTGTGACGCATCAACCTTTCCAAAACGTCCAAAAAATGATTGAGGAAGCTTTAGATCTCTCATCCTTGAAGAGAGTAATTGAGCACGTTCGCGAACGAACCTTGATAAAATCAACGACAATCGGGCAAAGCCTCATCGAACAACAACAGGAACTATCTGCTTTCTTGCATGAATTTTATGATTAACCTTTACATCTCTCCAAGCCAAAACTTGGAGGGCCTTTTCATTTCAAGTCTTGCTGTTGTCCCCATTTCTTTTTCATGTTACAATAGGAGTATTGAAATGTAGAGGTTTAAGATGATTTATTTAGACAATTCAGCAACAACCAAGCCTTACCCAGAGGCTTTGGCTACCTATACAGAAGTTGCTTCTAAAATTTGGGGAAATCCTTCTAGTCTCCACAGTTTGGGCAATCAGGCGATCCGCTTGTTAGATGCATCTCGCAGGCAAATTGCGGAGCTTCTCGGTAAATCCTCTCAAGAGATTTTCTTTACGTCCGGAGGGACGGAAGGAGATAATTGGATTATCAAGGGCGTGGCTTTTGAAAAAGCGCGTTATGGCAAGCATATCATTGTATCTGCTATTGAGCATCCAGCAGTGAAAGAATCCGCTCTCTGGCTGACGCAGCAAGGTTTTGAAGTGGATTTTGCGCCTGTTGATAAAAAAGGTTTTGTAGATGTTGAAAGATTAGCTACCCTTATCCGATCGGATACGACTTTAATTTCAGTCATGGCGGTCAACAATGAAATCGGCTCTGTTCAACCAATTGCAGCTATTTCAGAACTTTTAGCGGACAAGCCAACTATTTCTTTTCATGTGGATACAGTACAAGCCATAGCTAAGATTTCAACGGAAGATTACTTGACCGAGCGCGTGGACTTTGCGACATTTTCTAGCCATAAATTCCATGGTTTACGAGGTGTTGGTTTTGTCTATATCAAGTCTGGTAAGAAAATCAGTCCGCTGTTGAATGGTGGCGGTCAAGAATCAGACAAGCGTTCTACAACTGAAAATTTGGCGGGCATTGCAGCAACTGCAAAAGCCTTGCGCATGTCTATGGAAAATTTGGAAGTCTTCATCACACGAACGACCAAGATGAAAGAGGTTATCTTAGAAGAACTAGCAAAATACCCTGATGTGACGATTTTTTCAGGAATAGAAGAGTTTGCGCCCCATATCCTGACTTTTGGGATTAAAGGCGTACGAGGTGAAGTAGTGGTTCATGCTTTTGAAGAGTATGACATTTATATATCTACTACGAGTGCTTGTTCCTCTAAAGCTGGCAAACCAGCTGGAACTTTGATAGCCATGGGTGTTGAAAAATCCTTAGCTCAAACGGCTGTGCGAATTAGTCTGGATGTCAATAATGATATGAGTCAGATTGAGCAATTCCTGACAACGTTTAAACTCATTTATGAAAAAACTAGAAAAGTAAGGTAAGCAATGCAATATTCAGAAATTATGGTTCGCTACGGCGAGCTTTCAACTAAAGGAAAAAATCGCATGCGTTTTATTAACAAATTGAAACGCAATATGCAAGCAGTCCTCTCTATCTACCCAGATGTGCATGTGAAAGCAGACCGAGATCGTGCACATGTCTATCTTCACGGAACGGACTATCAGCCAGTTGCAGAATCGCTCAAACAGATTTTTGGGATTCAAAATTTCTCTCCGTCTTATAAGATTGAAAAATCAGTACCAGCTTTAGTTGAAGCGGTGCAGACAATTATGAAAGAGATTTATAAAGAGGGGATGACTTTTAAGATTGCCAGTAAACGCAGTGACCACAATTTTGAATTGGATAGTCGTGAATTGAACCAGACCTTGGGAAATGCAGTCTTTGATGCGATTCCACATGTTCAAGTCATGATGAAAGCGCCAGATATTACACTGCAAGTAGAAATCCGCGAAGAAGCAGCTTATCTGTCTTATGAAACAATCCGTGGAGCAGGTGGGCTTCCTGTTGGGACATCTGGAAAAGGGATGTTGATGCTGTCAGGCGGAATTGACTCCCCGGTTGCGGGCTATCTAGCCCTTAAACGTGGAGTGGATATTGAAGCGGTTCACTTTGCGAGCCCGCCTTATACAAGTCCAGGTGCTCTTAAAAAGGCGCAGAATTTGACACGCAAGTTAACCAAATTTGGTGGTAATATCCAATTTATTGAAGTGCCATTTACGGAAATTCAAGAAGAAATCAAAGCGAAAGCACCAGAAGCTTATCTGATGACCCTGACTCGCCGTTTTATGATGCGCATTACAGATCGCATTCGTGAAGAACGTGGTGGGCTCGTTATCATCAACGGAGAAAGCCTTGGTCAAGTTGCTAGCCAAACGCTAGAAAGCATGCAAGCAATCAATGCTGTCACTAACACTCCAATTATTCGCCCAGTTGTGACCATGGATAAGCTGGAAATCATTGACATTGCTGAAAAGATTGATACCTTTAATATCTCAATTCAGCCCTTTGAAGATTGCTGTACCATTTTTGCCCCAGATCGTCCGAAAACCAATCCAAAGATAAAAAATGCAGAGCAATACGAAACACGTATGGATGTGGAAGGATTAGTGGAACGTGCTGTTGCTGATATCATCATTACTGAAATCACACCAGAAGCAGAAACAGACGAAGTGGATGAGATGATTGAAGGATTGTTGTAATAAGAACGGATTTTGAGATTGGAAGTTATTCTGGGAAATTACTAAAAGCTACTCAGTTAGTCTTTTGATAAAAAATACTTGTCAAATAATTCTAGAAATGCTATACTTAGAGAGTTGACTATGCACAGCCTGTGCAACCGCTCGAACATCGTCATAAGTGGTTCGTCCCACGATGCTAGGCGAGTCTTCACAAAATTAGGGGAAACCCGTAAAATTCATAGGAGGTGCATAATGAGCACATACGCAATCATTAAAACTGGCGGCAAACAAGTTAAAGTTGAAGTTGGTCAAGCAATCTACGTTGAAAAATTAGACGTTGAAGCTGGTCAAGATGTAACATTTGACGAAGTTGTTCTTGTTGGTGGTGAAAACACTGTTGTCGGAACTCCGCTTGTTTCTGGAGCTACTGTTGTTGGAACTGTTGAAAAACAAGGAAAACAAAAGAAGGTTGTTACTTACAAGTACAAACCTAAAAAAGGTAGCCATCGTAAACAAGGTCACCGTCAACCATATACTAAGGTTGTCATCAATGCAATCAACGCTTGATTTTTAAGGAGAGCACATGATACAAGCAGTCTTTGAACGAGCCGAGGATGGTGAGCTGAGGAGTGCAGAAATTACTGGACACGCCGAAAGTGGCGAATACGGCTTTGATGTCGTGTGTGCGTCGGTTTCTACGCTTGCCATAAATTTCATCAATTCGATTGAAAAATTCGCAGGCTATGAACCAATCTTAGAATTAAACGAAGAAGAAGGTGGATTCTTACGGGTAGAGATTCCTACAGATATTCCACCTCACCAAAGAGAAATGACTCAGCTTTTCTTTGAATCATTCTTCTTGGGTATGGCAAACCTATCGGAGGACTCAGCTGAGTTCGTCCAGACAAGAGTTATCACAGAAAACTAACACGGAGGAAAAACATTATGTTGAAAATGAATCTTGCTAATCTGCAACTTTTCGCCCATAAAAAAGGTGGAGGTTCTACATCTAACGGACGCGATTCACAAGCAAAACGTCTTGGAGCTAAAGCGGCTGACGGACAAACTGTAACTGGTGGATCAATTCTTTATCGTCAACGCGGTACTCACATTTATCCAGGTATCAACGTTGGACGTGGTGGAGATGACACTTTGTTTGCAAAAGTTGAAGGTGTTGTACGCTTTGAACGCAAAGGTCGCGATAAAAAACAAGTTTCTGTTTACCCAATTGCGAAATAAGAATTGAAAGTCCCTACCTCATGGTACGGGTCTTTCTTTTGAAAATGATAATTTGAAAACAACAAAAGAAATGTAGATAAAACGAACAATCTTCATCTCATTATAAGATAGCTGTGAACAACTTTGCAGCTATCTTTATTTTAACTACAGTTTATATGTGTTTTTTATGTATTTTAGTATCATATTAGTTGAATTATTCCAGTTATCAAAGTATAATGTATAATGACATCTTTAACGTGATTACAAGTAATAATATAGTTGTAATTAGTAATGAAATTCTTCTATTTCCATATATAGTTATACCTTCAGGAATAGATAAGATAAATAATTTATAAAAAGGATACTAGCATGTTTAGAAAAAATAATGAACTTCAAGGTCATGGCTCAATTCGTAAAAATAAAATTTACGGGACTGTTGGTGTTATTATATTTGGAATAATCGCAATGTTTAGTTTACACAAGAGTGTGGCGGCTGATGATATTGAAAGTCCTAAAACAACAGCACCTATACCTATAGCTGAAGCGTCAGATACAAGTCTTGTTGTACAATCACAAATGGCTAGACAAGAAGATAATACTACTCTGACAACTACAAAGGCTGATTCAGCTACTACTATGAATTCAACTAGTAGAGCAGCTGCAACAGCACCTACTGCAGCCGCTTCTCAAGCAATGCTATCTACTGCACAGACAGAAAATCAAAATCCAAATGTAACAGTTGAAAATCAAGAATTAAAAGACGCTGTAACAGAAGCCAAGAATAATGGGATTGAAGCAAAGCAAGAGGCGACAGAAAATATTGGAACTGCGAATACTGAAGCAGAAGTCGCTACTCTAGAAGCAGAAGCTAATGCGCGTGAAAAAGAACAAGCAAAACGTATCAAAGAAGCGATAGAGAAATACAAAAACGATCTTGCAGTAGCGCAGGCCAATACAACTAAGCCAGGATATCTTAGTGAAGTTGTAACTCAAGGACTGAAATTTGAAAACGAACCAAATGCTCACCTATCAATTACAGGTACAACTGAATTTGGTCAGCAAGATATGCCTAAAGCGATGTCATACGAAGAATATGTAAGCAGTGGTAAGAAATTTGCTAACAATCCCGTAGCAGCTTATACCACCACTCTTTCGGGTAGATTTGTTATTCCAAAGATTGACAAAGGTCAGACTATAACAGCCACTTACACAAATTTACAAAATTCAAGCTATAATGGTAAAAAAATTGCTAAAGTCGTGTATGAAGTAACAAATTTAAATAGTGGAACAGGTATCATCGGTTTTGCGGAAAAAGATCCAACAAAAGGAATCTATACTTTTTATAATTTATCAGCACCGTCTAGGTATGGTGTCAAAATCCGTTTTTATGATGAAGATGATAATCTCATTCAATTTAATCAAGACAATCCGGCTATATTGGCGCTGACAAGTTTGTCAAAAACGATACTTGCTGATGGAAAGACTCATGAGGAAGGGATAACAGATTATAACTTCAAACCAGTAAAAATAACTGGTTCTTATGTTGAGAAACAATCTGATAATCGTTTAGCTGCAACTACTTCTACAGCAGGAATTACAGATAGCTACGACAATCCTGATTTTTATAAAACTAGTATTGCAGGTGTAACAGAAAATGGCAGTGTTATTTCGTTTACTATGCGTAGATATTCGGAATTTGATAAAGGATATTGGCTAGCCATTACAAGTAAATTGCCTTCACCTTTCGTTTTAACTAAGCCTAATTTAAGTTATAAATTCTTTAGCTATAATAAAGCAGGGACTGTATTACTTGACAATTATATTCAAGGTACAACTACTAAGTTGACAGAAACACAAACTGTCAAACCTAAAGGCACACTTATAGGTGAAAGTTATACAGGAACGCATGAAGACCGAATAACATTCAATGGTAAAGTTTATAAATATGTATCGTCATCTGATAATATAACAGGTACAGTTAAATTAGGAATAACCAATGTATATAATTCTTACGTTGAAGTGACTGGAAATGTTATCGTAAATTATAGAAATCAAGCTGGCGAAACGATTAAAGAGAGTGTTGAAGATACACCTAATACATCCATTGGTGCTAATTATGATACGACGGAACATAGACAAACGACTATAGTAACTTCTAATGGAAAAACTTACGAATTGCTTTTAGACCAACTTCCAAGTAACGAACAAGGGAAAGTAAGTGAAGGGACGACGGAAGTGACGTACGTTTATAAGGA